>JBDNCV010000049.1:0-25368 GCA_046719465.1 Anaerolinea sp.
ACGAGCTGGCGGCGCAGCTTGCCCAGCTCGTTCGCCACAGCATCAGCATCGAAACCGCCACCTTCGACGCCATCGCCACGGTCAACATCGCCGACGTGGACGAAGCGCGGCGCTACACTCAGCTTCATGGGCGGACAGACCCGCGCCTCGTGCAAGCGCTGGAGGAACGCGGCTACCTGCCCACGATCCGCCAGACGCTGCGCCCCGTGCAACTTCCTGTCATGGCCGATGTCGGCCTTGAGATGGAGCGCTTGCTCGCGCCAGTCGTCGTGCACGGCATGATCTACGGCTTCATGTGGATCATCGCCGATGATCACGCTTTGAGCGAGATTGACCTGCTGGCCATCGAAAGCGGCGCTACGATTGCCGCCCTGATGATTCTTTACCAAGAAACGGCCCAAGCTGCTGAGGCGTCGCTCAAAGGTAGCCTGCTTAGCCAATTGATCGCCGGGGATCACGTCCACCACACGATCCTGATTGATCAATCGCTGCGCTACGGCGTGGACTTGCGCCTGCCGTATCGCCTGCTCGTGATCGACGTGGAGGGCGCCGCGCTGACACCGCTCTACCGCCAGATCAACCAGCTCGCCAGTACGCAAGCGTGGCGCGTGGTCGTCGGCCAGTTTGCCGGGCAGATCGTAATGCTGGCACAGGAAGATGATCGCACCGAGGCCGTGCTGGCGCGCATCGTCGAGCGGCTGCAAAACGGGCGAAAACGCATAAGCCAGCGCGCGGGCTGCTCAGCGATCATGCAAGGCAGCGAGCAGGTCAAGACTGCGCATGAGCAGGCACGTGATGCCCTTGCCATCGGCCAGCGCATCGCCCCGCATGAGCCGCTTCTCCGCTTTGACCAGCTTGGGTACTTGCACACGCTGTACCTCGCGGGGCCGCGCGGCCTGACGAGCAACCCCTTCGTGCCCATCGTCCGCCGCCTGCGCGAGGATCGTTCGCCTGAGCTGCTGCAGACGCTTGAGGCCTACCTCGACGCGGGCGGGAACGGCGTGCTGGCAGCGGAGCATCTGCACATCCACCGCAGCACGCTCAACTACCGTTTGACGCGCATCGAGCAGCTTTGTCAGCTCAGCTTGCAAGACCCCGCCACTCGCGCCAATTTGCAAGTGGCGGTGAAGCTGCTGCGCTTGTTCGACGGCTAGGGCGTAAGCCGCAGCCACAAGATCTGGCCGCTGCCCGTCGTCAGCACAAGCGAGCGGTTGTCTGCGCTCAGCGCCATGTCCACAATGGCCTCATCGCGGCTGGCCGTCACCTGCACTTCCTCCACCAAGTTGCCGCCGCCATCGAGCACGACGATCTGCCCAGCGGCATCCCCCACCAAGATGAGGCTCGCATCTGAGGTCACGACCAAGTGCAGCGGGTTGGCTGAGTTCGTCTCCACCACACCCAAGATATTCGTCGGGTTGATCGTCCACAGCGTCACCTCGCCAGCGGCGCAAGGGGCTGGGCTGCGCGTGGGGTCAACTCGCTTGCAGATCGTCGTCAGCAGGCGGTTGCTGTCGGTCGGGTCGAAGGTGAAGTCGAGCATCCCGAACTGCTCCGTCGCGTTGCTGAGGACGGCCTGCTGAACGCCCGTGATGCTGTCAAGGATCACCACGCCGTCGAAGCCAAACGCGGCCACGCTCCGCTGGTCAGGGCTGAACGCCAGCCTGAACGCCTCGAACGGCAGCTCGGCGATCCACAAAGGCTCAGGCGATGCTGTCGAACGCATGACGACCTCGACGCTGCCGCCACGCTGGAACGAGACCAACAGCCGCCCATCCCGCGTGAGCGCCCAGCCTTGCAGCGCCTCATCGACGATCACATCAGGGATCACCAAGTCTTGCAGGTAATCGTTCCCCTGCTTGCGGAAGATGAACAGGCTGGCTTGATCCGACACGGCCACGCGGCCATCCGCCAGCGTTTGGATGCCTGTCACGGCGCTGGGCAGCGCCATGCCGGTATCAGTAAAGCGCGGGCTGGCTGCATCGAGCGCGTACTCGGCGACGACGAAGATCGCCTGCCCTTCGCCAATCGTGATCTGGCCAGACACCAACGCGAACAAGCCGTCCGCGCTGACCGCCACGCGCGCCGCACCAGTGATGTCGTCTCGCTGCTGCAAGGCGACACCCTGCCCCAGCACGCGCCCCAGCGCGCCAACCGGAGCTGGGGTTGCAGTGGGCGCGGGAGCTTGCGTCAGCGGCTCAAGGAAATACGCCCGCTGGCTGAAGTCACTTTCGGCTGTCCAGCCCTGCACATTATCCACACGCACCAACCACCACACATAGCCGCCGCTGCACGCGGGGCCATTGATGACCTGATCAATGGTGCGGCTGGGTTGAATCGTCCCCAAGCGCGCGCCGATGCTGTCGTTCACAATCGGCTGAGAGCGGATGACGTTGGGCAGGCCGCCGCTGCCCACGCGAGCGGTCGATGGGCCAATCTGCAAGCGCGGCGGCATGTAGCCCTCGAAGCCCGGCGGGCAGGCATACAGCGCCAGCGTCTGCGCGATGTTGGTGTCGGTCGTCGGAGGCGTGACGCCGGCGCCGCTGCCCACGCGCCCATCATCGACCGGCAGCGCAGCGCACCCAGCCCCCGTGACATTGGCCACCGTTGCGCTCACCCAACCCGCCGAGATGAAGTACCAGCGATCATCAGGGCGGCTGTTTTGAGCCAGCACAACAAACGATTGACCGCTGAAGATCTGTGCGACCTGTGTCGCCTCGCGCGAGGGGTTGGCGCGCACGTTGGCGAAAGCCCCTGCCGCGCTTAGCAAGCAGCCGTCGCCGCTGGAAGCAGGCTGCGTCATCACGGGCACAGCCGTCGGAACGTCAATCGTCAGGTTAAACTTGTCGTCGCACAGCACCACCACCGTCCCATCCGAGGACGCATACACCACATAATCCCCGGTGGCATAGCTCAGCACATAGCGATACGGGATCACCTGACGCCCAAGATCGCCCGCAGGCGCAGAGGGACAGCCGAGGGTCGCGGAAGTCGTTGGCGCGAGGATCGTGTACGTCCAGCTTTGGGCGCGCGTGCCCAGCCGCTGCTGTGCGGCAGCCAGTGCGGCCTCGCGCGGCAGTCGGTCATCCTGCGCCGCGAGCGGAACGGCCGTCATCAAACAGACGAATAACAGAAACCAGCGTTTCATGCGGTTACCTCCAAGGGATGTCACGCCCCTTATTGTAAGCCATTCAAGCCCCAGCGCCATGCTTACAGCCCCAGCGCCCGCCGTTCTCTGCCTCCGCTCGCCTACCATGTAAGCACGAAGCGATAGCGCACATCGTTGGCGAGTAAGCGCTGAATGGCGGTGTTGATTGCCTCCATCGGCAGGGTTTCGATCTGCGCGGTGATGTTGTGCAGCGCGGCAAACGCCAGCATATCGCGCATGTCGGCACGCCCGCCGATGCTGCCGCCCGTCACCACCCACTGCTTGCCGAGGATCGCCCCAACCGGAATCTCCACGTTGTTCTCTGCCGCGCCGACGAAGCACATGACCCCGTTAGGCCGCAGCGTCTTGGCATAGCTGAACCAATCGAGCGAGGCGTTGACCGTCACCAGCAGAAAGTCGAGGCTGGCACGGGCGCGGCGCAGCGCGCTGACTTCCCCCGTCACCACCACGTGATGCGCCCCCAGCGCCTTTGCTTCATCAGCTTTGCCCGCGCTCGTCGTGAAGGCCGTCACCTCCGCCCCCATTGCCCGCGCAAACTTGACCGCCAAGTGCCCTAAGCCGCCGATGCCCACCACACCCACGCGCCAATGGCCCGCCCGCGCGTAACGCTTGAGCGGCGCATAGACTGTGATCCCGGCGCACAGCAGCGGGGCCGCGTCCGCGCTGCTCATGCTGGGCGGTATGGGGTGGCAAAAGCGGCTGTCCGCACGGAAGCGGCGCGCAAACCCGCCGAAGTGCCCATTAAAACACGACTGCCGCGTCATCGCGCACAGGTTTTCCTCCCCGCGCAGGCAGAACTCACACGACAGGCACGCCCCCGCCTGCCAGCCCACACCCACCCGCTGCCCAACCAGCGCCGGATCCGCCGCGCTGCCCACTGCCACCACTTCCCCGATGACCTCGTGGCCCGGCACAGCGGGGAACGCTTCACCCCAATCGCCTTTGATGATGTGCACATCGCTGTGGCAGAGGCCGCAGTGCGTCACGGCGATTTCCGCATCAAACGGGCCGAGCGGCGGCGGATCGTACTCCCACAGCTCCAACGTCGTCCCTGCCCGCTGCGCTGCATAAGCCTTGACTGTCATCTCACGGTCTCTTTCGGTATGATTGCTCATGAACTGTCCACGAAGATACCGCAGCGAGCATGAAATGACGATACAGCGACTGTGGGGATGGCTGCTGGCGTGCGCCCTGATCTTGAGCGCTTGCAACCTCGGCGTTGAGGTTAGCACGAGCGGCAGCGGCAGCGTGCGCTTCGACGAGGTAGGCCGCGTCACGCGCGTCATCGACGGTGACACCATCGACGTAGAGATCAACGGGGTGGTGCAGCGTGTGCGCTATGTCGGCGTCAACACGCCCGAACGCGATGAAGTATGCTTCCAAGAGGCCACCGCTTTCAACCGCCGCCTTGTCGAGGGCCAGACCGTCGGCCTCGTGCGCGACCGCTCCAACACGGATCGCTTCGACCGGCTGCTGCGCTATGTTTATGTCGGGGAAACGTTCGTCAACCTAGAACTGGTGCGGGCTGGCTTCGCTGAGGCTGTCCTCTACGAGCCAGATGATCGCCACTGGCAGACATTCGTTGACCTCGAGCGAGCCGCCGCAGCGGCAGGCCTCGGCTGCCACCCCACAGGCATCTTCAACGATGGCAGCTTCACCCGCTGAGGAGGTGATCATCGTCGGGGCGGGTTTGGCTGGCCTCAGCGCAGCCGCCCACCTCACCGCGCGCGGCGTCCCGGTGCGCTTGCTCGATGCTGATCAGCGGTGGGCAGGCGGACGCCTAGCCGGCGGCGACCCACACACCTTCGATTATCAGGGGCGCACGTGGCAGTTCCGCGATGAACACGGCGTACACGCTGTCTGGGGCGGCTATCTTAACCTGCGCGCGCTGCTGGAGCGCTTCACCACAACCCAACTGCAACCCTCCACTGGCGAGGAGTGGATCAACCGCTGGGGGCGCACGGTGCGCCGCCTCGAGGCGGGGAACGCCGTCCGTTCGCGCTGGATTCCCGCGCCGTTTCACTATCTACAACTGCTGTTCAGGCCGTCCATCTGGGCCAACATCAGCCCGTGGGACTTCCTCAGCTTGCCGGGCCTGCTGAACAGCATCCTGCTCACGGTCGGCGTGGATCCCATCCGCGAGGGCAAAGCGTGGGACGGCTTGACGCAGAAGCACTTCTTCTACGGCTGGACGCCCAACCTCAAGGCCACGTTTCAGGGCTTGGGGGTCAATTTGCTGGCCGCGCCCGCGGACGAGAACTCGCTGGCGGCGTTCATCGCTGCGCTGCGCTTCTACACCCTGCTGAGGCGCGACAGTTGGGCGATGAGCTACTACCCCCAAGACGCCGGGACAAGCGTCATCGCGCCACTTGTGGAGCACATCACGCGCTGCGGCGGCCAGCTCCATCAAGGACAGACCGCCGTTCGGCTTGAGCATGACGGGGCACGCTGGCACGTCGTCGCGGAGGACGACCGCGGCCACACTCGCACCTTCCGCGCGCCGCACCTCATCCTCGCGCTGCACCCCAGCGGCGCCCAGCGCCTGCTGACCGCCAGCCCCTTCACCCAAGCGGAGGCCGCGCGTCTGCGCTTCCCCGAGAGTGTGGCCAGCGCAGTTGTCCGCTTGTGGTATAGCGCCAGCCCCCCAGAGGGAGCGCCGGGCGGCATGCTCACCGGTGACTTCGCGCCCGATAACTTCTTCTGGCTGCATCGCCTGTACCCTGATTATGCGGCGTGGCATGCCGCCACCGGCGGCAGCGCGATTGAGGTGCATTTTTACCCTTCGCATCAGCACGCCAACCTCCCCGACCCTAACTTGATGGCGCTGGCCGCGTCGGATGTGCAGCTGGCCTTCCCGATGCTGCGTGGGGCGTTCGTCTACGGCGCGGTGCGGCGCAACAGCAAAGTGCACACCCGCTTCCGCGTGCCTGACCAGCACAGCTTGCACGTGCGCACACCGTGGCCCCGCTGCTGGGCATGCGGCGATTGGATCGGCCACGACACCCCCTCCCTCTGGATGGAGCGCGCTGCCACCACCGGCATCGCCGCCGCCAACGCCATCCTTGAGCAAGCCCACCTGCCGCTGTACCCCATCCACTACCCGCCCCCGCCAGAGCTGCCCGCGCGCGCCCTCGGTGGAGCGGTGCGGGCGGGTCGCTGGCTTCTCGGCCCGCTGTTCCGCCGCCGCAGCCGCGCATCCTGAGGAACATGTACCGTGCATCATATGCCTAACGATCGTCATACCCCTTATGGGTGGCCAGTCATTGCTGTGCTTGTTGGGCTTTGGGCAGCGCTCACTATTCAGCTGAACGCGCCGTGGTTTGGTCATCACGACGCCAACGGCGCTTGGATCAGCGCAGCCGTGCGCAACAATGAGCGCTACGGCCTTGCTTGGACGCGCCTGATCCCTGTGACGAACTATGCGCCAGTGTCTAACGTGGAAGAGTTACGCTACTACACTCATCATCCACCTTTGATCGTGTGGCTGTCTGGGCTGAGCGCTGAAGTGATTGGCCTGCGTGAAATGACCCTGCGATGGACAGTGGCCTGTTTGACGCTGCTCAGCGCTGCGGGGTTTTTCGCGCTGGCGCGTCGCTTAATCGGGCCGCAGCGCGCGGTGCTCGCGTTGGCGCTGTATGCGCTCACCCCGATGATTCTCTACTTTGGCCGCATGCCCAATCATGAGCCTCTCGCGTTGATGATTGGCCTTTTGTTTGTCAACGTGCTGTACGACTGGCTGCATCAGCCCACACCCGCCCGCTGGGCAGCGCTTGCGATCATGAGCACGGCGGCAGCTTGGTCGATGTGGGGTGGCGTCATGCTCATTGGCATGTTAGGTGCGATGGCGTTCGTGTGGCATCTTCGCCGCGCCCAGTGGCGATGCACTCTCCATGTTGTTGGGTTGGGTGTCATCACCCTTATCGCCATTGCTGGGCTGCTGGCCTACTACGAGTGGGGCGCGCCGGGCGCGTTTGAGCGTTTGATCGCCGCTTTTGGGATGCGCACCAGCGACACGCTGGGATACGAAGCGCCGGTTGAGTTCACTGTGGGCGAATTTATCTCTCGCCAAATTGCCGATTTAGTTTTGAACCTCACGCCGGGGGTCGTTTTCTTCAGTGTCGTCGGTTTCCGGTTTCTTCGACGTGAACGCACCGTTACCCAATGGATAACGGCGACGTTGTGGTTAATGCCGCTGGTTTACATCCTGCTCCTGCGCAACGCCGCGCAAGAACACGATTTTTACAAGATCTTTTTTGTGCCCAGTGTGGCCCTGCTGTCTGCTGTGGCCGTTGACGCACTGTGGCGGCGACCACGATGGCGCCCCCTCGTGGTCGGATTGCTGTTGGTGATCCCATTGTGGAATGTCGTCTACGTGGGCGGCTTGCACCAGCTGCCCCATCAACCGCGTATCAACACCATCCGCCAAACGCTGGAAGCTCTTAATCACACACGAGACCCCATCCTGAGCAACGTAGACGGCATCTCTGTCGCCCTGCTGTACTACCTCGACGTTCCGATGCAAGCCCAAGTGACCCCAGAGGCCGTTGTCACTATGCCCCGCCCGCTCTGGTATGTGTATTGCCCTGCTGCTTCATCAGCTCAATCAGACGAACCACTGCCCGACATCCTAGACACATTTTTTGTGCAGCAAGACAAATACTGCGCTTACTTCTACCTGAGCTAGGCCTATAATGACGTGCTGAGAAGGCCAATGGAGCATTTCCCACTATGAACCTCACTGGGTTGATCGACTGGCTGCGCCAGAGCGCGGATTACACGGCGTGGCTGCAATCGCTGCGGGCGGCAGCAGCGGCGCAGACAGCCCCTGTCATCCGCAGCGCGCGGCCATTCTTGCTGGCAGCGCTGGCGCACGACTGGGACGCGCCGCTGGTGTACATCACCGCGCGGGGCCGCCGCGCCTACAATGTAACTGAACAGCTCCCCGTCTGGCTTGGGAACGATGAGCGCGTCTTCCGCTTTGCAGAGCCAACACCCGCGTTCTATGACCGCCTGCCGTGGGATCGTGTTGTCATCCGCGAGCGGCTGCAAGCGCTGGCAGCGCTCCAAGCGTCGGACACCGCCGCGCTGCCGCCGATTGTGGTCACATCCGCACGTGCCCTGATGCAAAAGACGATCACGCCGGCCGACCTGCGCACCCACACGCTGACGCTGGCACGCGGCGTGCGCATGGCCCCTGAGAAACTCATTGCGCATCTCACCGGCATAGGCTATGAGCCAGCGTCGATCTGCGCCGAGCCGGGGACGTTCACGCGGCGCGGTGGCATTGTCGATATCTACCCCATCCACCTGAACGCCCCTGTGCGTGTCGATTACTTCGACGACGAGATCGACACGCTCAAAGTGTTCGACCCCACCACTCAGCGCACCCGCCAGCCCATTGAGGCCGTCTCGATTGTGCCCGCGCGCGAAGGCCTGCCGCTCCATCTGCGCCAAGTTGCCCGCCACCTGCGCGAAGTGCTGCAAGGCCAGACTGATGAGGACGACGACCAGACCAGCCACCGTGCCGACCTCGAGGCGCTGGAGCAGGGCATGGCCTTTCCCCATCTTGAGCATTATCTGCCGTTCATCGGGCGGGGCAGCGCCAGCCTGTTGAACCACTTGCCGACTGGCTCCCTCATCCTGCTGGACGATGTCGATGACATTGAAGCGCGCGTGGATGAACTCGTCGAAACCGCCGAGGCCAACCGCGCCAACAATATCGCCACACGTCAGCTCGCCGCCGCGCACCCCCAACCCTACCTGACGTGGGAGATGCTGGCAGAGGCGCTCGCTGTGCATCGGCAGCTTCACCTTGTAGGCAGCGGCCAAGATGGCGCGCTGGCACGCCTGTTTGCGCCTGAATCTTTGTACAGCGGCCAACTGCGCCCACTGCTCACCGAAGTGCAGACCAACGCCAGCGCACACAACCGCTACGTAATCGTCTCCGCACAGATTGAGCGCATCACTGCCCTCTGGGCAGAAATGACCGGGCAGTCCTTCGTGGGCCGCCGCGCCGACATCATCGATCTGCCCGACCCCGTGAACTTCGTCACTGGTGAGCTAAGCAGCGGTTGGGCGCTTCGCCTTGCCGATGCCACACTGCACCTCATCACCGACAGCGAGATCTTCAACTGGCAGCGTCCTGAGCCGCGCCGCCGCAGGAACGAGGCCGTGCGCCGCAAGCAGCTCCCTGAGGCCGATTATGCCGACTGGAAGGAAGGTGAATACGTCGTCCATGTCGACTTCGGCATCGGCCAGTTCATGGGGCTGCAAGGCCGCGAGACGGCCAACGGTCGCCGCGAGTACCTCGTCCTGCTGTATGACGACAACGCGATTGTGTTCGTGCCGGTGGATCAAGCGGATCGCCTCAGCCGCTATGTTGGCTCGGATGATCACCACCCCAAACTGAGCAACATCAGCCGTCCGCTGGAGTGGGCGCACGCCAAAGACAAGGCGCGTCGCGCCGCCGAGGAGGAAGCCCGCGAGCTGTTGACGATCTACGCCAAACGCGCCAGCGTGCGAGGCCACGCCTATCGCCCCGACACAGTCTACCAATCCGAGATGGAGGCCAACTTCCCCTACATCGAAACGGAAGACCAGCTCCGCGTGATCCAAGAGATCAAGGCCGATATGGAGTCACCGATCCCGATGGATCGGTTGGTGACGGGTGATGTCGGCTATGGTAAGACAGAGGTCGCCATCCGCGCGGCGTTCAAAGCGGTCATGGACGGCAAACAGGTCGTTGTCCTCGTCCCGACGACCGTGCTGGCCGATCAGCATTATCACACCTTCAAGCGCCGCGTAGACAACTTCGGCGTGGTGGTGGAACTCATGAGCCGCTTCCGCACGAAGAGCGAACAGGACGAGATCGTCCGCCGCCTTGAAGCAGGCAAGATCGACATCATCATTGGCACGCACCGCCTGTTGAACGACGACATCGACATCCCTAACTTGGGTCTGGTCATCATCGACGAGGAGCAGCGCTTCGGCGTCAAGCACAAGGAGCATTTCAAAAAGTTCCGCGCCAACGTAGACGTGCTGACGCTGACCGCCACGCCCATCCCGCGCACGCTCTACATGAGCCTGTCCGGCGTGCGCGATATCAGCATCATCCAGACCCCGCCGGAAGAGCGCCTTCCCGTGATCACCCACGTCGGGCCTTTCAACAATCGGCTGGCGCGGCAGGCCATCCTGCGCGAGCTAGACCGCGGCGGCCAAGTGTTCATCATCCACAACCGCATCCGCAGCATCGATGCCCTGCGCGAGCGCTTTGAAGCGCTCGTGCCAGAGGCCAGCATCGTCATCGGCCACGGCCAGATGAGCGGGCGCGAGCTGGAACGGGTGATCAACGACTTCAGCCGCGGCCAGTACGACATCCTGATGGCCACCAGCATCATCGAAAACGGCATCGACATGCCCAACGTCAACACTTTAATTGTGGATCACGCTGAGTGGTTTGGGCTGGCGCAGTTATATCAGATTCGGGGGCGCGTGGGGCGCGGCGCACAGCAGGCTTATGCTTACTTCTTCCACGCCAAAACCGGCCTGACAGAGGAAGCCCGCGAGCGCCTACAAACCCTCTCGGAGTACACCGACCTCGGCGTGGGGCTGCAAATCGCCAGCCGCGACCTCGAAATACGCGGGGCAGGTGACATCCTCAGCACGAAACAAAGCGGCCACATCACTACTGTCGGCTTGGAGTTGTACACACAACTGCTGCAGCAAGCCGTGAGCCGCCTGAAAGCTGAACATCACGGCGAGGCGCCGCAGCCCACCCCGACCTACGAACGCGACCGCATCATCATCGAGCTGCCCGTGGCTGCCTACATCCCCGAGGGCTGGATCCCAGAGATGGCGCTGCGCTTGCAGCTTTACCGCCGCATCGGCAGCCTGCAAAGCCGCGCCGACGTGCGCGACATCCGCGCTGAGCTGCAAGACCGCTTCGGCAAACTCCCCTACGCAGTGGAGGGCTTGCTGTTCCAAATCGAGGTAAAACTGCTGGCAGCAGAGATCAACGCGACCGCCGTCGTCAAACCGCGCGAACGGGTTGAGATTCGACTGCCGTGGCTCCACGCAGTGGATCGCGCGCGTCTGGGGCGCTTGCTGGGCTTGGATGTCAACGTAACCCGCACCGCGGTTGAACTCAAAGTCAACCCAGATACATGGCGCGAACGCTTGTTGGAGATTTTAGAGCGCATCCGCTTGGGGATGCCAGAGGGGGTAGGCGTCTAGGACGATTCCACGGCGCGCGCCGTGTCGAGCCATTGCCCTCCGGTTACCAGTTCTAACTGGGCTAGCGTCAGCGGGAAGATGGAGTCTGCGCTGCCGCCGGCTGCGTAAATCACATCATAACGGCGCAGCATTTGGTCGAGGAAAGTGTGCTTCATCGGCGTGCGATGCCCCAGCGGCGGCACACCCCCCGGCGCAAAACCCCAGATGCGCAGGCACTCTTCTGCTTTGGCGAGCTTAACGCGCTTACGGCTGACGTTGAGCGCCGCCGCAATCTTGCGATCATCCACCTGCTGATCGCCGCTGGCAACCACCAATACGGGCTGATCCTCCACGAGGAAGCAGATGCTCTTGGCGATCTGACCAAGCGCGCAGCCTAACGCGGCAGCAGCAAGCGCGGAAGTCGCTGTGGACGCTTCAAAGATGCGAATGCGGACACCCGACACGCGCGCATCCAGCGCCTGCTGCACATGATCTGTTGTCAGCGGTTCCAAATTGTAACCTTAGCCTAAGTCGTTCGACTGTAAAACCGCTAGCACGCGCAAGAATGCCTCATAATCTTCCATCGGCACGACCGCACACAGCCGCTGGTCGATCCGCTGCATGACCTTCGTCAGCTCTGCGCGGCGTTCCTCAGCAAACGGCGTGAGGTGAATGCGCACTGCTCGGCGATCACGTTCGTCATTGTGTCGTGCAATATAGCCTTTGGCCTGCAATTTGTCGAGGTTAGGCGTGAACGAGGTTGCTGCACGACCGACTTCATTCGCTAATTCCGAGGCATTTTGGCCATCGCGCTCGTAAAGTGCACGCAAGATATACAGCTCAATGATAGACAACCCGTATGAGCGCACCTCACGGCTTATCACTTGGTCAAGATTGCGTAGAGCAATGTCCATATTGCACCACAACGAGCCGTCAAAGCGCAGCATGGGCATCGTTTTTTCGGTCATTCCTCACCTTTCATTTCAAATGACAGTCGAACTATATTATCCTCTATTTCTTTTATAGGGGCTTACTTTATTATCAAACCTTAAACATTTTCTTGCATCATACACAATATCATCGTTTCATTGAATATCAAGGTTAAATATTTTAGGCTATTTTTGCTGATTTATAAGGGGAAATTCAAGCAATTCTGGGGCACACAGCCCGACACTAATGCCCTCGGGCGGCGACGCTGCAAACGCTCTTATACCGGTTCCTGCTGCATCGTATAACCCAACGTGCAAGTGTGTTGCCCCGTCTGGCACAGGCATCCGTAATATATCGTAAGCTTCTTGATCCATTGGCACGCGCGGCAGCGGCAGCCTTCCCCCTTGTGGCATCGTGTCACGCTGTGCCAGAATGTGTTCCGTTCGCCCCACCTCGCACGTTTGCCGCGCACGATCCACTGCATGGAGGAACACGCTCCAATAGCCGCTGACGGCACATTCAGCCTGCCACCACAGCGCGAGGACAGCCTCTTGATCCGTTGACTCTTGTCGCACGGTTAGACGAATGCAGGCTTGCTCTTCCCACGGCTCGCGCAGATGAACGGTTACGCTGTCTGGTGGAATGGGAACCCGCTCCCAAGACGGCGCGTAGGCACGGGTCAGCGTGGGTGGCATAAGGATCGACCCCAGCGCCAGCCCCGCCACCAACGGCAGGCTGAGCCAGCGCGCATGCTGCGCAAGGCCAACCGCCAAAGTGCCGGCGATGATCGGCAGCAGAGGGTATAAGAGCCGCCCCTGCGCCGCCAGCGTCATCTGGTTGAACTGCCACCACGCCCCCACGATCAACACACCGTAAGCCGCCAGCCCTGCCGCCAGCAGCAAGCTGTCACGTGTCATGCGGAACTGTCGCCAGCCAATGAGCCAACCGACGCCCGCCGCCGCAATCAGCAGCCCCGTCCACACATAAAATGCTGAGGGCAGCGCGACGTTAAACCACCCAAACAACCCCCAAAACGACCAGTACAGCCCCAGCAGCTCCGCGCCCGTGATGGGTAGGCCGCCGCGCAGGCCGGTTGCCCGCGCCACCCACGATGCGCCTGTGAGATCCCCCAATTCTATCCAGTTGCCGATGTACCACGGCCCCGCGATGAGCAGCACCAGCAGCCCGTAGATCAGCACCCCGCGCAGCGCAGCCCACCCGCGCTGCCGCAGATAGAAGACCACCATCAGCCCGCCCAGCAGCGCCACCACGCCCACGCCACTTGCCTTAGTGAGCGCGGCAGCCCCTGCCAGCACGCCCGCCGCCCACGGCATCCACCAGCGCCAATGTGGCTGGCGCATCCCCCACACGAACAGCCACAACCCGCTCGCCGAAAGGGCCGTCAGCAGCACATCATTGCTGACAATCGCCCCCAGAAAAACGTACTGCGGCATCAGCGCCACCAGCAGCACGGCCAACAGTGCGACGCGCTGCGGCAGGCGCGGCCACCCCGTCCGCATGAACCCGTATACAGCTGCCAGCGTCCACGTGGCGAGCAGCACGCTCACGATGCGCAGCCCGCGCAGCGCCCCGCCGGTTCCGGTCAGCGCGTCCAGCAGCGGCACGCCCAACACAGTCGGCCCGCCGCGATGCGCGATCAAGTTGTGATTGTCCTGCGCCAGCGCCACCCCGATCTGCGCATGCGGGTTGAGGCGGTACTGCGGGAAGTCCGACGTATCCGCACCGACCACGCGCAGCAGCCCCGCCATAAGCTGATAGTAGAGCGGGGCGTGGAAGGCCATTTGTCGCCACGGCTGCGCAGGGAACTGGTAATCTGTGATCGGCTCAGGCAAGGCGCGAGGAGGAAATTGCCCCGTCCGTGCAAGGTGTTCAATCACTGCAAAGTGATAGTACTCATCCGGCGCTTCAAACGCAGGCGTATACAAGCTGGTGTACGCTGCAAAGCAGAAAAACGTGGCTAGAAGGGCTGCAAGCAGCCGATGACGACGCAGCATGAGAATTTACCATCGGGCATCACTAAGCAAGCGCTAGGCCGCAGGCGTGGCTAAGGGCACATAGATCAAACATCGGACGCTAAAGCATCCGGCTAATGGCACGCCCCTTGAAGAAGGCTCTAGCCCCTGCGCCCTGACGGAGGTTTCAACGTCTGGCGCCTCACGGTGATCTCGTGCCGCACACATTCCCTAGACCGCGCGTTTTCGTGGGCTAAGCTCCAGCACCAGCACCGCGCTCACGATGAACGCCGCGCCCACCCATTGCAGCGGCAAGATGACCTCACTTAGCACCACAACAGCGATTAACATGGCGATCACTGGTTCTGTCGACGAGATGATGGACGCCTGCGCTGCGTTAATGTAGCGCAGGCCGAGGTTGATTGCCAGAATCGGCACTACAGTGCAGCCCACCGCCAGCACCAGCAGCAGCGCTGCAAGCGTCGCGTCGGTGGGGATCGTCAGCCCATTGAACGGCAGCAGCAGCGTGATGAACATCAGCGTGAGCACCAGCGTCCACGCGGTGTGGTGCATCCCGTCGGCAACAGCACGCATCCAACGCGAGGACAGCAAATAGTAGAACGCAACGCTCAGCGCGTTGAGCAGCGCCACCACCACCCCGATCAGATTGCCGCCCTCGTCGAAGAAGCTGAAATCCGGGATCGTCAGCACCAAGCCGATCAGCACCAGCCCCAACGCCAACCACTGCCACTTCGACAGCGGGATGCCCAGCGCAAGGTAGATAAGCGCCAGCATCGCAGGGTAGGTGTAAAACAGCACGACGTACAAGCTAGCGTTGATGTACTGCAAGCCAAAGAACGCGCTCATGGCGGAGAAGGCGTACAGCGCGCCTAGCAGCGCCAAACGAGGCAGCGGCAGCGACGGTTGGCGTGCCGCGCGCCCCAAGCGGGCGATGACCACCGTCCCCAGCACAAGCGAGGCAATGAAAAAGCGCCAGAACGCAACGTCGGTCGGGCGCAGCGCGATCTCAGCGGCTTGCGCTGTGGCGTAGAGCGTGCGCGTGATCGTCGGCAGAAAGGCAAACGCGCCCGCGCTGACCGTGATAAGCAGCGCCCCTTTTTGGCGGTCGGTCATGCTAATTTCCCCTGTGGTTGGGCGGGCAGCACCTGAAGCACCACCACCGCCACGATGATCAACGCCGCACCGACCCACTGCCACTGCGTGAGCACCTCCCCGACGATCACGCTGCCCATCACCATCGACACCATCGGCTCAAACGAACCGAGGATCGAGGCCTCCGGCGCGCCGATGCGCCGAATCCCTGCGTTGAGCGCGATGAACGCCAGCACCGTGCAGCCAATCGAGAGGAACAGCAGGTGCGGCCAGACGTGCAGCGGTGGCCAGCGGAACCCGAACATAACGATCAGAAGCAAGAAGAACAGCATCATAAAGCCGATCATGTAGAGCGTCCCCGTGAGGACGACCTCACCGCTGACGCGCATAAACCGACTGCTGACGATGAAGTAAAGCGCCGCACACAGCGCCGTCGCAAAGGTGATCAGCACGCCCGTCAGGTTCGCCCCCGTGAGCAGATCGCCGCTTGGGACGGTCAGCACGACGCCCAGCAGCGTCAAGCCGAGCGCAGCCCAGCCCGCCGCGCTGATCCGCACCCCCAGCGCCAGCGAGATGAGTGCCACCATCGCTGGGTAGCAGAACACCAGCACCGAGAACAAGCTCCCCGGAATATAATCCAGCGCGAAGAACGCCCCCAGCACCGCCCCGCCGTAGGTGAGGCCCATCAAGGCGTGCTGCCACAGCGGCAGCGGTGGGCGCAGCCCCTCCCGGCCCTGCCGCCACACCACCCAAGCTGTTAGCGCCACAAACGCCAAGCCCATCCGCCAGATGGCAACATCCGTCGGGCGCAGGTCGCTTGTGGCGTAAATGCCACGAGCCACCATCGGCAGCACGCCGAAGCTGCTAGCCGCCAGCGCCACCAGCACCATGCCGCGTTGTCTGTCTGTCATAAGGTTCCTTCAACAAAAAGGGTGTGCCCTGTGAGCACACCCCTCGATTATGCACAGGTTACGCGCCGCCGGTCAATCAGACCAGTTGTACCAGATTCACCAGCCCCGTGAGCAGCGCGGGCAGGATACCCAGCGCCAGCGTCCCCGCCATCGAGGCATACACCGCAACCAGCAGGGGCTGCCCAACGGTCGGCGTATCGACACCGTCCGCCTCAGGGCGCAGGAACATGTTCACAATCACGCGCATGTAGTAGAAGGCGCTCACAACGCTCGTCAGCACGCCGATCACCGCCAGCGCGATCAAGCCCGCCTGCACCGCGGCGTTGATGACCAAGTACTTGCCGATGAAGCCCGCCGTGAGCGGAATGCCCGTCAAGCTCAGCATGAAGATCGCCATCGCAATCGCCAGCCACGGGCGTGTATTGAACAAGCCGTTCATGTCATCTAACATCACGCCGCTGCCGTCCTCGCGCTCCACTGCAGAAACGACCGCAAACGCGCCCAGATTGGTGAACATATACGCCACCAGATAGATCAAGATCGACTGGGTCGCGCTGTCGCCAATACCCTCGACCAGCGGGGCCGAGCCAACGGCTGCCAGCGCCATCAGGATGTAACCGGCGTGCGCAATCGACGAGTAGGCCAGCATGCGTTTGAGGTTGCTCTGCGCAAGCGCCACGACGTTCCCCAGCACCAGCGTCAAAATCGCTACAAGTTGAAAGGCAGGCTGCCACGCAGCAGCTTCTTCGGGGCGGACGGCCAGCGCCGCCAAGCCCACCACCATGATCCGCAGCAGCGAAGCAAAACCGCCCACTTTGGCCGCCACGCTCATGAAGCCTGTGACCGGCGTCGGTGAGCCTTCGTAGACATCCGGCGTCCACATGTGGAACGGAACCGCCGCCACCTTGAAGCCCAAGCCCACCAAGATGAGCGCCGCGCCCAGCAGCAGCAGCGTCCCCGCCGTGCCGAAGTCGCCCGCTGCGATCAGACCCTGCACCGCCGCTGCGACCGCGTTCAAGTTGGTCGTGCCGGTCGCGCCGTAGACCAGCGCCGCCCCATAGACGAAGAACGCGCTGGAGAACGCCCCCAGAATGAAGTACTTGATGCCGCTTTCCTGCGACTTGGACGAGACTTCATCGGTGGGGGTGCCGTCGGTCGTGCGGAAGGCCGCCAGAACGTACAGCGGGATGCTCAGCAGCTCCAGCGCGATGAAGATCAACAGCAGGTCGTTCGCCCCTGCCATGAACATCACGCCTGCTGTGCTGAGCAGCAGCAGCGTGTAGTACTCAGGGTGGTTGATCTGCGTCATGCGCAGGTAGTCGGTGCTGCCGAGGATGGCGAGGAAAGCCGTCGCCAGCACGATCAAGTTGATCATGTTGGTGAAAGCATCCCCGCGATACATCCCGCCGAAGGCCTCGACATCGGCTGGGTTGAACGTGAACAGCGTCATGATGAAGCTGGCGCTGATGAGCGACAGCGATGCAATCGGAACCCAGTGTCTGCGCTCCTGAGGGGCGAACAGCCCGATCAAGAGCACGATCATCGAGCCGAACATCAACGTCAGGGCAGGCAGCGCCACCCCGAGGTTGAGCTGGCCGAGGAAATCAAGCGTCGGTGCAGTGTACATAGCCGCTCCTAATTGTTGACCTCAGCCGCGCCAGCCGCGCCGCCCGTCACCGCCGAAGCCTCCTCCAAGGTGGGCATGTCCCCTTGTACCACCACTGGGCCGTTGCTAGCTTCGATCTGCTGCACCAGTTGGTTAGTCGCCGCGTCCATCACACGGAAGAACGGGTTCGGCTGCAAGCCGATATAGAAGGCCGCGACCACGATCGGCACAAGCGCAGCAATCTCGCTCCACTTGAGGTTCAAGCTGAAGCCAGCCTCGCCGTGGCCGTGGTCGCTGTGGTCACCGTGGCCGTCGTGGGCAGGCGCTTTGAACTCGCCCATAAACACGCGCTGGAACATGTAGAGGATGTAGACCGCAGCCATGATCACGCCCAGCGTGCCGAACAGCGTGAAGAAAAAGCCCAGATAGCTGCTGCCCAGCGCGCCCAGCAGGATCGTAAACTCGCCGATGAAGCCGTTCAAGCCCGGCAAGCCCATGCTCGACAGCGCGATCACCAGCGATGTGCCGCCGAAGATCGGCGCAATCTTCCAGATGCCGCCGTAGGCCGCCATGTCCTTCGTGTGGTAGCGTTCGTACAGGATACCCACGATCAAGAACAACCCGCCCGTGCTGATGCCGTGGTTGACCATCTGGAGCGTCGCGCCCTGAATGCCCTGCGCGTTGAGCGCGAAGATGCCCAACACCACAAACCCCAAGTGGCTAACCGAGGAATATGCAACGAGCTTTTTCACGTCAGTCTGCGCATAGCTGACCCACGCGCCGTAGATGATGCCGATCACCGCCAGCACACCGATCACCGGCGCAAACTCGATGCTCTCACGCGGGAACATGCCGAGGTTGAAGCGCACCAAGCCATACGTGCCCAGCTTGAGCAGCACACCCGCCAGAATGACCGAGCCAGCCGTCGGCGCTTGCACGTGCGCATCCGGCAGCCAGCTGTGGAACGGCCACACCGGCACTTTGATCGCAAACGCGATGAAGAAGCCGAAGAACAGCAGCGGCCCCGTCACCACTGCCGAGCTGGCCACACCCGGGATCGCCCACGTCCAATCCGGCGCGGTCACCTTGGCGATGATGTCCGGCAAGACGAACGTCCCCGCCGCATTGCCTACGTACAAGATAGCGATCAGCATCAAGATCGAGCCAGCCATCGTGTAGAGGAAGAACTTGATCGCCGCGTAGACGCGCTGCTCGCCGCCCCAAATGCCCACCAAGAAGTACATCGGGACGAGCGTCACCTCCCAGAAGATGTAGAAGATGATCAAGTCTTGGATCACAAAGACGCCGATCATCGCCCATTGCAGCAGCAGCAAGAACAGGTAGTAGAGCTTCTCGCGCCCGCGTTCCTCAAAGATGTTGCTGCCGAACGAGAACAGCACGGCAATCGGCATGATGAAGCCCGTCAGCAGCACCAGCAGCATGCTCAAGCCGTCCACGCCGACCATATAGTCGGAGACGATAGCGTTGCCGCCGAGCGAGATGTTTAACCAGTTGAAGCGGTGCACCATCTGCAAGCCCGGGTTGGCGCTGTCGAAGTTGGCCCACATGATGATGCAGAACAGCAGCGTCACGATGGTCGTGCCGAAGGCTGTCCACTTGATCTGCTCCTTCTGCGCCTGTGGGATGAACAGCAGAATGGTGAAGCCGACCAGCGGCAGGAACAGCGTGATTGTCGTCAATGAGAGACCTTCAAACATGTTTCTCTCTGTCTCCTTAGCTATTCTGGATCAAGGGCAGCAGCATCACCACGACAACCGCCACCACACCGAATAAAAGTGCAACCGCATACGTGCGGACATAACCCGTTTGCAGCGTGCGCAGGCGGCTGCTGGCCGCGCGCGTCAATCGCCCCACCCCCAGCACAGCGGCGTCGATCACGTTCACATCCACGCCCTTCGCCAGCAGGTTGCCGACGTTCTTGTACCCCTTGTACAGCACCGTATCGTGGAAGTAATCGTGCAGGATGTCCCAGTCGATGCGGTACAGCCACTGCGCCAGCCGGTTGTAGGGATTCTCAAATAAGCGGAAGTAGATTTCGTCCCAGTACATGCGCGCATGCGCCAGATTCCACACTGGGCGGCTGGACGGCATGTAGGTCAGCGGATCGCGGCGCTCGGTCGGCTCACCGCTGCCGCGCACGGCCTTGCTGCCCGCGTAGATGCTGTGCGCGAAGAAGATCGCCCCCAGCGATACCGCAGTTGCCAGCAGCGCCAGCGGGAAGTTAAAGGCAGGGAAGCCCGCCGCGGTGACACTGGGCATGAGGCTTTCGAGCAAATGGCCAAACTCATGCGGCAGGAAGATGCCGTTGACCGGTGAGGGCATGTTAATGAAGCCGCCCACCAAGCTCCCAAACGCAAGGATCACCAGCGGAATGGTCATCCACGCCACGCTCTCCGGCGCGTTGGCCGCGGCTTCGCTGCGCGGCTCGCCGAAGAACACCATCTGAATCTGCCGCCACATGTAGAAGGCGGTGAAGCCCGCCGCCACCAGCAGCATCCCCAACACGATGAAGCCAATCGGGTTGCCTTTGTCGAACCCCGCGATCCACCCCTTGACGAGGATTTCGTCCTTTGACCAGAAGCCGGAGAACGGGAACAACCCGGCCAGCGCAAAGGTCGCAAACAGGTACGTCCAGAAGGTGATCGGCATGCGCTTCCACAGGCCGCCCATGTTGCGCATGTCCTGCGGGTCGAAGTCGTCGGCGTGCGCATGATCATCGTGGCCGTGGTCATCGTGACCGTGGCCGCTGCCATGCCCATGCGCGTGAACGTGGTGATGCCCGTGCTCCACGCCGTGGATCACCGAGCCGCTGCCGAGGAACAAGCAGGCTTTGAAGATCGCGTGCGTCACCAAGTGGAACATAGCCGGAATGTAGGCGTTCAGCCCAATGGCCGCCACCATGAAGCCCAACTGCGACACCGTCGAGTAGGCCAGCACGCGCTTGATATCCCACTGGCCGATGCCAATGTAGCCGCCCATCAGCGCTGTGGCCGCGCCGATGATCGCAATCAACGCCGAGGCCTCCGGCGCGTAGTCCAAGAACACGTTGGAGCGGATCAGCAGGAACACGCCCGCCGTCACCATCGTTGCAGCGTGCATCAACGCCGAGACCGGTGTCGGGCCGGCCATCGCGTCTGGCAGCCACACAAACAACGGAATCTGCGCCGACTTGGCCGTTACGCCCAACAACATGAAGAACACAATCATGAACAGCACTTGGCCAAACTCGAAGGTGAACGGCCCGATCTCGATCATGCGGTCAGGGTGGCCAACTGGCAGCTCGCCGAGGCGGATCGTCTGGCCGAACACGCCGAGCTGCGAGGTCTCAAACAAGCTGTTGTCGATCTGCTCCAGCGCGGGCCGTGCGTGGCCATACCCCCCCTCCGCCGCGCCGTGCGCATCGTCGCCGCCGTGTGCGGCCTCAGTTTCGCCGCCGTGCGCTTCGGCTGGTTCGCCGCCGTACTTGCTCGCGTAGCCGTGCACCTGCTTGGCGAAGGCCACGTTGGCCACCTCGCCAGAACGATAGTAGTCGAACGTGCCGAACGTCCAGAAGATCAAGAACATGCTGATGACGAGGCCGAAGTCGCCAATGCGGTTGACGATCACTGCCTTGCGCGCTGCGTTTGAGTTGCGCCAGCCAACCCCATGCTTCTTGTCCCACCAGAAGCCGATGAGCAAGAACGAGCACAAGCCGACGCCTTCCCAGCCGACGAACATCATCACGTAGTTGTTGGCCGTGACGAGCACCAGCATGAACACGAGGAACATGTTCAGGAACACGAAGAAGCGGCTGAACTTGGGGTCGCCGTGCATGTAGCCGTAGGCGTAGATGTGGATCAGCGAGCCGATGCCCGTCACCACCAACATCATCGACGCCGAGAGCGCGTCCACGCGGAACTGCCACGGGATATTTAGGCCAATGGATTCAATCGCAATCCAACCATCCAGCAGCGGCGGATCCACCAGCACGCCGCCGCCGTGGCTGCCATTCACGTAGCTGAAGATCACCAGCGACACGATAAACGACAGCACAGACGCGCCGATGCCGATATACCCGCTGAGCTTTTCGCCCATCTTCGCGCCCAACCACATGTTGATGAACGCGCCGATGGCGGGGAGCAGGATGGTCAGGGGGATTAGTTGTGCGTAGGCTTCCATAAATCCGCCCCTTACCCTTCCATTTGATGCAGAGCGTCAATATTTGTGCTGTTGCGATTGCGGAAGATGGCCACAATCAACGCCAGCCCCACCGCGACCTCTGCCGCCGCGACGGTCATCACAAAAAACACGAACACCTGCCCTTCCATGTCCATCCACTGTCGGGCGAAGGCCACAAACGCCAAATTCGCCGCGTTGAGCATCATCTCCACGCTCATGAAGACGATGATCGCGTTCTTCCGCAGCATCACGCCCATCGCCCCCAACACGAACAAGATCATGCTGAGGACGATAAACGCTTCTGTCGGCACTGAAAAAGTCATGCACGCTTCTCCTTGAGTGGGTCGTCCTAGTCGTTCGACCGAGGTTGAGGCAGTTTGGGGGCTTCGTCGGTGATCTCGCCACCGGTCTGCGTCGAGATGACGCTGGTCAGCGGGCGGCTCACCTTGCGCCGCCGCACCACACGCCGATCTTGCTTGTCGCTGTCTGGCCGCGTGAGGACGACCACCCCCACCAGCGCCACCAGCAGCAGCATCCCCACCACATTCACCGGCAGCAGATAATCGGTGAACAGCACTTGCCCGATGCTAGCCGGGCTGCCAAAGGGCGCAGCCAACTGGATCGACAAATCAGGGTGGCGCAGCACCGTCGGGCGATACGTGCCCGGCCCCGCGCCGAATTGCAGATAATCGGGCGCTACAATGATCAGATGCTCGTTGGACTGCGCCAAGTTGAAGTCGAACAGCGTCTTGATCACGTTGAACTGCTCATCCACCAGCGCAAATGCCCCCGTCCCGCTGGCCACTGTCGCAGGCTGCGACAAGGTGAACGCCCCGGTAAACGGCACAAGCAGGGGGTCATCCATCGTCGTGATCTGCACCGATTGGCCGTTCTCGTCGAGCACCGGCTCGCCGGTTTCGTCGAGCGCGCTGCGGCGGCGCGTGTCCACCACTTGGTTCGGGCCGAGGTCAGCGAGGCCCAGCGCCGAGCCGCCATAGGCGTTGAAGATCAACACCCGCGCCGCGTTGTAGGCCGTGGGCGTAAAGTCCTGCGGCAGGACGGACAGCGTCGGGAACGTGCCGCGGTCTAAGTTGAACTCGCCAAAGATGATGACAGTGGCCGCGCCGGTTGTGCCATCCTCCACGCTGAAGCGGGCGGGCGGCATCACCGGGGAGCCATCCACGGCCTGCACCAGCACATTATATGTGCCCGCCTCAAACGGGAAGAAAGGGCTGACATCGCCAAAGTTGAGGTCAGTCAGCACCAGCGGCTCACTCAAGCTGCCGCCGCTCACGGTGACGTTGACCGCTTGATCGTTGGGGATGCCCGCGGCGTGCACAAAACGTACCATTGCGCCCTGCTGCGTGGGGGTGGGCAGGACGACGCCGCCCAGCACCAGCGGGGCCACAATCGCCGAGAAGAACGACGCCGCAAGAACCGTGGCCGCGCCCGTCAACCAGCGAAAGCGCCGCGTCGTATCCGTCGTCTGTTCTGCGCCCAGCAGCATGATCACGAACAGGAACAGCACCATGATCGCACCGGCATACACAGCGATCTGCACCATGCCGATGAACGGAGCCTCCAACATGAGGTACAGCACAGCCACGCAGCCAAAGTTCCCGATGAGGAAAAGGGCGCTGTGGACGGCGTTCTCGCTCAGCAGCATCCCGACTGCAAAGAGAACGGCCAGCCCAGCCAGCGCTAGAAACAACACCAGTTCAAAACTCATCCGCGAACCCCACTTCGTTACTTGAATGAAACGGCGTGAGTTTAACACAGGACGCGCCAGAGTTCCATGACTCCGGCGCGTCTGCGGCACAGCCGACGCCGACCTGCACCGCAGGGCAAGAGAAGGGGCGAACCTTGTCAGGCGCGCCCTTTGTCGTTACTTCGGATCCGGCATGTCAGGGATCGACCGCGTGTAAACGCCCGGCTCTACCTTCTGCGGGGTGGGCTTGCCCCCCGGCGGCACGGGGTCGATGAGCATTTCCTTAGTGAAGATCGAATCGCGGCGATCTGTAAAGCTCAATTGATGCTCGTGGCCCATCTCGATGGCCTGCGTCGGGCAGGCGTCTTCGCAGTAGCCGCAGTAAATGCAGCGCAGCATGTTGATCTCATACGTCTTGGCGTAGCGCTCGCCCGGGCTGTAGCGCTGCTCATCGGTGTTTTCTGCCGCCTCCACCCAGATGGCGTCTGCCGGGCAGGCCGCCGCGCACAGCGCGCAGCCGATGCACTTCTCCAGCCCGTTCTCATAACGGCGCAGGTGATGCCGCCCCTTGTAGCGCTCCTTAAAGACCGCCATTTGCTCGGGGTATTGCAGCGTGACTGGTTCCTCCAGCAGGTGCTTAAACGTGGTGCGGAACCCGCGAATGATGTTCATGCTTGCTCTGTCCTCCTCTCCGTGTGAGGCGGCTTAATCGCCGCCGCTGGTTTCCTTAGGCACGATGGCCGTTTCATCCGACTTGGCGGGCTGCCCTGCCTTTTCGACAGCCTCCAAACCGCGGATCAGCCCCTCGACCAACACAAACGGGATGGCGATAAAGCCACCCAGCACGTTGAGCGCGGTCCAAACCGCGCCGCGGCGCTCGCCGGTCACGATAGGATCGTTGGCAAGGTCGGCTTCTTCGGCGCGGGTCTTGGCCTCTTCAGGGTCGCGCAGGAAGTAGAAGCCCCCGGCTACCACCACCACAAAGAAGATCCCCGACACAACCGTGTAGACGAACGGGCTGCCCGATGCATCGCCGATCACCGTGGCAATCGCCGTCCATGTGACAGCCAACAGCGCCAGCGGCAGCAGCACCTTCCAACCCAGCGCCATCAGCCGGTCATAGCGCACGCGCGGCAGCGTCGCGCGCGCCCAGATGAAGAAGATCAAGAACAGCACGACCTTCCCGATCAAGAAGATCGGCCCCAAGATCGGCGCTTGATCGACCAAGATGAAGTGATACCCGCCGAAGTACATGGTGGCCACGATCACGCCCACCGCGATCATGCCGATGTACTCCGCCATCATGAACATGGCAAACTTCATGCCGCTGTATTCGGTCATGAAGCCTGCGGTCAGCTCTTGCTCGGCCTCTACAAGGTCGAAGGGGGCGCGGCTGACCTCTGCGAACAGGGTGAGGATCAAGATGCCCGCCGCTAGCGGGTTCTGGAACACGAACCACTGATGGATGTACTTCTGGGCTTCGATGATCGCGCCCAAGCTCATGCTGCCCACAATCATCACTGGCACAGCCATCGCCAAGCCGAGGCTCAACTCATAGCTGATCATCTGCG
>JBDNCV010000005.1:0-47986 GCA_046719465.1 Anaerolinea sp.
CAGCCATCGCACGGTGGAGGGGGTCTCTGAAGGGGTGGAGGATAAGAACCCCGCGCTCATCCCCGGCTGGCTGCGGCTTGGGATCGCGGCGCTTGTGGGGTTGGGGGTGTTCATGAGCGTGCGCCGCTTCGATCAGATGGGAGTCGTGGCGTTTTTCCTCATCACGCTGTTGATCTTCTACTTGCAGTCGCAGGGGTGGTCGCCGCAGTGGTTGACGCTCATCATCCCGCTGACGCTGCTGGTGATCCCTACGCGCGACGGCGTGTTCTTGTGTGTGCTGCTGACGCTGCTCGCATTTGTGGAATATCCGTTTATCTTTGTGCGGACGGGCGCAACGGGCGGGCTGGTGCTGCCGGAGCTTTCGCTCTTCACGCCGTGGGTGTTGATAATCCTCGCGCGGACAGGCCTGCTGGTTGTGATCGCCCTGCTGTGTTATCAACGGCTGCGGCAGCAGCCCAACCCTGATTTGAGGATTGCCTGATGAGCCGACCTATTTCTGCGTGGGAAGATTTGATGCGCGAGGCCACCTCCTCGGATTATGACGAGATGCAGGATGCAATGTTCCGCTTGTCGCTGGTGTTAGAGCGGCACAACTACCCGCACCGCATCAGCGAGCAGCTTTACGAGGAGTACCTCTCGCGGGAGCTGCTGCGTTTGACGCTCGATGAACGGCGGCAGCGGGAGGTTGTCGATTTTCTAGTGGCAATGGCGCGTGCGCGGCGTGTGGATGCGGACACGTTCTTGTTCGCGCTGGCGCGCGTTCGGCCTGATTTGATCGTTGAGCCGCTGCTCAGGCTGATGCAGGAGCACGGCGCAAGCTGGAACAACGAGGCCAAGATGGAGGCGGTCAACGCGCTCAACGCTGTTCTCAAAGCGAAGCCGGACGGGCTGGTAGAGGTGCTGCGCGCGTTTGACCCGTCGGCGCTGCTGGATGACTGGGCGCAGGCCGACGAGGAAGGCCTCGCCGATGAGGCGGACTTTGTGCTAAGCAAGGTGGAGAAGCTGTTAGGGGATTCCTCGGCGTGAGCAAAGGCGCGTTCGCCCATGGGCCGTTTGCGCTGGCAGCGCTGCTGCTAGCGCTGCTGCTGGTGCGACTGCCCAACGAACGTCCGGGCTTCACGGATGCGTACTACCATTACAACGCGGCGGTGCGGCTCGCGCGTGGTGATGGCTTCGTGGACGACTACCTCTGGACGTATATCGGCGCGCCGGATGCGCTGCCTGCGCGGTCGCACCTTTACTGGATGCCGGGAACAAGCATCCTTGCTGCGGTGGGGATGGCGCTGTTCGGGGTGAGCTTCGGCGCGGCGCAGTTGAGCTTGTGGCTGTGTTTATGGGGCGGGGCACTGCTTACATATCACCTCGCGCGGGCAGAAACGGGCAAGCTGCGCCATGCGTGGGCGGCGGCGCTGCTGGTGCTGTTCGGCGGCTTCTTCGGGCGCATGTGGGGCACGACCGACACGTTCGCGCCGTATCTGTTCTTCGGCGGGGTGGCGCTGTGGTTGATGCAGCGTGCCGTCCGCGTTGATCGGTGGCCGGGCTGGCTGCTGGCGGGGCTGTTCAGCGGGGCAGGGCATTTGATCCGCAGTGACGGGCTGCTCTTGCTCTTAACAGGCGTGTGTGTGCTGGCGGCGCTGCGGCGCTGGTCGAGCGTGCCGAACGCTGCGGCGCTGGTCGGCGGCTATCTGGTGGTCATGGGGCCGTGGTTCGCGTTTAACTACGCCACGCTGGGGACGCTGCTGCCTGTGGGCGGCACACAAGCCATCTGGTACACGACGTATGACGACCTGTTCAACTTCCCGCCTGCCGCCAGCGCAGAGCGCTTCTTTGCCAACGGTTTTGATCTGCTCATTTCAAGCCGCGCTGAGGCGTTCATCACCAACCTTCAAACGCTGCTGTTTGTGCAAGGCTTTTTGGTTTTGTTCCCCCTGATGATCATCGGGGCGTGGGCACGGCGTAATAATCGCGCGTGGTGGCCGGTGTTTATCTTCGCGCTGGGGCTGCACGCGGCGTTTACGTTGGTGTTTCCCTTTCCGGGGATGCGCGGCGGGCTATTCCACGGGGCGGCGGCCTTGATGCCGTTCTGGGCGGCGCTGGCGCTGGATGGGCTGGATCGTGCGGTAGAGTGGGTGGCACAGCGGCGGCGGCATTGGCGGGCGGCGAGCGCCCAGCGCGTATTTACGGTGGCGGCGCTGCTGCTGGTGATGGTTTTCAGCGCGGCGTTGATGCTCCAGCGACGGGTGACCGCGACCACGCCAGTTTACTTTGACGTGCTGCGTGATGTTATTCCCGCAGGCAGCCGTGTTATGCGCAACGACCCGGCGGAGCTGTACTTCTTCACCGGGATTGGCGGCGTCGTGCTGCCCAATGAGCCGTATAATGTGGTAGAGGAATTGGTGAGGCTGTATGAGATTGACTTTGTGCTGCTGGAGTACCCCAACGTGCCGCTGCCGCTGAACCGCGCCCCTGTGCCGGAGGCGTGGCGGTTGATCCCACTGTCGTTTGAAGGGGTGGAGCTGTATGACACGCGCCGCCTTGCGCCGTGACGCGGTGCTGATGCTCATCGCCGCCGCTCTCGGCACATGGTATGTGCTGGGCGCTGGCGGGGGCTTTCCATTGGATGATAGCTGGATTCATCAAGTCTACGGGCGCAACTTCGGCACGTTGGGCGAGTGGTCGTTCATCCCCGGGGAGCCATCTACCGCGTCCACGTCACCGTTGTACACAGTGCTGCTCGCAGTCGGCTATCGCTTGGGGCTGCCTTTTGCCGCCTACACGCATGCGCTGGGCATTGCCAGCTTGGCGCTGATGGGCGTGTTAGGGGCGCGTTTCGCGGCGGTGCTGCTGCCAGACCGCCCGTGGATCGCGTGGGCGGTGGGCTTGGCGCTGGTCGGCACGTGGCATCATGTGTGGGCCGCGGGGGCTGGCATGGAAGCGATCATCCTGATGATGCTGTCGTTTGCGCTCTATCTCGCTGTTGTGCATGAGCAGGCCGCGCCGCGCTTCTCTTACCTGCGTGCAGGATTGTTCGGGGTGGGTGTGGCGCTGGCGACGCTCACACGGCCTGAGGGGATCCTGCTGGGCGCAGTGTGCGGCTTGACGCTGGTTGTGCTGCGCCCGCGCGGGCTGCTTGATGTGGTGCGCTTCGGGGGCGTCTCGGCGGCGGTGTGCGGCGTGGTGCTTCTGCCGTACCTGCTGTTCAACTTGCAGCAGACGGGCGGCTTGCTCCCTAACACAGGCGCGGCCAAGTTTCGCATGGTAGAGGCGCTGTTGGCGCAGCCCCTGCCAGTGCGCTATTGGGGTGTATTTGCGCAGATGATTGTGGGGCCACAGGCTGTTTGGGTGGTGGGCTTGATCCCGTATGTCCTGCTGGTGCGGCAGGCTTCACATAAGGCGCTGTTTGTGATGCCCCTCGCGTGGTATGCTGCGCAGACGATCCTCTATGCTATCCAGCTCCCCGCGCCGATGCAGCACGGGCGTTACTTTTTGCCCGCGCTGCCCTCGCTCGTGTTCGCTGGGGTAGTGGGGGTGTGTTGGTGGTTAGTGATTGCTCGTCGGCAGAGGCTGGGGCGAGTGGCTTCGCGCGTGGTGGCGCTCTCCGGCGCGAGCACAGCGCTCGCGTTCGTGTTATTGTTAGGGTGGCAGGCCTATGTGACAGACGTTCGCATTATCAACGAAGAACAGGTGACCAGCGCGCTTTGGATCCGTGACAACCTGCCGCCGGACGAACTGCTGGCGCTTTACGACATCGGGGCGGTAGGATATTTTGCGGGGCGTAGTGATTTGCTCGACGTTGCAGGCTTGATCGACCCTGACGTGATCCCGCTGTTAGGCGACCCCGACTCGATGTGGACGTGGATGCGCGAGCAGGGCGCAGCCTATTTTTTCGGGTTCCCGTATCAGATACCGGGGGGAAATCCGAATGATCCGCGTCTATGCCGTGTGTTCATCACCAACAGCCCAACCACGCTGGCGTTCGACACGGAAAATATGTCGGTCTATCGCATCGCGTGGGACGAAAATTGTGAAACGAGTAGCCCATCATAGGGCATAGGAGACTTCTCATGGCTGACTTCTTTCGTAAGCTCAACACGCTGATTTCCTCACAGATCAACGACGTGCTGCGCCCGATTGCCACTGACGATGACGACCGCGGACGGAAGCGGGTCGCGCGCAGCCAAGTGAAAAGTGGCCTCGCGCGCGATGTGGAGGTGCTGCGCAAGCGCATCGCCGACGCGGAGAACTATCAACAAACGCTGCAAGCGCGCGCCGATAAACTGCGGCAAGAGGTGGCACGGTGGGATGCCGCGGCGGATCAAGCCGTGGCCGAAGGACGGCAGCTCGACGCGCGGTTTGCGCTCGAACAGCTCCAAAAGGCGCAGCAGAACCTCGAACGCACCGAGCTGGAGCTGCGCCAGCATCGAGAGGTGACCGATGAATTGATAAGTAAAGTGAATTATCTCGACTATATCGTTCACCAAGACGACGATGAAGAGACCGAAGCGCCGCAAGCGTCCTCGGCAGCGGCAAGTGCGCCGCGCGCCTCGTCTTCTAGTGAGTCTGTCCCAGTGGCGCCGGTGCACGTGCTGGGGCAGGCCCCACGCCGCGACGCGCCCCCGCCTGCGGAGCCGCGCGCCGCTGCCCCGCGTGATGGTGAGCCGACCAAAGCGCCCCCCGAGACGCGCAAGGTCAGTGTGCGGGTCGAGTTTGACGACACGCCGAGCGACGACACGGCTGCAACTGTGGTTGAGGTTACACCCCCCGCGACGGCGACCACCCCGTCCGCCCCGACCCCTGATCCCAAGGAACAGGCCATCCGCAAGCGCCGCAGCAAATACGCCAAGATCGGCGATGAGGAATATGCCGAGGGGGTGGAACTGGCCAAGTCGATCACTCAGAAACTCGATCAGACGCGCGAGAAGCTGGCCCAATTGACGCAGGAAGCCACGCAGCCTATGGAGCGTGACGTGTTGGATGAGGTGCGCACGGAAGTCAACCAGATCGCCGTGGACGATGAGTTGGAGCGGCGCATCTCGCGTCTCTCCAAACCCACTGAGCCTCAGGACAAGGCCGAGGAGTAGGCGTTAGCCGCGTAAATAAATCTGTACAAAAACTGAATAAACGTCAAACAGTCGGGTTTTCGCCGTGTGGTATGATTTAAGTGCCCGATTACGTCGTCATCTTGCGGGGTATCTCTATATGAAACGACTTATTCATGCCGTACTGCGCGTCCTCGATGGTGCACCGCGCCCGCAGTCGCGCGGGGCGCAGGCTGGCCAGAGCCTTCTGGAGATGGCTTTTATCATCCCGCTGCTGGCCATCATGATCGCGGGCATCGTGGAGATCGGCTGGTTCGCCAATCGTTATCTTACGCTGCTGGAGGTGACGCGGGTTGGCGCGCGCGCCGGTACTGTCCTTACGGGGGAGTTTAGCCCGCTCAGTTGGAATGAGCTGGCGTCGGCGCACCCTGTGGTACACCTACGGGCGTATGGGACGTCAGAGAGTCAAATCCCAGCAGAGTCACGACAATATCGTGATTGTAACTTGGTGACCACGCGCACAGGCTTCTACAACTTTATTGCCTGCACGATGCTGAATTCATTTGAACCGCTGCGCTTGGCTGGACGAGCCCCCAATTCAACAGAGAACGCAGTGAAGGTGATACGAGATCGTCAGGGGAATATTATCGACACCATCCCCTTCCCAGATGACATTGTGATTTCGGTGTTTGCCACACAAGCCATCAACAACGCCAACCCGGCGTCAATCACCCTGCCGTCACTTGCAACCGACCCGCGCCAGTATCAACTGGCGGTAGCGTTGTACAGCCGCACTTACAACTTCGAAGGGATCCCAGTGACCGCAGGCCGCTTCCGCCCCGGGCCACAGGTGATCGTCGTCGGGCGCTACCCGAAACGCGCCAACGAATGCAACGTGTACGATGACAACGGCACACGTGTTATTATTCCCGGGCAAGATCCGTTTGACTACATCCCCAACAACAGCCGTGATGCGATCTTGGTGGCAGGGGAGCCGCGCTTCATTGAACTCGATGGCATGGATCCCAACCCTGATTATCTACAACAGGCTGAAGCGCAGCTCGGCTTTGTGTGGACGGCGCAAAAGCTGCGGACGGATTTGATGAATGCAGGCCGCCCAGCGCTGTGCTGGGGGTCGGATTTCAACAGCGCTGACGTGGAAGCGTTAATCAACCTGCCTACATTTATCGATGAAGATCCCCCGGGCGTGGCGCCGTGGAACCTGCGGCGGGCGGCTATCCCCAGCAACGGCATCGTCATCGTGGAGATGTTCTGGCAGCACGAGCCGCTGCTGCGCTTCCCGTTTGTAGAGCCGATCATCGCGGCTTTTGGCGACGTTAACAACATTGTGATCTCGGCGTGGGCGTCGTTCCCTGTGCCCGCTGCTGAACCCAACATTATCTATGGTCTGCCGTAAGTGTGCTGAACGAGGGCATGATGAGATCGTTCTACTATCGTAAGTTCCAGCGTTGGATGCGGCGCAATGAGTCTGGCCAGTCGATCATTGTATTGGCCATTGGCTTCATTGCTTTGGTGGGTTTCGTGGGGATCACGACCGATGTGTCGCTCATGTTTGTGCGTTATGCGCAGCTCTCACGGGCGACGGATGCGGCAGCGATCGCGGCAGCCAACCAGATGCGGCAAGATCGCACACAGGCCTCATTGGGGTTGGCGGCTCGCCAGTTCATCGAGCTGTACGGCCTCAACCCGCTCAACGTGCTTGTCGATACTTGTATCAGCCTGCCGATTGACGAGCGCCCGGGCGATGAGCTGTGCCGCGACGATCAGGCCAAGCTCGTCCGTGTGACTGCCCAGATCGAATCACCGACGGTGTTCATGCGGCTGCTTGGGTTCCAGAATTTCATCTTGCAAGCCTCCTCTGTGTCGGAGACGGCGTCACTTGACGTGGTCATCATCATGGACGTGGGCGAGTTTATGGCTTCGCTCACAACAGTTGAAGATTGGGCGCGCGATGTGCGACAGGGCATCATCTATCGTCCACCGCGAGCAATTGAAGTCTATCTAGCCAAGTATCCACCCGGGATGACCAACCGCCCGTCAGAATTTGACTTCTGGAAGGGCAACGGCGCCATTCCCGCAGAGATGAGCCTTCTCAACACGTGGCAGGCCAACGTGAACGCGCGCCTCTACTACCCGGATGGAAATGGCAACACACCCCTATCTGACCCGGCTTACACGGTGCAGTTCAATTCGACCTTCTTCAACGCGCGCTATGGGACGCAAAGCCACCCCCGCGTGGAGTGTCGTGTGCGTTTCTTCCCGCAGGCTCATGAATTCAACACGATCTTGTATCAGGGGCACTTTGACGCAAACGGAAATTTTGTGCGGCTCTTGAACAACAGCAACGCGGAGAGGTTTTCACAATCGACGTTTGGCTTGGCAGGGCTGCCGTGGCCAGCTGGTGAGACCAATTGGGATGGTTTCGTGCCCACGTACAATTACTTTGGCTGCTGTAACGATCCCAACGGTGACTACAACTTCAGTGATCTTGTGTGCCAACCGTTCAAGCAAGCGCGCACCGCCGTGTTGGAGTTTATGGATCGCGTGGACTTCACCCGCGGCGACCGCATGGCGATTGTAACCTACGACCGCACGGCGTTCTTGGTGAACCCCTACGGTTATCTGGTGGGTGGTCAACCGTTCTGCACCGCGGGCAACACGGACGACCGCTGCCGCCCGGGCGCAATGATGGAAAACGCCGACGATGCGCGTGAAGCCCTGCGCCGCCTCGTGGGTGTGCGCGCCGAGCCAAACTTCTACGTCTACACCCCGGGCAACATCACCAACGCTGCGGTGCGCGTCACCGGCCAGTGGACGAGCTTTGCCGCAGGCATTGATCAAAATGGTCGGTCAATCCCAATTGACTTTGGCAAGAACAGCAATCCGCCGCAGCCCAACGGCCAGCAGTTTGCCAACCCGAGCAATGTGGACGGCAGTACAGTGTTCCCTGAACTGTATAACTTCCCTGTGTGGAACGCCTGCCCGTTCGGCAACGCGGGTGCGGTGCGCACGGATCGCACGCTGTTCGAGTTTGGCTTGCAGCGCGCGAGCATTCCGAGCGCAGAGTTTGACTCTGGTTGGGCGGGCTACATTGACCCGAACGGCGTGCGCTTGTATCGCGGGGCGATCAACGACCCGAACAACTACAACACGGACATGTCGTATGACCGCTGGGCGTCTTGCCGCGGCGCGAACGTGGGCGCGGGCCTGCGCGAAGCTAGCAACGCGCTGCTGAACCCGCAGACCATCCGCCAAAGCGGCACTGTTTGGGTGATGATCTTGCTGGCCAGCGGTGGCGCCGCCGGCAGCGACCCTGTGCGCCGCAATCGTGATCTGATCCAAGCGTCGCGGCCTTATGCTTGGAATAATGAATTGAACGGGTTTGGTCAGCCGGGTCAATACGGCGGCCACGGCCTGTGCCCGTTTGGCACGCCGAGCCGCCCCGCTGAGCTGACGCTCCCGGGGAATGACTCGTCGGCAGGCTTCGCGCGCTTCCCCCACTGCTCCGACGAGTCGCCGCGCTCGCGCAACTTCTGCAACTTCCGTCCGCTTTACAACCCACCGGTTCCTGCTGGGATTCCTGCTGACCCGCTGCCGCCGATTTACAAGAACATAGAGACAGGAAGTACCTGCGCTGGGCCGGGTGGTAATTGTGTGGCGATACCGCCGATGGGCGACAAAGATTACGTGTTGTTCGACCCCACGGAGCCGCGCTGGTACGGGCTGAACGGCCCGCAAAGCGCCGCCGAGGAGCTGTCATGGAACCGCGCTAACAACAACCTCTACGATGTGGATCTTGAGGGCTGCCGCGACCCGCACACCGGCGTTGACAATCAATACCACTACGACGCCGACGATTACGCCCGCGACTGGGCCGATTACATCGCGCTGCGCCGCGACTCCGACTCTAACATCTTGCTGCCGTCGATCTTCACGATTGGCTTTGGTTTGGAGTACTTCAATCGTACATTGAACGGGGTGACCTACGACATCCGCGACAACAACAACGCGCAGATCCTGTGCCAATTGAACCCGGGCAACTGCCTTGCCGAGCAGCTCCTGCGCTACATCGCGGACGTGGGCGACAACAACCAGATCGACAACCACTGGTATAAAGCCATGCTGTTCCCGCTAAAGGACAGCAACGGCAACATCATCCCGGGGACGACCTCGCGGCCCGGAGGCTTTGGCCCGCGCGACCCCTGCCAGCGCCAAGATCAAGGGCCAGTGGGTGGTACGTATGACATTGATGGAAACGGCGTCTTGTCTGAGGCGGAAGCCGATCGCATGTACGGCCACTTGGCGCCGCAAACCAACTGCGGCAACTACTACTACGCGCCGGATTACAATCAGCTGCAGTTCGTGTTCGACGACATCGCATCGCGCATGTTTACGCGCCTCTCGCGTTAAGCCGAGATTAGACTAGGAGTGGTTATGGATAATCACGCTGTACCCATCGATCCGAGAGCCAAGGGGCAAACGCTCGCCGAGTTTGCGCTCACGCTGCCTATTCTCTTGCTGCTCCTGTTTGGGATCATCGAATTTGGCCGCTTGTTCCAATCGTGGGTGACGATCCAAAACGCTTCACGCGCGGCGGCTCGTTACACCGTGACTGGGCAGTTTGATGAAAATCGCTACAGCCTTGATATGATCCCGTGCACCACTGAACGGGAAAACCTCCAAGTTGGCATTCATGAGGAGCGCCTATGGACGCCTGCCAACTTCGATGTGGTGTCCTTCCAGCAGCAGGTTGGCGCTGAGACTTTCGCGCGGCGCTACCGCTACGAAAACGGGCAGCTCTTCATCCGTGTGCCGGTCTATGAGGATTCAGGGCAGCCTAATTCAGAGTTTCTCTACCGCACTTGGTATGGTGAGCGCGACTGCTTCCCTGACCCCAAGAGCGATCAGGATCGGCGTGATATGCTGCGCTTGCCGTCGATCTACGATCAAGCGCGCATTGGGGCGGCGGGCTTGGCGCTTGACCCGTCACAGACGAACATTCGCGAAGGTGAAACGCCTTCTATGATGCTTCAACGCTTTCTCTACACTCAGTATGGGAACCCAAGCCCGAGCCTCGACAATCCCGCTTTCTTCACCGTGACTATCTGCAGCGCTCGGTCACGCCGCTTCCCATCTGATTTCACTGCGATTCTAAACAATCCCGATGATCCGACTGGCTCGCGCCTGCGCTACCACACTGCAACCGATACGAACCAGTTCGCGTTTGCGCAGGGCGCATGCATCCTGCGCGAAAGCCCTCTGCCGAACGTGACCGAGGTGTTAGATCAATATGGTGTGCCGACGATGGACGCGGGCGGCGCGGGTGAGCGCATCACAATTATTGTGACCTACAACCACCCGCTGATTACGCCGCTGCCGTTGGGGCGCTTCGTTCGCTTACAGTCTACGCGTGCCGCGGTTAACGAATCGTTCCGCGTGACGAATGCGGAACGCGCGCTGGGGCCGAGCGGGTTTCAAGGGCCGCCGTTCCTCTCACCGACGCCGATACCTCCGACTAACACGCCGACGGCAACCATGACAGCCTCCGCGACGTTCACGGCCAGCGCGACCTCGACGGCGACAAACACAGCCACGCCATCACCGTTCGCGTGTGAGAAGATCACGCTGCAGCCGATTGCGCTGGTGGACAATCGCTTGGTCGTGCGCTTCCTCAACCAGAACGACATTCCGACCTACATCACTGGCGCGCGCCTCGTCTGGGCAAACACGCCCGCGCAGCAAGCTTTCCCCAACATGCGTGTGACGATGTTCACGCTGAACTTACAGATCTTCTGGCGCGGGAATGACCCACAGTCCGATACCGACACGCGCAGCGCGGCGATCTTCCCTGCCGGGGACATCAACAGCCCGCAGGGTGTGGTGTACATTGGCCCGAGCAACCGTTTCTGGGTTGAACCTTCACCGACCGGCACCGAGAATGACCCAACCGTGTTTGAGGCGACGTTCACTGACGGGCCGACTCGCTTGTCGCAGTGGTATCAGGGTTGGGAATTCTCCGGTTCTGAGTTCTTCTTCCATAACCCGTTGGGGACAGAATGCCGCGTCGCCTTCGTCACCCCGCCGCCGCCGCCCACGCCGACGCCGCCACCCGCCAACTTCACGCCCAGCCCGACCTTCACGCCGGACTGTGCCTCCAGCACGCTGCAAGTGGCCTTTGATCGCTTCGATCCATTTGGTGATGTGGTGCTGCGCGTGACGAATAACCGTACCGTCGTGGCGCCGTTCCTCGGCTTTGAGCTGGTCTGGCCTGCGTGGCGATCGGCTGGGCTGAGGTTGGAGAGTGTCGTCGTGAGCACCGACGGTGGCATCAATGCGAGTGTGCCCGGCACAGGCACGACGGTGTGGCAGTCGAATGCTGTGGGTGGTTATCGTCCGCCGGGTGTTGTCGTCGGCCAGCCGAACCCGCCAACAGTCACGTCAGCCTATGACACAAGCGCGGGCGTCTGGCGGGATAACGGCCATCCCTTCCGTGTGGCGTATACCTTTGCCGCCGGCCCGGGTAGCGTTACCTATATATACCTCAATTTCTCTGGGGTAGGCGCGGTGCGCTTGGATGCGATTGGCGTTGCGCCATCCGACTTCAACGGCACGCGCTTCTTCATCGATTGCGGACTTAACAACTCGGGCGGCTCGGGTGGCTCGGGCGGCAGACCACAAGGGGAAATCTTCCTCAACGCAAACCCAACGCCGCCGCCCACGCAGCCACCGCGCCCGACCAACACGCCCGGGCCGACACCGACCTTTACGCGCACGTTCACCCCCGGGCCGCCGACCAACACCTTCACACCGGCGCCACCGACGAGCACGGCTTCGCCTGTGCCAACCCAAGGCCCGACCAATACGCCGCGGCCGACGTCTACGCCGACGAACGTTCAGCAAGACTGCCCAACCGGCAACTGCGGTTAGCGCGCTTGCCAGCGGCGTAGTTTCAAACGAATTTGGCTGGCTGTATCCTGCATCGCAGCGTCGATGTAGGGGAAAGCCAGCCAAGCGTTCATCAACCCAAACATCGCGCCGGTCGCAATCCGGTAAAATGGAGCCGTTTCGCGCACGTCCCACAGCCGAAACGGCTCATAACTTAGCAGCTGGCTGAAGCCGTCTAGCGCAATTGGCATAAAACCCGCAATGGCATAAATCCACAAGGGCACTGGGCGCAATCGGCGGCGTGCAGCCGCGTAGATGAGGCCGCCTGCGAACAGCGCGAGATAAATGGCCACATCGCGCGCGCAAAGCGTCGTCTTATAACCGAGCCGCTCGTTGCCGACGAAGCTGCGCGATGAGAGCACAAACGGCAGGCTGAAGTCATCCAGTGATCGAGGCTGCGCCACATCCGGCAGGTCGCGGATAACCGTCTCATAGGAAACCCACGGTGTGCCGGCGATCTCGCGTGGGTAGAAGGGCTGTTCTCCGAACAAGAAGATCGACCGAAAGGCGAACTGGTGACACATCGGGCTGTAGAGCGTGTAGAGGAGGTTGGCGGGCGCTTCCCATCCGATCTTCATGAAGGTCGGCGCGGCGAACGGCAGCAGGGCATACGCGCCGATGAGCACCAGCGCGATGCGCAGCCAGTTGTCAGTCAGACGCAGGAGCCACAAGTTGGCACGCACACGCGGCGGAATCGGAGAAGGGGTCATGGGCGTTTACTCACTTTTCATGGTCGCAGTAGAGCGCGCAGCGTCGTTTCGTTGACTGCGCCGAACACGATGTGGCTTATTCTACCATCAGGGCGAACGATGTACGTGCTGGGTTGGCCGCGCACGTGATAAAGGCGTGTGATAGCAAGGTCACGGTCAAGTGTGACGGGCAGGGTGATCTCACGTTCGCCTAGCCAGCGCTCGACTCGCGCGCGCGGCTCGCCCATGTTGACCGCGAGGACGAACACATCGCCTTCATCGTGCAGTGCTTGCAGAATCGGCAGCTCGGCTTCGCACGGGGCGCACCACGTGGCCCAGAAGTTGACTAGAACCACACGTGAAGGGTTTGGCGCGACAGCGATCGATTCATCCAGCAGGCGCGCGGTGATGGGAGGGGCGAAGGCGTTAACCTCTGGCGCGACGCGACCAATGCCCTCAAGGTATATTCCAGTGTAATCGACACGTTGGGGGAGGCCAGCCGCGGTTAGGATCCACGCTGCCACGACCAGAAGCGAGGCAGCGCCAACAACGCGGCTAACCTTGGAGCGTAAGTGCATCCTCGATCAGCGGGGTGAGGACATCAGCGGTGATGACGGAGTGGAAAGTATGCTGGATGATGCCGTCTTTGCCGATGAGCAACGTGGTGGGCTGACCGATGACGCCGTAGCTGCGGGTGATCTCAAGGGCGTCGTCCAGCGCGATGTGGAAAGTTAGCCCATGCTCGACCACAAAGGCATCAACGGCCTCGGGCGTGTCTTTGACGGCGAGACCGATGATGACCAAACCATCAGCCTGAAACCGCTCATAAAGGCTTTGCAGCTCTGGCATTTCGCGCTCACAGGGGGCGCACCATGTGCCCCAGAAGTTGACCACCACGACCTTGCCTCGCAGTCCCGCCAGCGTGACCACCTCGTTATCGCGCGTGATGACCGAAAAAGAGGGCGCGGCGTTTCCAACCTCCGCGCCGACCCTGTCAGTTTGCTGGGCAACCTCTGTGATTGTGGCCACCGGCAGTGGATTCGTTGGGAGAGTCGCTGCTGTTTGTGGGCTGAGCACCGCCCGGAAGCGGAAGCGACCCTCATCACCACTGACAGTAACCGTGTAGCGCCCGCTAATGGGGATGTTCACGTCTGCCAATGCAAGGTAGACCGCACCATCAGGGTTAGAAGGTGTGACAGCCTGTGCGATCTGCTGCCCCTCTGCATTCGCGATGCTCACCAAAGGCGCGAATCCGGTGGGGTAATCGCTGATTTCGATGTTGATGCGCTGGCCAGCCTCCAACGGCAGCACAAACTGCTGCTGCCCCTCGGCGCTGAGTGTGACAGTGCTGCTTTGGCGAAGCACCAGCGTGTGCAGCGTGCCATTGAGGCAATCCCCAACCTGAGCTACAGTCAATCGTTCTTGAAAAACGCCGACCCCGCATTCCTCGATGCGAATCGAGAGATCGGCGAAGTCGTTGTTCAACACTTGGGTGAGGCGGGTCATTTGACCGCTGGCGACCATGATGCCGATGAGAACAAGCAGGGATCCAGTCACAAGTTCGATGCGGTGAACGTGACGTTGAAGCTTGCGCAGCGCCTGCTGGGTCTGCCCCATGAGCACCGCCGCGAGCACGAACGGCACGCCCAAGCCGAGCGAGTAGGCCAGCAGCAGCGGCAGGGCGTAGGCAACATCACCGGTGTTGGCCGCGACCGTGAGAATCGTGCCGTAGATGGGGCCGATGCATGGCGTCCACCCTGCGGAGAACACCACGCCCATGAAGAACGACCCACCCACGCCCGCGTTGGCCGATGTCTTGGACATATCGCGGCGGGTGTCGCTGTAAAGAGCTGTTTCAACGCGGTTAAGGACATCTAGCCAGAAGCTGTGCGCATGCTGAAAACCTCCCCCAATCACCAACCACAGCCACACCGCCGCAATGAAGGGCAGCGCAGCAATGGGTTCGATCATGCCCCACAGCAGCAGAGCAGTAAGCAAGCCACCGATGACAACCGTAGTGATGGGCGTGGAGATCAAAATGGGATATTGGCGGAGCCGCTTGAACAGCCACCGCAGCGCCCCCATGAAGTGCAGCCCGAACAGGATGATGATCACCCCACCGAGGCGGCTGATGATGTCGGTCATCAAAGCGGCAGTGCTTCCTAGCACGCTGAACAGCGCAGTGGTCGCTAGACCGATGGACACGAACACGACGGTAAAACCAGCGACAAACATCAGGCTGTGCGCGAGCATGTTGGCGCGCTGCACCGTGGTCATCGCGTCTGAAGGGCGCTTGCCTGCGCCTTGCAGCGCGAGCGTGTGCGTCATGCGTCCACCCATGTAGCCAATGTATGCAGGCACAAGCGGCAGCACACACGGCGACATGAACGAGAGCAAGCCAGCGATAAAAGCTATGCCGAAGCTGACATCAGGCATCATGTCTGTTGAACTCTCATCATTAACAGCATTGAGGGTACAGCCAATTTCTTACAACAGTAAAACAGACGACCGAACGCTCGGTCGCCTGTCAGTGGGTGTTATTGAGGGAGTGATACCTCAACGCAGCGCACGCCCGCCGTGCCTACTTGGATCCCGTGGCGGACGTTGGGCGCGATCTCGAGCCGATCACCTACGCGGAGCCGCACGACCGTATTTTCATCCGGGAAGCTGACATCGACGCTGCCATCTACCACATAGAACACCTTGCGGTAGTTGTGTGTGCGGACAGCGTAGCGATAGTTGGGGGTGTTTTCCCAGTGATAGGGGCGGTAGTTTTGCTGCTTGAGGAGGTTGACGATGGTGCTAAGTGTTGGATGTTGGTGCCCTGACCACGGCACCACTCGGAAATTGTTGCTGACCTTTTTTGCCATAGAACCCTCGATGTAGCAATCAACCGACTGCGTTACATCCCGCTATTAACCTTACGAAACATTACAAGTTTGCTAATCTGGAGTTATTCTAGGGCACGCGCAAAATTTTTTCAAGAAGATAACATGGTTCTGTGACTTTTCGTAATACATCGTGATGATCGAGGTATGACCATTCGCCATTATCCGCGCCGGTAAGCTGATACCCGTGTCGACGGTACAGGCGCAGCGCGCTGTGATTCGTGCGCGCGACGGAGATGGCGGCGATGTGGAACGACATCTGCCGCAGGTGTGCCTCTGCTGCGCGCAGCAGAGCGCTGCCGATGCCGAGGCCGCGGTACGGCTCCAGCACGTAGAAGCTGTAAAGGTAGCCGCGGCGCTGCTTGGGAGGGCGCTCAAGCTGGCTGCGGCGGTGCAGCACGAACAGTCGGCCGATGATTTCAGAGTTGACCTCGGCAATCAGCATGTGACGATCCCCAAACTGCTGCTCAACGAACGACTTTCGGAACACGTTGCGGAAGTGGATGAACATCTCACCCCATTCGAGGCGCTGCAAGTCGTCGCGGGTGACCTGCCGGATGCACAGATCGCTCATGTTGTGATGGCTGTTGGTGGTTCTGTCATGGAGGGTCATGGCGCTCATCCTGAAGCAAGGCTTTGAGCAGCGCTGCTTCTTCCTCGGGTGTTTTAATCATGCCGTCAAGGTAGGCATCGCGCAAGTGGGACAGCACACGCCGATAGGTCGGGCCGGCGGCAATGCCCATGGCTTGCAGGGTGTGGCCGGTAGTTTGCGGCTTAAGGCTGCGCCACACGTCCAAAAACTGCTGGACGCAGCTGCCGAGCACAGTGCCCTCACCAAGCAGCAGCAGCGCCTCCCATGTGCTGGGGTGGGCGTGTTCGAGCAGCGCCACGACGCGGCTGGGCGGGGTATCTGCGGCGTGGAGGGCGGGCGTTTGCCACAGGCGGGCTGTGTCTTGAATGTGGCGTGCTTGCTGGCCCGGGAGCAAAAAGCGCGTGGCGACTTCGTGCAGATGTGTTTCGTGGAGGTCAGCCGCCAGCAGATGCCAATGCAGCCACACGATGTCCTCTTGCAGCTTGTCGCGGCGCTGCCACAGCGTCTCGATGCGGGTGATCACAGCATCGTCAAAGACCAGATGGGGTGTCATTGCGCGGTCGATGCCGAGGGCGTGCATCTGACGCAGCGCCTGCGGGGCGCTCGGTTCCTGAAACAGCCAGTTGAGTTCGTTGCGCAGCCGTTCCCCTGTGATCCGCGTCAGCATGGGGAGCGCGTTGATGAGCAGCTCGCGCGTGCGCGGCTCTAGCTCGAAGCCGTAGCGGTTGGCGAAGCGTATCGCGCGCAGGATGCGGGTGGGGTCGTCCACAAAGCTGAGGCTGTGCAGTACGCGCACGAGGCCGCGCTCAAGGTCATGCCGCCCCCCGAAGATGTCAATGAGCGTGCCTGCGCTGGCCGCCGGGCTGATTTGCAGCGCCATCGCGTTGATGGTGAAGTCGCGGCGGCGCAGATCAAGCGTGATGCTGCTGGTGTAGACGCTGGGCAGCGCTGTCGGATAGGCGTAGGTCTCGTAGCGCGCGGTCGCAAAGTCGACCACGGGCGGCAAGCTCGCCAACGGGGTTTGAAGCTGCTGCGCGATGTTTTCATCGAGTACCCACTTGGCTGTCCCAAACGGGGCATAGCTGCTGCTGCTGCCACCGTAGCGCTTGCAAAGCGCCTCCACGAAGCGGATTGCGTCGTGTTCAATGACGATGTCGATGTCGTGATTGGGGCGCTTGAGCAGGTAATCTCGCACCACACCCCCTACCAGATAAGCGCTGGCGTTGGCGGCTTGCGCCTCATGGGCGATCAGCCGCAGCAGTTGGACGATGGCCGGTTCGAACACGTCTTCTAACGGCGTCACTGTGGGGGTATCAGCAGCCGTGCGCGGTCGTGGATGAACGCTGACCCAATAGCGCAGCAGGTCAGTCCGCGTGACGATCCCGACGAGGCGGCCAGCTTCCACCACGGGGATCTGTCCCCAACCGCTCTCCAGCATCAGGCTTTCTAGCGCGGCTACGGAATCATCGGGGGAGATGAACACCGCGCCCGCCTGCATCACCTCTCGGACGGTGGCGTTTTGCAAACCGTGCTCGAGGGCGCGGTCGGCGTCGCGGCGCGTCAACAAGCCTATGACTTTTCCAGACTCGACGACGGGGTAGCCCTCATGGCCGATGCGGCGCAGACGCGGCACGATGTCGCGGATGGTGTCGGATGGTTTGACAGTCTGAGCGCCGCGCGACATCAACTGTCGGACGGTCGTGGCTGGTTTGACGGTGGCTTCCAGCCATGCCCATACCGCACGGCGCACATCGTCGAGGCTTTGGCCTTCGATGGCAGCAGCGGCAGCGCGCGGATGTCCACCGCCTCCCAACTCGGACGCCAATGCACCCACGTTGATCGCGTCGTCGCTGCTGCGTGCCACCATCTGCACGAGGTGATCCGCTGCCACCAACGTGATGATTGCGGTTGGCTCGAGCGTTTCGGCGATGCGCTTGGTAACGACGTTGATCCCTTCCAGCATCGCGTCAACATGCGTGGCGCACACCGTGATCGCGTAGCCGTGCAGCACACGTGTTTCCGCTGTTTGGCTGAGCGCTACATAGAGGCGCTGCTGGGCCTCTGTCAGCGGTGTGACGAGGAAACGCCGGATCGTGTCTAGCTCAGCGCCTTGATCGATCAACCATGCCACCGCCTGCACATCGCGCGAGGTGGTTTGCGCGTAGGTGAGCAGCCCCGTATCGGCGTAAATGCCGAGCGCGAGCAGGGTTGCCTCCAGCAGCGACAAGCTGATTTGGCGGCGGCGGATCTCCTCAACGAGCAGGGTTGTGGTGGCTCCCAGCGGCTCATACCACCACGTCTCATGCGGGGCGGGCGCGCGATCCGGCGTGTGATGATCGATGATAAGGGTGGGGGTGTGCTTGCGCGCGCCGCGGATCGACGGCGCGTTGGCGGTGTCCGTCATGATGATGCGCGTGAGGCCCTTCACGCGGGCATCGTGCCAGTTGATGAACGGCAGGCCGGAGCGATACAACTGAAGGAACTCGCTGACGTCGCGGTTGAGGCGCACCGGCAGCACTGGCACAGCCTCGGGGAACAGCTTGTGCGCGGCAAGCTGGCTGGCAACCGCGTCAAAGTCGGCGTTGTTGTGGGTGATGATCACCTGCATAGGCGGCCTACTGTCGTTCGATGAGGGGCAGCCCCTGTGGCGTGTGGCCCGTGACGATCACGCCCTCGGCCAGCTTGTAATACAACCATATGTCCCCCACGACGAGCACCTGCGCCTCTGGGCGCACCTCTTGCCAGCGGGTGATCACCTGCGGGTCGGCCAGCAGCGTCCAGTACAGGTGGGCTTGGTTCTGCTGGGCGACGCTGCGGCGCTGGGCCGCGGTGATGGGCAGCGTCACCAGCTCGACGTTGGCCAGCGCGAGCTGCGCCGTGATCTCTGGGATGAGCAGATCGACCTCGTAAGCCATCACCAGTTGAAGGCCATCCGGGAAGCCGTGCGCTAGCCACGTGGAGCGGGCTTGCTGGCGGGCCTGTTGGGCTGCTTCAGCGCTGGGCGCGGTGAGGCCGGGGAGGTCGAGCTGGGCAAGTGCTGCCTCCAAACTTGCGTACAAGGCGGGTTCATTCAGCGGCGGCGTTTGGGTGAGGATGAAACCCAATGCAAGCGGCTGCGGGCTTTGGATGAAATCGGCTTGCGGCAGCAGGCTTACGATGATGTCGTAGCCGCTGGCGTCATCCGTGGTAAGCGCATCGACGAGGGCGATCTGGCGTAGGGGTTGGTCGTCCAATTGCAGTGGGCGCAGCGATGCGCCTAGCCCATAGCGCAGCGGCTCAACCTCAGCGGTCACCGTGATGGGTGTGGGCGTGCTGATGACACTGCCGACCGGCTGTCGCTGTGGGGTACATGCGGCCAGCATGATCAGCAGCAGCGCCGACCAGCGCCACCCTATGGAAGCGCCCACGTCACCAGCCCACGCTGGAACATGCTGATCGACACAGAAGCGTTAAACAACGCTAACAAGCTGAACGCAATCGCGGCGTTGCGGTCATCCCGCCCACGCAGCAAACTGAATAAGCCGGGCATAATGACGCACAAGAACGCCATGTACAGGAAGTAGATGGCGTTGCGCCCGCCAGAGACGACCATGTAGCCGTTCAGGGCGAGGATGATCCCTAAGATGAGGGTAACCCCGTTCAACCCGGCATAGATCAGCATGGTGCCCCAGAAGTTGCCGCTGATCGACTGTTGGCGCGCTGCAAGCGACGCAGCGTAGACGCCGATCAAGATGCTGTACATGATCTGCATGTTGAACAGGATGTCGTGTAAGCTGGCCATGTATGACTCTTCACCCAGTGTATGCTCGGCGCAATTGTAGCACAGGCCAGCTTAAAAGAGGCCGGAGAGGCGCGTTTAGAACTGGATGAAGCCGATGCTCTGCGCCAGCCAAGTGAGCATGACGATGTTCATCATGAGCAGGGCGGGCTTTTGGAACGCGCCGCTGCCCTCGGCCTTGTTGCCGCGCATGTCCGTATCCCACAGGAACAAGGCACAAGCGAAGATCGACACCAGCGCGATGGTTGCCAACCACGACGGGAACACACCTGAGAGAATGCCGATGCTGGCGAACGCCACTGCGAGGAAGGCGCAGACGTACATCAAGATGCGCGTCCCACGACGTCCCAACAGCACAACGGTGTTCCGCAAACCGGCTGCTTTGTCGACCTCGTAGTCGTCAATCTGGTTGAAAAATTGGCCGTAGGCCGAGAAAAAGAAGGCGCAGCCGAACATCCACCACGCGAGGCCGGGCGCAGCGCTGTAGGTGAAGAAGCCCGTCATCACCAGCAGCGCGGCCAGCATCAGCGCATGCGAAATGACATCCGTGCCGACACGTGCCTTCCAGCGGAAGGGGTGCGCGCTGTATAGGTAGCACAAGATGAGCTGAATGGCCCCGAGGACGAACGTCCACGGCCCGGCCAGCGCGAATAGGCCAAGCGCCAAGATGAAAATCCCCCACGACCAACCCATACCCTCCATGTGGCTGAGCGTGCCGTTGCTGATCATGTTGCGGGCGCTTTTCTTGGGGTCGAGCGCGTCATCGGGCGCGTCGGCCACGTCGTTGATCATAAACGCGAACGACTGAGCCAGAATGTTGGCAACCACCACTGCCAGCAGCCGCAGGTCAGGCTGCCCCTGCGTTTGATGCAGCGCCATCATCGCGCCTGCGATGACGGTGGGAATGGTGTAGGGCACATGCTCTCGCCAGCGCGTTAGGCTCAAAATAGCCTTAAACTTGCTGATGCGAACGATTTTTAGGCTGTCCCCCAGCGAAATGTCAACCATGCTTCCCTCGTCTTGTTGTCGTCGATGATTTCTTTTGCTTCGCTAAATACCACTAAAATTAACACACAACTCATAAAAGTGTTACGGTAGAATGGGAATCTATGCAAATTGGCTTAGCTGCCGCTGGGATGTTTTCGTCATGATGCGCTGCGCTGTCTGGTTGTTTCTCGTCTTGGGGTTGGTTGGATGTTCGCCGCGTGGGGATGCACTGGCAGAGCTGCCGCTGGCCACGCTCGTCCCGACTATGCCCACCGTGCGCATCCAAGCGAGCGTGCCCCCCACGACGCCCACTCCCACGCGCGAGCTGCGCAGCGTGGAAGCAGCCACGCCAACAGTGACGCCAACTGCTCCTCCACCAATGGTTTATCGCTGCGGCGACTTTAGCGATCCTTACCCCGTCCACTATGATTTGATCGCCAACGTGGATTACGCAAACAAGACCGTCGACGTTGCACAGACCATCCACTTTCGTAATCGCACCGACGAGACGCTGACCGATCTGGTGATGGCGATTGAGGCCAACAGCGTGCCGGAGCAGTTCCAGCTTGGGCAGATTCGCTTCAACAACGTGGAGATGACCTATATCCTCGACGTGAACCGGCTGTGGATTCCGCTGCCGGTGGGGCTAGAGCCGGGCTGTGAGGTGTCAGTGGACTTGACCTTCCGCCTGCGAGTGCCGCGCATCGGCGACGCTCGCATCGCCTACAAAGGTTACTTGGGCTACAGCGAACGTCAGATCAACCTCGGCAATTGGATGCCGGTGATGGCCCCGCGCATGGGCGGGCATTGGATCGTGAACGATGTCGCGCTCATTGGTGAGCAGACAGTCTCCGATCAGGCGCGGTGGACGGTTATCCTCAACGTGTTGAACGCGCCGGATGGGCTGGTAATGGCGATGCCGGGCGAGGTCACACAGCTCGAGCCTCATCAATGGCGTTCAGAGTTTGACGGCGGACGCGACTTTACCGTGAGCATGAGTCCGTTCTATCGTGTGCTGCGGCAGCGCGCCTTCAGCGGCGTCGAAGTGGAGCTGTATGCCTTCCCAGACGCGATTCAGACGGTCAACGGCATGCTGCTCGACGGAGCAGCGCACGCTCTGACGGAGGCGACCAAAGCCTTCCAGCAGTTTGAGGCGCTGTTTGGGCGCTATCCCTTCACGCGCTTGGCCATCGTGCAGGGCGACTTCCCCGATGGGATGGAGTTTAGCGGGCTGGTGTACGTCAGCACGACGTGGTTTTACAGCTTTCGCGGCGGCGTGCGCAACTATTTGACGATCATCACCGTGCATGAAGTGGCGCATCAGTGGTGGTATATGCAGGTGGGGAACAACGCGGCGCTTGTGCCGTGGCTGGACGAGGCGCTCTCGACCTACAGCGAGTACATCTACTACGAGGAGTTCTACCCGCAGGAGCGCGACTGGTGGTGGTCAACGCGGGTCGGCTACTTTGATCCACGGGGCAAAGTAGACAGCACGGTATATGAGTTCAGCACGCCGCGCGATTACATCAATGCGGTGTACCTGCGCGGGGTGCAGATGCTCCAGCGGCTGCGCGAGGACATCGGGACAGAGGCATTCTTCGACCTGTTGGCGACTTATGCCGAACGCTCCAACGGTCGAATCGCCACCAGCGAGACGTTCTGGGAGCTGCTCAGCCCGACACAATGGGAGCAGACCACCCGCACCCGTGAGCAGTTCCTACGTGACCCGGTATTAGGCCGCCCCTAAGCCGCCATTGTGGTTTGGCTCATCCTGCGGCGCTATGGTCATCGCGGATTAGCCATGTTGTTTAAAGACGAGGGCATATGCAAAGCTTCAACCCAAACGAGATGTACCGTTATACGGCGTTGGGGCGCACCATTGACCCGATCCACTATCGATCCAATTTATATATCGTGCTGCTGACCCCTGCGGCAGGCATCCTCGCAGGGCTGGCGACGTTGATCAACGGCGGCGGTTTCGAAGCGGCGGTTGCGGCGGGCTTTTTCACCGCGGCGGCGGTGTTCATCGCATGGGTCTACACCCGCGACATTGATCCCGACCACAACGCGTCGGCTTTTTTGGCGGCGGCGGCGACACTCGTCGTGGCCCCTGCGTTCTTGGCGATCCCAGCGCTGGCAGGCCTTGCGGTCATGCTGCGCGTCGTCAGCCGGATTGTCGGCCCCGTGCCGCGCCTAGTGGAATACGTCGGCGTGCTGGTGCTGCTGGGGCTGGCGACAGCGATAGACGGGGGCATCCTTGCGGCGGCGGCGGTGCTGGGCTTCCTGCTGGATGCGCGACTGCCACAGGCTGCGCGCTGGTCGTGGCTGGGCGTAGGGGTGAGCGTTGTGCTGGCTGTGCTGGGCTTTTTGTGGCATCCGCTGCCGATAATGCTGCCGAGTGTGCCTTACTTGCTGTTGGGGTTGGGGCTGTTGGTGGCGTTCGCGCTGGTGATCTGGCGCAGCCGCAGCTTCACCTCTGGCTGTGATGATCCAACACAGTCGATCTGCGCGGAGCGTATTCAATCGGCGATGGCGATGCTTGCGGTCATCGGCCTGCTCAGCATGGCGGGCGGCGATACGCTGATGCAGGCCTATGCGCCGGTGTGGGGGAGCATCGTCGGCGTGCTGCTGTGGCGTGCCAAGCTGCTGGTGGCGCGTTAGCCCGTTGTTTTCATCCCCGCGGCGATCCCGTTGATGGTGGCCAGCACCGAGTCGAGCGTGGCAGTGTGCGCGTCGCTGCCCGGCTCGAGCTGGCGCAGCTCCCGCAGCAGCTCCACTTGAAGGAAGTTCAGCGGGTCGATGTACGGGTTGCGGCTGTCAATTGACTTGAGCAGGGCGGGCGAATTGCTCAGGATGGACGTTTGGCCAGTGATCTGGCAGATCATGCGGCAGGTGCGGGCGTGTTCGCTCTCGATTAAGCCCATCATCTCCTCGGCCATCGTCTGATCGTCCACAAGGCTGGCGTAAAGGCGCGTGATGCCCATATCGGCTTTGGCGACGTCGAGCTGGCAGTTTTCGATCAACGCGCGGAAGAACAGCCAGTTTTGGTACATCGTCTGCAACGTTTCAAGGCCGTTGGGGATTTGCTGGCAGTAGGTCTCAAAAGCATAGCCTACGCCATACCACGAGGGGATAATGGCGCGGTTTTGCATCCACGAGAAGACCCACGGGATGGCGCGCATGGCCGCGAAGCCGCCCTTGTCGCCGCGTTTGGCCGGGCGCGATGAGATGCGAAGCTGCGACAGCTCGTTGATGGGGGTGGCTTGCTGCCAGAAGTCGATGAAGTGCTTGTTCTCGTAGACGAAACTGCGGAACGCCTTCTGGCCCAGCGTTGAAAGCTCCTTCATCGCCGCTGACCACTCAGGCCGAACTTGATACTCGGAGGCATGGCCGAGCGCCAAGATGACGGCGTTCATCACTTGGTGCAGATGCCGCCGCGCGATCTCACGGTTGTTGTAGCGATAGCTGATGACTTCCCCTTGCTCGGTGATCTTGATGCCGCCACCGAGCGAGGTGGGCGGCTGTGAGAGGATGGCGCGGTTGGTGGGGCCGCCGCCGCGCCCGATGGAGCCGCCGCGCCCGTGGAACAGCTCTAGCGAGATGCCGTGGCGCGCGCACGTCTCCGCGATAACTTGCTGCGCCTCGTATAGATACCAATTCGAGGCGATATAGCCGCCGTCCTTGCCGCTGTCGCTGTAGCCGATCATGATCTGCTGGCGCATGCGGCGTTTTTCGAGGTGCTTGCGGTAAACAGGCATCTGGAACAGCGCGTCGATGACGGCGGGCGCATTTTCGAGGTCTTCGATCGTCTCGAACAGGGGGACGAGGTCGAGATTGTCGGCAACGCCCACCTCATGCGCGAACATGAGCATCGTCAACACATCGCTGGGCTGTTTGCTCATGCTGCTGATGAACGTGTCGATCACGCCGACGCTGAAGCGGCGGTAGGCCTCGGCAATCATGCGCCACGTAGCCACAACACGCTGAGCTGTATCGCTGAACTGGCTGAGGTCACTTGGGAACAGCGGACGGCGCGATTCAATCTCGCGCAGCAGCAGCGCTTGTTTCTCTGCCTCGGGGAGGTTGAGGTAGTCCTTCGCAATCCCATAGCGTTCGAACACTTCCGCCACGACCTGCGCATGCAGCCGCGCGTCCTCGCGGATGTCGAGCGGGGCGAGATAGAGGCCGAACAAGCGCACCTTGCGAATGACGCTGCGCAGTTTACCCTCGGCGACGCGCTGACCGCCGTGCTTCCGCAGCGCCTCTTGCACGAGGCGGAGGTCGTTCAAGAGGGGGATGCGGCTGCGGTAGCCGTCCACTTCAAGCCGTTGACGGATGGCGCGGATGATGGCGCGGAAGCGTTCACCATCGCTGGCGGCCACAGTTGGGAAGGCTTCATCAAGGCGCGGGTCGTCGAGCGTGTCGGTCATCTGGGTGAGGTGCTGCTCAAGGAAGTGCAGGTCGCGCAGGTAGACTTGGCGGGCGGCGTCGCGCATGGTTTGCAGCGTTTGTAAGGTGACCTCGGCGGTGACGTTGGGGTTGCCGTCGCGGTCACCACCGATCCATGAGCCAAAGCGCAGGAGGCGGTGCAGATCTTGCCAGTTCTCTTCGGGGTAGAGCTGCTCCAACGTGTCGTACAGCTCGCTGTAGAGGTCGACGACGACGTCCATGATGACGGTGGTGAGAAAGTAGATGCCGAACTCGACTTCGTCGCTGACACTTTTCTGACTAGAGCGGATGGGGCGCGTCTGCCACAGTTCTTCAATTTCCTCAAGCAGTTGAGCTTCCCACGCTTTACGCTCCCGCGGGAGCATGGACATGCGCTCCTTCTGCATCATCATCTGGCTGATGTGGCGCAGCTTGATCAGGATTTCGGTGCGTTTGGCTTCGCTGGGGTGCGCCGTTAAGACAAAGCGCAGGCGCAGCTGCTCAAACAGCTGGCGGACGCGCGTCTCGGACATGCCCCGCGCGCGCAGATGTTCCAGCGCGTCGTACAGATATTCACTGAGGGTTCCTTTGGCCTCACGGTCGCGCAGAACGCGGATGCGCTCTTGATCTTCGGCGATGTTGATCAATTGGAAGTAGTTGCTGAAAGCTTTGATGAGGATATTCTTCTGCTCAAGGCTGGCGCTGCGAATGGTGGTGATGAGCTTGTCGGTGGCGCTGGCATCCCCTTGGCGGCGCGCCTTGGCGATGTTACGGATGTCCTCGACGAGCTGAAATGATTCATCGCCGTGCTGTTCGCGGATGACGTGCCCCAGTAAGCTGCCGAGCAGGCGTACATCAATGCTGATGGGCGAGGCGCTGTTGTTCGGTGTGTTCGGTGATGTCATGAGGCTGTCCAAACAGTCTGCTTGAGTGAGTCGATCCTATCAAGTGTAACGAGATTCAGCCGCTGTGGCCAAAGCTATCTTCCAATTGGTGCAGGTTGCCGATGTGAGCCGCCAACAGCCTTAGCAGGTGCGGCTCCCCGGCTGGTTGCCAATCGTCGGCTAAGGCTTCATCGAGGTTGACCCAGCGATCGTGTGATTGGAGGACGGGGAGGCGCTGCAAGTTGACCATATGGTAGAAGTGAAACCGGTATTCGGTGAGCGCGCCGAAGGTGGGGGAGAGCATCAGCGGCGTTTGAACGTCCGCCGCGAGCAGGCGCAGCTCATAGTCGCGCGGGCTGTGCAAGCTGCCGTCGAGTTCTTCGGCAATCTCGCGCTGGATGGTGTCGTCGAGGGTGGCGTCGCGTGTTGGGCTGAAGCGGCCCCCGATCAGCTGGTAACGCTGCGCGTTGTGATCGTACTGGAACAAAATCTGCGGCGTGCCTGTCTCGGGGTGGGATCGTTTGATGAGGACTTGAGCGACGCGCTCATGGCGGGTGGGCGTGGGGGTGGGCAGTGTTGCCAAACGGTGCGACTCCAGCAGGTGGAGAAAAGATGCTCCGTTGGAAAGCGGCGAGAAGTGCACGCCGCGCGTCTCCCAGTCTGCGATGATCGGTTGGTCTGCTGCCAGCCACTCGGCCAAGCTGAGCAGCGCGTAATGGGCTGTTTGGGAACTGGCCTGAATGGTTCCGTCTTGCAAGCGCACCAGCCCCCAAAGCGCTAGGGCGTGCGCAAAGCCCAGCGCGAGGCAGACGTGTTCCTCCCCGACGAGGTCAGCGAGCGGCCGTGCAGGACGGTTGGACGGTGGGATGGCGCGCAGAAAACGGGCGTAAAGAGACTGCATGATCGGCCTCGGGAGGGTTCTAGGGCGGACATCTACATCAATCTTACCGCAGGTCGCAGACGCGCCCACCCCGGCAGCCCGCGCAGGATGGCAAGCTGCGCTATACTCAACGCAAATAAACCGCAGCAGAGGGGACGAGGCGTTGCTGGCGATTGTGCATGCGTGCGCTATTGTGGGGCTAGAAGGCGAACGGGTCGAGGTGCAAGTTGACTTTAACCCGCGGGCGGTGGTGCCGCAGTTTAGCATTGTGGGGCTGCCAGACAGCGCCGTGCGCGAGAGCAAGGAACGGGTGCGCGCTGCTATCAAAAATAGTTCGCTTCAATTCCCTCAAAAGGGCTATGTCGTCAACCTCTCCCCAGCAGATTTGCAAAAGCACGGGCCAGCCTATGACCTCGCCATTGCGATCGGCGTGCTGGCAGCGACGGATCAAGTGCCGCTCAATAGGCTGTCTGAGGCTATGTTCGCGGGTGAGCTGTCGCTGGATGGGCGCATCTGCCACGTCAAAGGGGCGATGTCGATTGCCTACTGCGCGCGTGAGGCCGGCCTCACGACGCTTTACGTGCCAGAGGAAGACGCGCGGCAGGCGGCCTTGATCGATGGGATCAACGTGATCGGCGTGGCGTCGCTGGGGCAGTTGGTAGAGCATCTGTATGGGATGAACGTCATCCCACCGCAGCCCAACGTCGCTGATGACAGCCTGTTCGAGGCGGCTGCGCCTGACCTCGTCGACTTTGCCGATGTGCGCGGGCAAGAGCACGTCAAGCGCGTGTTGGAGATTGCCGCGGCGGGTGGCCACAACGTGCGCATGGTGGGCGCGCCCGGCGTTGGCAAGAGCTTGTTGGCGCGCGCTATGGCGGGCATCCTGCCGCGCTTGACGTACCAAGAAGCGCTGGAGGTAACGCGCATCTACAGCGTGGCTGACCTGCTCGAGGGCCGACCGATGATCAGCCAGCGCCCGTTTCGCGCGCCGCACCACACCATCAGCCAAGCGGGGTTGGTGGGCGGCGGTTCACTCCCTAAGCCGGGCGAGGTGTCGCTCAGCCATCGGGGGGTGCTGTTCCTCGACGAGATTAACGAGTTCAACCTCAAGACGCTCGAAGCGCTGCGCCAGCCAATTGAGGATCGCGTGGTGACGATCAGCCGCGCGCACGGCACGCTGACCTTTCCCACCAATTTCTTGCTCGTGGCGGCGCATAACCCCTGCCCATGTGGCTACTACGGTGACCCGTCGCATGCCTGCTCATGCAGCCCGACCAGCATCGAGCGCTACATGAGCAAGCTCTCTGGCCCGCTGTTGGATCGCATCGACATCCATATCCATGTGCCGCGCGTGGATTATGACCGACTCCTTTCAGAGGATCGGGCGGAGTCCTCAGCGGCAGTGCGCCAGCGTGTGGAGGCAGCGCGCGCCCGTCAGCGTGAGCGCTTCACACAGCAGCCGCATCTGTTCTGCAACAGCGACATGACTGCCCGTGAGGTCACCAGCTTGTGCGTTCTCAGCCCCGAAGCGCGCCAGATTTTGGATCTGACAGTGCGGCGAATGCAGCTCAGCGCACGAGCCTATCACCGCGTTTTGAAGCTCAGCCGGACGATTGCCGACCTTGCCGACAGCGAGCTAATCCAAGCGCCCCACGTGGCAGAGGCCGTGCAGTACCGCCCCAAGCTGGACTCAGCCTGAAGCAGCGCTGCTTTCACTTGTAGTGGGTGGGTTGCCCGCTTCATCGCACTGGGGCAGCCCAAACTGCACGCGCTGCGTGCAGGTGAACGGCGGCACATAGCGGTTCGCCCGCGCCCAGTCGGCAATTTGAGCGGCGCTGTCCACTTCCCAGAGGGTGGTGCGCCCATCCAACGAGCCAGAGAGCACCTGTCGCCCTGTCGGGCTGAACGCGACGCTGACAATGGGGGATTCTGAACCGATAAACTGCTGCTGTGATTGCCCCGTGTCGATATCCCAGATAATCATGCGCCCGTCCGTTGACCCCGTCAGGATTTCGCTGCCGGTGGAGTTGAACGCCACGCTGTTGACCGTCCCCGTGTGGCCAGTGAAGCGGCGGAAAAGCTGGCCGGTTTCGAAGTCCCAAAGGATGGCGGCGCGGTCAGCTGAGCCGGTCAAGACGCGCGTCCCGTCTGGGCTGACGACGATCTGCGTGATGCGGTCGGCGTGGCCAGTGAACTCACGAACAAGTTCGCCAGTGCGCACGTTCCACACGTAGATGGTGCCATCTTCTGCGCCGCTGATGAGGAAGCGCCCATCGGGCGTGAAGGCCGTTGCCGTGACAGCGCGGTTCAAGCCTTCGACGAGGCGGCCTTCTTCGTCGAACACGTTGTGCGCGTCGAACGTGCGCACAAGCTCACCGGTTTCGACGTCCCAGAGCATGAGGACGCTGGCGCGGGTGAAGTCCGGCAGGCGCTCGCGGAAGAAGAAGCCACCACCCCACGCCACCAACCGACCATCTGGGCTGAAGGCGAGGCTTTCGATAAATGAGCGTGGCTGATCGGTCGTCATGCGCCGCAGCGTTTCCCCTGTGGTAAGGTTGATGTAGCGCAGCTCGGTTGATCCCCACGCGGCCAGCAGCTCATCGTCGGTGGCCAGTGGTGACAGCACGAGGCGCGTCTGCGGCACATTCGGACGATTGATAACGACTGTGCGTTCTTCGCTGTCGTTTTGGAGATCCCATTTGCTCACGGAGCCGTTGTCGAGTGCGGTGATGATGTAGCGCCCTTGGGGGCTGAACATTGTCGTGCTGAGGCTGGTGATGTTGGCGTTCTGGTTGATGAACTCGCGCTTTTCGGACGACTGCACAACATCCCATTGATAGATTTCACCCGCGCTGGAAGCTGAGAACACAAACACGCCGTTTGGGCTGAAGGCTGCATCGGTGACGCGGTTGCTGTGCGCCGTGTAGCGCCGGATTTCATCCCCTGTACCGGCATCTGATTGGATGAGGGTAAAATCGTCGCTGGCGCTGAGGATAGTGCCACCATCGGGGCTAAATCGCACGGCATTCACGGGCGCCGTGTGCCCGGGCAGCGAGCGTATCAAAGTGCGGCGCTGGGCATCCCAAATCTGCGGGACGCCAGATTGCACGTTGCCGGTGATGACGATCTGGCTGCCGTCGGGGCTGAACTCCCCACGGCGCACGCGGCTGGGTGAGTTGACAAACTCTTGAAACGAAGAGTTGGCAAAGTTCCATTGGCGGATGGCATCGTCCGAGATAACGAGTAACACACGGCCATCCGGGCTGTAGTCAAGGCTGTTGACCGCATTTCGACTGTCCGAAGTGAGGGTGCGCTGGCGCTCACCAGTGGCAACGTTCCACAAGATGACACTGGCATCTGTCGAACCAGTTGCAAGTTGGTTTGACCGTGGGCTGAAATCGACGGCGTTCACCGCGCCGGTGTGGCCGGTCAGCGTGAAGCGCTTCTCGCGCGTTTCTAGATCCCAAAGGATCGCGGTTTGGTCGAGCGAAGCCGTCGCAAGGAAGCGGCCATCAGGGCTGATGGCCATGTCACGAATGGCGCCGCGGTGGCCCGTCAGCGTCTGGATCGGTGCTGTACCCTCCAGATCCCACACGGAGATCGTCCCGTTGGTGTTGGCGGTGTAGATGAGGTTGCGTCCCGTGTCGTAGATCATACGATTAATACCGACGCGATTATCGCGGAAGCTGCGCGGCGCAGTGTAAACAACGGAGAGCAGCACCCGCTGCACTTGAAGCGATGGGTTGGGAACGCTGTTGGCCTCCAGCGCGAGGGCCAGCGCCAGCGCGCTGTTGCTGTTGATGAATTGGCTGGCATACGCGGCGAGGGCAAGGCTTTGCGAGGCGAGCGCCTCACGCTGGGCTTGGCTTTGGGCGGTGGCGGCGATGTTGGCCTGTGCGATGGCGACGGCTTGGGCAGTCGCGTTGGCGTTGGCTTGGCTTTGAGCTTCGGCCAGCGCGAAGGTGGCAGTGGCGGCTTGGAAGATGGCCTCGCCTTGGGCGATGGTGGCGGTGGCGGCCTGCGCGATGGCTTCGCCCTGCGCGACAGTGGCGGTGGCGGCTTGGGCAATGGCTTCCCCCTGCGCAAAGGTGGCGGTGGCGGCCTGCGCGATAGCTTCGCCCTGTGCGACGGTGGCCGTGCCCGCTTGCTGTAGAGCTTCGCCCTGTGCGACGGTGGCCGTGCCCGCCTGCTGAAGCGCCTCGTTTTGCGCCAGTACGGCCGTTTCGCGGGCGGCGTTCGCTTCCACTGCGGATTGATTGGCGGAGATGCTGAGCTGGAACGAGATGATTGCCAATGGGATTAAAATGGCCATACCGGCGGTCAGCACGGCGATGATGATGCGTGCTTGGCGGCGGTTGCGTGCGATCTGCCGCTGCTCACGCGCGACACGTTCGGCTTCGGCTTGTTCTTCCAACGCACGCTTTTTGCGGCTCGCCTCGATGTAATCGCGCTCACGCGGAGAGACGGCCACCGTGGTCGTCTTGAGCCACTCCTCAAACTGCTCCAAGCGCCCACCGCGCAGCAGATAGCTAACGTCTTTGTTGTTTTCTTCCCAATCGCGCACTGCGTTGTCAAGCAGGCGTTGGGTGCGAATGTCGGCGCGGCTGTTGTCGAGCCATTCGCGCAGCCGCTGCCACTCGCGGATGAGCGCCTCATGGGCAACTTCGACCGTTGGCGTGCGGGTGATGGGGTCGCGGTCGTAGGTCAGCAGGCGATAGTTGCCGAAGATGGTGATGACTTCCTCCATCAGGCGCGCGTTGCCACTGGCAGCGTAAAGCTCGCTTTGCAGAGCGCGCCGACGGGTATCTTCCGTGCCTTCACCCAGCGTCACCAGACGCAGGAACAATTGGCGAGCCATCTCTTGGCGTTCGGGGTCGAGCTGCGTGTAAATTTCCTCGGCACGACGTGCCAGCGCGCCCAACACGCCGCCGATCTCTTGATAGGCTTTGGTGGTCATCAAGGAGCCATCGCGCCGCTCGAACAGCTCAGTCAGGGCGTATTGCAGCATGGGCAGCATGCCGGGCTGTTCGTTGACTTCGGACACAATGGCGGCGGCCAACCCTTGTTGGAAGAACACCTTAACTTGGCGCGCAGGCCCTGTGATGGCGCGCTCCAGCTCATCTACGGTGAGTGGGATCACGACTTCTGTGCGCTGCTGCATGAGTTGGCTGAAGCTCGGCACCATCAGCGGGCGGTCGTAGAAATCAGCGCGCAGCGTCACGATCACGCGCAGGCGGCTGTCGGGCGCGATGATGGCTTGCTGAAGCGTGTCGAGGAACAGGTTGCGTTCATACTCCTCGCACTGGGTGAAAACCTCCTCGAACTGGTCGATGACCAGCAGCAGCTCCGAGTTCCACGTGGGGAGGATCTTCTTCAGCAAGGCGTTGAGTCCACCGCTTTGAGGGTCGGCGGCGTAATTCATCAAGTCGGGCAGCAGCGAGGTGGCGATGCTGCTGAGCGCTTGGGACAGTTCCCCAAACGGGGAGATGCCGGGCACCATTTCGACGATGAACCAGTTTTCGCTGTTGTGGATCGCGCCTTTGCGCAGCGCAGGGATCACACCGGCCTTCACAACTGAGGATTTACCGCTGCCGCTGGGGCCGACCACCGCTAGGAAGCGGTACAGTTCGTGGTCGTCGTCGAGCCGTTCGAGCAGCAGCTTGGTGAGGTTCTCACGCCCGAAGAAATCGTTGGCGTCACCTTCCTGAAAGGCGCGGAGGCCTTTGTAGGGGTTGACGGCTGAGAGCGTAGGCGTGGTGGGGGTGAGTTCAAAGCTGCTGTCGAACTCTTCCACTTGGTTGCGCTGCTCGAGGCTGATATCGTAGCCGACCGATTGCACCGCGCTTCGGAAGGCGTTGGCCAGCTCCAGCATGTCGGCGTAGCGGTCTTCGGGGTTCTTGGCGGCAGCCTTAAATACGACTGCTTGCAGCGGTTCCGGCACGCCTTCCATCGGGGGGAGTGGCTCGTTGGCGTGCTTGATGAACAGGGCAACGGCGCTTTTTGCGCCTGCGTAAGGATGCCTCCCTGTGAGCATCTCGTAGAGGATGATCCCCATGGCGTACATATCGCTGCGCGGGGAGACGGGCTGGAGGTTGATCTGCTCGGGGGAGATATAGCCCGCCGACCCGCTCACACGGCCTGATTGACTGGCGCTCTTGCTGCCCTCAATCTGCGTCGTGGCGATGCCAAAGTCGCTCAGGTAAGCGTTGCCGTCCTCATCGAGCAGAATGTTGCTGGGCTTGACGTCGCGGTGGATGACGTTGTTACGATGGGCGATCATGAGGGCCGACGCAATCTGATTGACGACGCGCGCGGTGGCTTTCAGCGAATAGGGGCCTTTTTCAATGGCGCTGCGCAGCGTGCCCCCGCGCAGGTAGCGCATGACGAGGTACGCCCCCGTGGGGTCACGCCAATAATCGTACAGCGGGACGATATGGGGATGCTCCAAACGGGCGACGAGCTGCGCCTCGGCCTCGAAGCGGCGGATGAACTCAGGTTGGTTGGCGAAGTTGGGTAGGATGATCTTGATCACCACTTCGCGGCCGACAACCGTTTGCACAGCGCGGTAGACGGCGCCAAAACCACCTTCGCCGACCTGCTCATGCAGTTCGTACCCGCGAATGCTTTTTCCTACAAGTTCATCCATAGTCTATTCCCATTGAGGTGATCTAATATATTATAGGAGTTTTTAACGAGCCTGCGCACCAATCTACGCAAAAGTAATGAGGTCTGGGTATAATCGAGAGCGGGAAGGGAAAAGAGTGCAGGTATGGTTGAGTCATTAACTGGGCGTGAGGTCAACGGCTACCGCATCGGCCCATTGCTGGGGGCTGGGGGCATGGGCGAGGTGTATCAAGCGCTGGTAATGGCGACCAACGAGATGGTGGCGATCAAATTCCTGCGCCGCGACATCATGGCAGACTCGCGCTTGCAGGGGCGCTTCGCACGTGAGGTGCGCATCATGCAAGACTTGGAACACCCGCACATCATGCCGATTTACGACAGCGGCATCTTTGAGGACACTCTCTACTACACGATGCACCTTGTCAACGGCCAGACCCTCTCGACGTTTTTGAAGCGTCGCAAGCTCTCCCCGTTGGAGTTTTACCCCATTCTGGAGCAGTTAGTCGCTGCGCTGCACTATGGCCATACGATGGGACTCGTCCACCGTGATTTGAAGCCTGACAACGTCTTCATCGAACGTAACCGCGAGACTAACAAACCCCACATCTACTTGGGCGATTTTGGGCTGGGCAAACGTGAAGGGATCGACCAAACGCTGACTGACGCGGATGCGGTGCTGGGCACGCCGTACTACATGGCCCCCGAGGCTGTGCTGGGTGAGCCGCTCACAGCGCGCAGCGATCTTTACGCGCTGGGGATTATGCTTTATGAAGTTCTGCTGGGCGTGATGCCGTACTCGGAAGAATCGGGGCATCTCACGGCGATGGCGCACGTCACTCAGCCCATCCCGCTCCCAACGGACTATCACCCCGACTTTCCACAAGTGTTGAGCGATTTGCTCGTGCGGGCGATCCAAAAGCGGCCTGAGGATCGCTTCTCTAGCGCGACGGAGATGCTGCAAGTCTACATCAACGCGATGAATGCCCTCAGCGCCGAGCAGCGGAAAACTGTCTATCATCTAATCGGCTAGGCGAACGGGTCGTCAAAATCCATGCTGTCGAGCGCGTCGAGCGTATCTTTGAGGCTGCGGCGGTTGCTGTTATGGAGGCTTTGTTCATCGCGCTTGTCGGGGCTGAGATTTTGTTCGACCAGATAATACACTTGGCCGTCCTCGATAAAGCTGGTGAGATACCCCTGCACGATCAACTCGTTGAGCGTCGCGTCGAAGTTGTAAACGTCTGCGGCGTGTGCGCTCTGCAGCACCTCGTCCCGCAGCGCCCAGTATGACATCTCACCCCGTGGGAGGATAACCGCGATCACGGCTCGTTGATGCGGTGGCAGCTCGGCTAAGCGCTGAGCACGTGTTTTGGAGGGCTGGGTACTCAGCCGGCTGGAGGATGTCGCCATGATCCGTCTGCTCTCACATCCAACGTACACGCAGAGTATACCATGTTTCAACCAGTGTAAACCGATTGTCATAAAATATGAACTCTGCTAGTTGATAGGCTACAGGCGGTGTGATTTACGTTAAAATAGTCGCTAAGTCAAATTTGCTGTTGGCAAGAAGGCGGGGCTTGTGCCGCAAAAATCACCCTTTTGGAGCCAAATCTTTCCCGTTGTGCTCATCGTTGCGCTGACGCTGTTCATCTATCTGCAAACGGCCACGTTTCGATTGCAGTACTCGTGGGATGACAACCGCTATATCTTTGAGAACCCGTTCTTTCAGGGGTTCCCCAGCACCCTAGGCGCGATGTTCACCCAACCTTACTTTGGGGCGTTCCTGCCGATTACGATGCTGGCGTACACCTTGCAGTATCAACTCTTCGGGTTTGAGGTGCAGGGCGGCTACTTCCTCGTGAATATGCTGCTGCACGCGCTGAACGGGGTGCTGGTCTACCGCTTTCTGACGCGCTTCACGGGGCATCGCGGCGTGGGGCTGCTGGCGGCGGTGTTGTTCGTGGTGCATCCGGTCAACGTGGAGAGCGTCGCGTGGGTGTCGCAGCTCAAGACGACGCTGAGTATGACCTTTTTCCTGCTCGCGTGGCTTACACACATTGAAGCCAACGAACGGCGTCGCGGGACGCTGTACCTTGTGCTGTCTTGGGTGTGGTTTGCTTGCGCCATCTTCTCGAAGCAGACGGCGGTGGGCGGGGTCGTGCTGTTCGCGCTGTATGACCTATGGACGGGCTACAGCCGAAACCTCGTTCGAATTGGGCTGCGCAACCTGCCGTATGCCTTGATTGGCGTTATTGGCGTGTATACGATCCTCACGGCTCACACCGAAGTCGGCGGGATCAAAGCCCCGTGGGGCAGCACGTTGGCAGAGAATATCGCGCTGCAACTGCGGGTGACAGCGGACTATGTGGGGTCGCTGCTGCTGCCGGTAAACCTCAACAACATGTACATCTACACGCAGGCAGAGGTGATGAGCAACCTGCCGCTGCTGGTGCTTGGGCTGTTGATCTTGGTGGGGTTGGTCGCGTTTGCGATCATTCAACCGCTGGGGCGTCCGTTCTGCGCGTTTGCGGTGGTGTGGGTGGTGATCACAATCCTGCCGACCTCCAACATCATCCCGATTGCGATTCAGCGGGCAGATCGATACCTATATTATCCGTCGGTGATGATCTTCATGGCGTTTGCGATGGCGGCGCTGCTCATCTGGGAACGCTTCCGTGCGCCCACTCAACGCTATGTGTTGGTGGGAGTGGCAACAGGCTACGTGGCGATGATGTGCGTCATCGCGCTGATGCGCACCAGCGTGTGGGCCGATACACAAACGCTGTGGCGCGACCACCTGACAGATTACCCCAACAGCCAAACCGGACTCTTAAATCTGAGTGTGGGCTACTTCAACGACAACGACCTCCAGAGTGCGTTCCAGAACTTGACGCGGCTGGTGCAGATCAACCCGAACCACTACCGCGGCCATCGCCTGCTGGGGTTGACCTACCTACGCGCCCAGCAGTACGCCAACGCGATCACCATGTTAGAGCGCGCCCGCCAGCTTGCGCCCGACGGGGTAATCGACTTCAGCACGCAGCTCGGGGCGGCCTACTTTGAGGAGGGGCTGCGGCTGTTTAATCAGGGCGATTACGTGAACGCGCTGGCTCGTTACAGCCAGTCGTTGGATTATGTGCCGCCAGATCGTGTGCCGGTGGTGCTGAACAACGTCGGCTTTACGCTGCAAAAGGCCGGGCGATTGGACGACGCGGTGATGGCATTCAACGCCGCGTTAGAGCTGCGCCCAAACTATCCGCTCGCGCTGGTCAACCTTGCGGAGACGCTGCTGCTCCAAGAGAAGTACGAGGAATCGCGCGATCGTTACGAGCAGGCGCTCGCGCAGGGGGTGCAGCTTGATGCGCGCGGCTTCAGCAACTTGTGCCTTGCGAAGGCCGAAATGCGCGATGACCTGAACACAACGCTCCAGCACTGCCAAACCGCCCTCACTGCGGAGCCGAACAACGCTGCGTTTATGGCGCGCACGGCGCATGTGCTGCTGCTCTACAATCAGAATGAAGCCGCACGGCAGGTGGCGGCGCGCAGCCTGCGCGAGCAGCCTACATCGCTGGGCTATCGCACGTTGGGGGATGCGCTCATGCGGACGGGAGACGCTGACGGCGCGGCAGAAGCGTATCGTCAGGCGCTGCTGCTCGACCCGAACAACCCGCGCGCCCAAGCGGGCCTAGCGGCGTTGGGTGTGAGTCCATGACGGCGCTGGTGGAGTGCGTCCCGAATTTCTCTGAAGGCCGCGACCCGCACGTGATCGCCCAACTGGTGGAGGCGATCCGGGGTGTGCCGCGCGTGCGCTTGCTGCACGTCACGAGCGATCACGATCATCATCGCAGCGTGCTTACCTTTGTTGGCGAGCCGGAAGCGGTGCTCGAGGCGGCGTTCCGCGCGATTCAAACCGCGGCTCGATGGATCGACCTCAACCAGCATCGGGGGCAGCATCCACGCATGGGAGCCGCCGACGTTGTGCCGTTTGTGCCGCTGAGGGAGACAACGCTCGATCAATGCGTTGAGCTAGCGCATCGCCTTGGGGCGCGAGTGGGGGCTGAGCTGCAACTGCCGGTTTACCTGTATGAAGCGGCCGCTCAGCGCCCAGAGCGGCGGCTGCTGGCAGAGGTGCGGCGCGGTGGGTACGAGCGCCTGCGCGAGACGATTCACCTGCCGGAGCGTGCGCCAGACTATGGCCCTGCCACCGTTGGGCCTGCCGGGGCGGTGATCATCGGCGCGCGCCCACCGTTGATTGCCTACAACGTCTTTTTAAACACTGCCGATGTGTCCATCGCCCAGCAGATCGCCCGCAGCATCCGCGAGAGCAGCGGGGGTCTGCCAGCGGTGCGCGCGCTGGGGCTGCTTGTGGGCGGCCAAGCACAGGTTAGCATGAACTTGACGGATTATCGCGTAACGCCGCTGCATCAGGTGATGCAGGCCGTTTCAGCGCTTGCGGCCCAGCACGGTGTTGAGGTTGACCGCTCGGAATTGATCGGCCTGCTCCCCCAGCGCGCGGCGCTTGATGCCTTAGCTGCATACTTAAAATTGGCTTCCCTTGAACCGGAACAATTACTTTACGACAACTATTTGCTGGACGGTTAAAATCGTGCCTCAGGTTGTTCGTATGTCGTGCTACTCACGTGTATAATCCACTTGAATGTTTTGACATAAACTCAATCAACCAGAGCAGACACTCATGGAATCATCGCTACCGCTCGTCCTTGTTGTTGATGACAACGAAATGAATCGTGATATGTTGGGGCGACGGTTGCAGCGCCAGAACTGCGAAGTTGTCATGGTGGAAAATGGAACAGCTGCCTTAGAGATAGTCAGCACGCGCCCGTTTGATCTGGTACTGTTAGACATTATGATGCCGGGTGTGAGCGGTTACGACGTCTTGGAGCGGATGAAGGCAGATCCTGCGCTCAAGCATATCCCGGTCATCATGATCTCAGCCGTCGACGACATCGACAGCGTGGTGCGCTGCATCGAGTTGGGCGCGGAAGACTACCTGTTCAAGCCGTTTAACCCGGTGCTGCTTAAAGCGCGGGTGGGGGCAGTGTTGAGTCGTCGTGCAGGGGTGCGCATCACCGTTGATCGGACGGTGTTGGCTTCAAGCGTCGCGGGCTTGCAGGCAGCGTTGCGGGCGCTCAGCGCTGGGGGGCTGCCACCGCAGCACAGCGCCACGCTCGCGCAGGCACAGCAGCACGTAGACGCTCTCGCCGATCTGCTCACACAAGGATCATAGACCATGAACATCACTGCAGGCACGATCGACAACTTGTGGGTTCTAGTAAGCGCTTGCTTGGTGTTTTTCATGCAAGCAGGCTTCCTCTGCCTTGAGAGCGGCTTTACACGAAGCAAGAACAACATCAACGTTGCCCTCAAAAACGTGATCGACTTCGGGCTGACGACGGTGCTGTTCTGGCTGATTGGCTTTGGGCTGATGTTCGGCGCTTCGGTTGGAGGCTGGATCGGCCAGAGCATGTTCGCGCCTGAGTTTGGCCAGTATGACGGGCGAACAATTGTCTTCGTTATTTTTCAGCTCATGTTTTGCGGCACTGCGGTGACGATTACATCAGGCGCGATTGCCGAGCGGCTGCGCTTTAGCAGTTTCATCCTGTTGGTGGTGGTGATGAGCCTGCTCACGTATCCGATCTTTGGCCATTGGGCTTGGAGCGGGCTGCTGCAAGGCGAGTTCACCGGCTGGTTGGGGCAGTTGGGCTTCCGCGATTTTGCAGGGTCAACGGTCGTTCACAGCGTTGGCGGTTGGTCATCACTGGCGATCTTGGTGCTAATTGGGCCGCGTTTGGGCCGTTTTAACCCTGATGGCAGCGCCAACGCGATCTTCGGCTCCAACATCCCGCTTTCAGCGCTGGGGCTGATGATTTTGTGGATTGGCTGGTTTGGCTTCAACGGCGGCAGCGTCTTCGCCATGAACGACACGGTATTGAGCGTCGCGCTCCATACGGTGGTGGCAGGCGCGGCGGGCATGACCACGACCACCATCATGAGCTACTGGCTGGAGAAGCGGGCGGATGTGTTCTACCTCATCAACGGCGCGTTGGCTGGCCTCGTGGCGATCACGGCGAGTGCCCACGCCGTAACGACGCTTGACGCGGTGGTGATCGGCGCTCTCGGTGGAGCAGTCATGATTGGCGTGGACAAGCTGTTGATTCGCCTGCGGATCGACGATGCAGTCGGTGCAGTGCCGGTGCATCTAGGCGCGGGCGCATTCGGGACGTTGGCGCTGGCGGTATTTGGCACGCCGGAGCTGCTGGGGTTTGACCCGGCAACCTTCAACCGCCTTGATTTTTTCATCGTGCAGTTGCTCGGCGTGATCGTTTGCGGGCTGTTCGTGTTTACAGTGACCTATGCCGCTTTCTACACCCTCAATCGGTTTAAGCCGCTGCGCGTCACGCCGAATGAAGAACAGGTTGGCCTCAATATCTCTGAGCATGGCGCGCGTAATGACCTTTTCAACTTGTTCAGCGTGATGGATGAGCAGCAGCGCACAGGGGATCTTTCGCTGCGCGCCCCCGATGAAGCGTTCACGGATGTCGGCATGATCGGCGCGCGCTACAACCAAGTCATGCAGGCGCTGCAAGAAGCGGTGACCCGCACAGATGCCATCGTGCGAACGGCGATGGACGGGATCATCACATTTTCGGCGCGCAATTTCGAAATCCAGACGCTCAACCCAGCGGCAGAACGCATCTTCGGCTATCCCGCGTCTGACCTGCGAGGGCGCTCGCTAGCGCAGCTTCTCATGCCGTGGAGCGCGATGGCGCGCGCTGGTCGTCAGGACATGCTCGCAGTCGATTTCAATCAGGTGGTGAACGAAGCTGCCAAGACCGACACCTATCGTGAGATGGTGGGACAGCGCGCCAACGGGCAGCCTTTCCCGCTTGAAGTTCAGATCACCGAGGTGCGTACCGAGGGCGAGGTGTTCTACACGGGCACGTTCCGTGACATTACCGAACGCAAAAACGCTGAACTGGCCTTGCAGCGCAGCGAGGAGTACTACCGGCGTTTGATCGAGAATGCCAGCGACCTCATCACGATCTTCAACGAAGAAGGGGTGATCAAGTATCAAAGCCCGTCGGTGACCCGTCTCTTGGGCTATCAAGTGGCGGATGTAGAGGGTCAGAGCATCTTCAGCTTGCTGCACCCGGACGATGTCACGATCTTGACGACGCACCTGCAAGCGCTGATGAAGCGCCAGCGCGTGACCCCTCTTATGGAGTTTCGGATGATGCACCGCGGCGGGCACTTCCTGTATTTTCAGGCGCTGGCGTCCAACTTGATCGACGAAGTGACGGTGGCGGGCATTGTGATGAACGCGCGCGACATCACCACGCAAAAACAGGCCGAGAGCGCGCGCCGTGCCAGTGAAGCCAAGAGCGCTGCCATCATCAGCAGCATCGAGGAAGGCTACTACGAGGTCGACCTGCAGGGAACGCTCGTCTTTTGGAACGATGCGCTGCTGCGCCTGTTGCAACTGGAGGGGCAGAACCCCGCGCTGGTGAACAACCGCGACATCATGGATGAGGAGAGCATCCGCCGAATTGGACGCGCCTTCCAGCACGTGTATCAAACCCGTGAGCCGATTAGATCGTTTGACTTTACACTCGCCAAAACGCAGCGACAGTATGAGGCCTCGGCAACGGTGATCTTGGACGACAACAACGAGCCGGTGGGGTTCCGTGGGTTGGTGCGCGACGTCACGGAAAAGCGGCTGGCCGAGCAGCGCCTAAAGCGTCAAAATCAGTACCTTGCGACGCTGCACGAGATCGCCCTGACGTTGATGGAACGGCTCGAGCTGGGGGACTTGCTGCAAAGCATTGTGAGCCGGTCGGGGGAACTCCTCGGGACGGAACACGGCTATGTGTTCCTGCTGCACCGCGATACAAACGAAATGACGCTGGAAATTGCAACGGGGCGCTTTGCTGATCAAGAGCGCACAGTCGCCGAGTTAGGCGTTGGCCTCGTGGGAACGGTATGGGCGACTGGCGAGCCGATGGTGATTGACGACTACAGCACGTGGGATGGGCGGCTGAATAACAATGTCAGCGACGCGGTGCGTGCGTCCTTGGCCGTTCCGCTGCGGCATGGGTCGGAAGTTGTTGGGGTATTGGGGTTCTCGTTCTTTGAGGATGATCAGCGTGTGACGAGTGAAATGGTCGAGAGCCTGACCACGTTTGCGGAGCTAGCCGCCATCGCCGTCGATAACGCCCAATTGTACAGCGCAATGCAGCAGGAAATTGAGGAGCGCATCCGTACCGAGCTGGCGCTGGCAGCCAACGAAGCCAACCTCACCGCGTTTATCGAGAACACGCGCGATGCGATCTGGTCGGTGGATCGTGAGTATCGTGTGGTGGTCATCAACACGGCAGCGCGTGAGATGTTCTCGCGCTTCTTCGGGGTGACCGTTGAACAAGGCTCGGACATGCTCACCGCATTAGATGACCTACCACGGGAGGCGTGGCGCATTCGCTACGGCCAAGCGCTGGAAGGGCTGCGCTTCACGCTCGAGGAGCAGTACAGCTTCAACGGTGAGCTGTTCGATTATGAGATTGCCTTCAACCCGATTATCAGCCACGACAGCCGCTTGACGGGTGTGGCCTGCATCGCACGCGATATTACCCTGCGCAAGCTGGCCGAGCGCGAGCTGCAAAACGCCAAAGAGGCCGCCGAAAGCGCGAATCGTGCCAAGAGCGCCTTCCTTGCGAACATGAGCCATGAGCTGCGGACGCCGCTCAATGCGATCATCGGCTACAGCGAAATGCTGCAAGAAGAGGCGGAAGAGTTCGGCTATGAGGACATCGTGCCAGAACTCAACAAGATTCAGACAGCGGGCAATCATCTGATTGACCTCATCAACAACATCCTCGATCTGAGCAAGATCGAAGCTGGCCGCATGGAGCTGTATCTGGAGACGTTCGACGTTCAGTCGGTGATCACAGATATTGCGAACACCATTCAGCCGTTGATTGCGAAGAACAACAACCGTTTTGAAGTGCGTTATGTGGACAACCCGGGCCGGATGCATGCCGACCTGACGAAGTTCCGGCAGACGATGCTCAACTTGCTGAGCAATGCCACCAAGTTCACCGACAAGGGTGAGATCAGGCTGCTCGTTGAACGGCGGGTTGAGAATGGGCGCGATTGGCTCTACTTCTCAGTGCAGGATACAGGCATCGGCATGACCCTCTCGCAGATGCAGGAGGTGTTTAAGGAGTTTACACAGGCCGACGTCTCAACGACGCGCAAATATGGCGGCACTGGGCTTGGCCTGACGATCAGCCGGCGTTTCTGTCAGATGATGGGCGGGGACATCCTCGTAGACAGCGAGTATGGGGTGGGGACGACGTTTACGGTCATCCTCCCGGCGGATGTCGAGGAGACTAAGAAGGATATGGAGACTGAGGCTCCGGCGAATGCTCGCAGCACTGGGGTGATGCAGGCGGTGGAAAGCGTGGACTTCTGGAAGCCGCGGGTGCTGGTGATCGACGATGACGCCAACGTGCGCGAAATTATCTCACGGGTGCTGACCAAAGATGGTTTTGCCGTTATGACTGCGAGCAATGGGCGCGAAGGCCTAGAGATGGCGCGCGAACATCGGCCGGACATCATCACGCTGGACGTCATGATGGGGGGTATGGACGGCTGGAGTGTGTTAGCCTCGATTAAGGCAGATGCTCAGCTTGCTGAGATCCCAGTTGTGATGCTCACGATGGTAGATGATCGCAAGCGCGGGTTTGCGCTGGGCGCGTCGGACTACATGACGAAGCCCATCGACCGCAAGCGCCTGACGCAAATTTTGCAGAAGTATCGCGCCAACAAGGGTGATACTGGGCGTATCCCGGCGGGCAGCGTGTTGATTGTAGAGGACGACGACGACACGCGCGATGTGCTGGCAAAAACGCTGGAGCGGGCAGGGTGGGAGGTGCGCCTCGCCACGAACGGCAAAGAAGCGCTGGCGCATCTGCACGAAGTGGGGTTACCCACCATCATTTTGACTGACCTGATGATGCCAGAGATGGACGGCATTGAGTTCATTACACAGATGCGGCAGCGCGAGGATTGGCAAGCTGTCCCGATTATTGTGCTGACGGCGAAAGACTTGAGCGCAGAGGAGCGGTTGATCCTGAGCGCCTATGTGGAGCAGGTGCTGGAGAAGCAGCACTATTCAGCAGATCGGCTGATTGAAGAAATACGGCGGCAGGTGCTGACCTTGATGAATGTACAGGGGAGAGAGAAACCGTCCGATGGCTAAGATACTGTTGGTCGAAGACAATGAAATGAACCTTGATATGCTCACACGGCGGCTCGAGCGACGGGGCTTTGAGATCCTAGTCGCCGTGGATGGGGCACAAGGGATTGAGGTGGTCAAGCAGGAAATGCCAGACTTGATCCTGATGGATATGAGCCTGCCGGTCATGGATGGCTGGGAGGCAACGCGCCGCCTGAAGGCTGACCCCGAGCTGCGGCATATCCCGATTATCGCACTGACTGCCCATGCCATTGCTGGTGATCGTGAACGCTGTCTGGCGGCCGGCTGCGATGAATATGAAAGCAAACCTGTGAAGTTCCCACGCTTGTTGGAAAAGATTCAACTGATGCTGGGGATCGAACTACAGGGTGGTGATGAGTAGGCTAAGATGGCCTCAGTTCAGACACCGTTGTTAGCGCGGCGCTACGTACTCTATGAGCGGCTTGGAAGCGGCGGCATGGGGACGGTTTATCGTGCCTATGATCGCTTGCACAGCCGCGAAGTCGCGCTGAAGCGGATCGTTGAAGATGCCTCCGTCGGGCATTTAGGCGACTCCACGGACGGCAAAGAGTTTCGCGCCTCGCTCGCTCGAGAATTCAAACTCGCCTCCACACTGCGCCACCCCAACATTGTCCAGATGCTCGACTACGGCTTCGATGAATCGCACGAGCCGTACTTCACGATGGAATTGCTTCAGTCGCCGCGCACATTGTTGGAGGCCTGCGTCGACCGGTCGCTAGAGTATCGTCTTGACCTGTTGGTACAGATACTGCAAGCGCTAGCTTATGTGCATCGCCGCGGGATCATCCACCACGATCTCAAACCTGCCAATGTCGTCGTCACCAATGAGGTCAAACTGCTCGACTTTGGGCTGGCGAAACTGCATGAGCGTAACCCAGTCGATGAAGATTATTTGACGGCGGGAACGCTGGCCTACATGGCCCCAGAGATCCTTGCAGGGGCACGCGGCGACGTCACCAGCGACCTTTACGCCGTAGGGATGATGGCCTATGAGGTGTTCGCCGGGGAGCACCCCTACACGTTGAACCACGCGCCGACGCTCATCCACGAGATCATGAACGTGGTTCCAGACATCAACGCCATCGATGTGCCCATTGATCTAGCGTTTGTGATCTGGCGCATGCTCGCCAAAGACCCTAATGATCGCTATCAATCGGCCGTCGATGTTATTCGCGCAATTAATCGTGCTGGTATTCGCAATTACCCAGTGGAGAGCAGCGCCACACGGGAGAGCTTTTTGCAGGCGTCACGCCTTGTCTCCCGTGAGGCAGAGATGGCCTACTTGTCTGATGCGCTCGACGATGCAGACGAGTCACATGGTCGCTTGATCTTAATGGGTGGAGAAAGCGGCGTAGGCAAGTCTCGCCTGCTGGATGAGCTGCGGACGCTGGCGATGGTGCGCGGCACGATTGTGATGCGCGGGCAGGCCAGCGAGATCGCCAACCGTCCATATGACCTGTGGCTGCCTGTGCTGCGCTGGTTGTGTTTGATCGCGCAAGAGCTGAGCCACGATGAGCTGGCGCTGATGCTGCGCCTGCTGCCTGACCTTGATCGACTGCTAGATCAAGATTTGTCGGGTGTCACCCCGTCGGAGCTGTCGCCGGAGGCATACTCCCAAGCCGTGGCACAGTTCATCGCGCGGATTGCCGCGGCATCGAGCAAGCCGCTGCTGATCTTGCTGGACGATTTGCAGTGGGCTGGCAGCGAGTCGCTGCGCCTGCTCACGCAGCTTCAGCCTTTGCTCGGGCCGCTGCCGCTGCTCATCGTCGGGACTTATCGTGACAACGAAGCGGACGCGCTGCAACCTGTATTGGATCATGCTGAGGTCATCAAACTACGTCGGCTCGACGCACGCGGGATCGAAGCGCTGGGCGAGGCGATGTTGGGCGACGCAGGGCGACGTCCGCAGGTGGTCGATTTGCTGCACCGCGAGAGCGAGGGCAACATCTTCTTCATCATCGAGGTGGTGCGGGTGTTGGCCGCCGAGGTAGAAGAGCTAGATCGTATTGGCCTATCGACGCTGCCACCGTCGGTGTTTGCAGGCAGCGTGCGGCAGGTGATGCAGCGGCGCTTGCGTCAGATCAGTGAGTCTGACCGCATGGTGCTGCAGTTGGCCGCTGTGATGGGGCGTTTCATCAATTTAGAGATTTTGGGGATTGTGGCAGCGTTCGAGCGTGAGGCATGGCTGACGGCTTGCGCCAACGCAGCCATCCTCGAAGTGGACGAGGAGCGCTGGCGCTTCACGCACGACAAACTGCGCGAAGCGCTGCTTGACAGCCTCACGCGGGATCAACGCCAAGCGCTGCACGCACAGGTGGCGCAAGCGTTCGAAAGCCAGTTTAAGACACACCCTGATTACGCGCGTGCGTTAGCGCATCACTGGGGGCTGGCCGGTGATCACGCGCGCGAGCTGCACTACTCGCTGGTGACAGCCCGTCAAATGCTGCGGGCAGGCGCTTACGACGAGGCGACGCAAACGCTGCGCCGCTGTTTGGAACTGCTGCCGCAGCTGCAGTTCACAAGTGGAGAGGCTGACGCCACCGAAGCTGAAATCCGCCAGTTGATGGGTGAGGTGCTGCTGGCGCGCGGCCACTATCAACAAGCCGAGCGTGAGTTTGCCCGCATGCATGAGCTTGCAAGCAGCAGTGGCCGCCGACCACTGCTTGTCCGCGCCCTGCGCATGATGGGAGTCACAGCGATTGCGCTAAACGCCTTGCAGATGGCACTTCAACATTTTAATGCCGCGTTGTCGTTGGTGGATGTCGACGATGCAGCTGCTCGCGCAGAACTGCTGAACCGCATTGGCGATGTCTATTTCGAGTTTGGGGATCAAGACGCGGCCATGAGCTACTATCAAGAGGCGCAGCAGATCGCCCGTCCGCACCGGCAAGGGTGGGCTGCCCCCAGCGTAGACCCCGGCAGCAGCACGCTGGAGCAAGCCATCGACGCTGTCGAGAGCACGCTTAACCAGCCCGATAAAGTGACCGCCGACGCACTGTATGGGGCAGCGCAGACGCTGGCAGCTTCTGGCCAGCTCCTTGCGGCCTATCATATTTTCGCGTTCCTCGCGCAGTGGCCAAACACGCCTGATACGCTGATTGACGACGTTGAAGCTGCTGTTTTCACCCTCCAGCCGCAGCTCCCGCGGGAACAGGCCGATGCCGCATGGGAACAAGCGAAGCACGCTGACCTTCAACAGCTGATTAACACACTGCATCAACTGCGTTAAGCAACTGGAACTAGCGGCGCTTTTGTGCTACGCTTATAAGCTGGTGCATCTAGCAAGGTGGTGATTGTATGGTCAAGTCCATGCAGCGCGATCAGGTGCGCCACAACTTCCTCGTGAATCTTCTGGATGGGACATTCTTCGGTTTGGGACTAGGCTTCGCCTCGTGGGTGACGGTGATCCCGCTTTTTTTTGCGTCCTTGACAGAATCAACCGTGTTGATCGGCTTGGTGGCAACGATTCACTTGATGGGGTGGCAGCTCCCGCAGTTGTTCATTACAGGTCGAATGGCGCGGCTGACGCGCTATAAGCCGATGGTGTTGGCGATGACGCTCCATGAGCGCATCCCGATGTTCGTGTTGGCGGGGTTGGCTTTGCTCGTGCCGTCTATCCCGCGCGAGCTGGCTTTGGTGGCAGCGTTTGCGATCATCACATGGCAATCGCTGGGGGCGGGGCTGACAGCCAACGCATGGCAGAGCATGATCGCCAAAATCCTGCCGCACACGATCCGCGGGACGTTTTACGGGCTACAGTCGGGCAGCGCCAATCTGTTGGCGAGCATCGCGGCGTTCATTGCTGGTTCGCTGCTGCTGCTGCCGTATCCGTTGAACTTTGCCGTGTGCTTCTTCTTGACGGGTGTTGCGATGATGGTCTCGTTTGGGTTTTTAGCGCTCACGCGGGAGGCTGACCACGCGCCCGTCCAAACCAACC
>JBDNCV010000050.1:0-25365 GCA_046719465.1 Anaerolinea sp.
ATCCCCTCTCCCGCAGAGAGGGGACTTTGCCCCCTTCTCCCGTGGGAGAAGGGGGTTGGGGGATGAGGCCTTGTAACACCAACCGAACAAGACGAGATGACGCATCACCGCGACCTTAGACACTCCCAAACGCTCAAACTGGTTACGAATCGCTTCGCCCCGTACAATAGGGCGCACTGATTTCTTCTGACGGGAGCTTGTCCGATGAACTTGCTGCACGAATTATCCCCCGGGAGCGACATCCCGAACCTCATCAACGTGGTGGTAGAGATCGTCAAAGGGAGCCGCAACAAATACGAATACGCCAAAGAGGCGGGCGTGTTCAAGCTCGACCGTGTGCTGTATTCGCCCTTTGTATACCCTGCCGATTACGGCTTCGTCCCACAGACGCACTACGACGACGGCGACCCGCTCGACGTGCTGGTGATGATGAACCTGCCGACCTTCCCGGGCTGTGTGATCGAAGCGCGCCCGCTGGGGATGCTGCGCATGGTCGACAGCGGCGAGGCCGACAGCAAAATCCTTGCCGTGCCCGCCTCTGACCCCTACTTCAACCATTACCAGTCGCTGGCCGACGTCTCGCCGCACTACCTGCGCGAGATCGAACACTTCTTCCAAGCCTACAAGACGCTGCAAAACAAGATCACCGAGACGAAGGGCTGGGCTGACCGCGACGAGACGCTGGCCGACATCGTGAAATCCGTCGAGGCCTACAAGGCTAAATTCCCCAACGTGAAGCCCGGCGTGGAGGTTTAGGAGCGAGTGCCGAGAACCGAGGCCTGAGGGGGACAGTCGAGGCACAGCTCCGTTTGGCGCAGTGAGATCGCCCGCGGCTCAAGCCACGGGCTAAGGTGCGGGGGCGGAAGCCCCCTGCAGGGGGTGCGCTGCCGCCAGATGCTTTAGCGTCCGGCTGGTGAGGACTCAACCTTCCAGCGTGGCAGGGGCGAGGTTCTGCGTGTCGCGGATCCAACCGCTGAAGGTGACCGTCTGCACGCGGAACCACGTCACCGCGCCGATCACCACCGGCTCGCTGATGATCATCAGTTCCTGCCCCGTTTGGAGCGTGCCCGCGAGGGCGGCGTTGTCGGCGGGTTCCACGTAGACGGCTTGTGTGCCGCTGGCCACGATAAGGATATCGCCGAGCTGAGGCTGGAGCGTGCGGCCCTGTGCCAGCGGCGGCGGCAGCGTAAGCGCGCGGCTGTTGGCGGGCGTGCCAGCCGTCCAGCCGTACACGCGCTCTGCCACCAGCGCGCTCACGTCTATCACCGTGCCGTTGACCTGCACCACGAATACCTCCGCGCTCATCGTCTCCAGCAGGGCGGCGGTGCGGGCGCTGTTCCACAAGACGCGGCGCGGCGCGCTGCTGCCGAGCAGGTCAGTGATTGGCGTCCCGCTGTCGTCGATCAACTGGACGGGTGTGCCGCGCCCCGTGGGGCTGGCGAACATGTAGAAACGGCCATCTGCCGCTTGGATCGCGTCCTGCACCCACGCGGCCACTGGCGGCATGATCGGCGTGAAGGTGATGACGCTGCCATCTGCGCTGATGAGGCCAAAGCCGACCTGTCCCTGTGGGTTCGAGCCTGCAGCGACGATCTGCCCGGCAGTCGTCCAGTGGCCAGTGTCATAACGCAGCGGTTGGGGCGCGCTGTTGGCAATCTCCGTGCTGCGCGCAGCCGGGCGCACAGCCAGCGCACGCCGACCCTCTTGCAGCAGGTCGATGCTCACCAGCACTTGCGTCCCATCGGGTGACCATTCAACGAAGTTGGCGCGCCACTGCAAATTGGCGAAGTTGTTGGTCATGTCGCACGCGCCCGGGCACTCGCGCAGCAGTTGATAGGCTGGGTCGGTAGGCGTTTCGCGGGCGGGCTGCCAGAACCAAACGCCGGTGGCAATCGTCTCAAAGTTGGGGTTGTTCACCACAAAGGCAATCTGCTGGCCATCGGGCGACCAGCGCACTTCCTGCGCGAACAGGCGATTCTCCGCCGCAGACGCTGCCCCGTAGCCGTCGTGGTAGGGCGCGAAGGTGTAGACCCCTTCCGGGCTGCCTATCGGCGCAAAGCGGATCAAGCCGATGCTGTCCGTCCGCGCCCAGCGGGAGGCGTCGCGCGGGTTGAAGTCGATCATGTAGCTCTCACCGGGGAGCGTCACCTCCGCCGCGCTCAACGCATCCCCGACCAGCGTAAACGCCACGGCGCGGTTGAAGCCCGGCGGCGTCGGCAGCCCACCCTGCGCGCCACTCGTGACAGCCAACCCCAGCAGAAGGAGCCACCCTAACAACACACGTCGCATGATCCCTCAACCTCCGATCTGCGCGGCGGCGTAGGGCGGCTTAGTCACCCGCAGGGCTGACCTCCACCCAGTCGCCGTAGCGCTTGGCTTTCTTGCGTTGATCAACACCAAACTCGCACACGGCCGCGCCCACCAACCGCACCAAGAAGCCCAGCAGCAGCACGCTGACCACGCCCAACCCCGCATCCACCAACCAGCTCCCTATGAGCGGCGCTACGAAGATGCAGGCGTAGATAATCTGATGATACACCATCGCGGCGTGCATGTCGCTCTTGGCGGTGCGTTCCGCGAAGAAGGCAAAGCTGCACAACCCCGCGATGGACCAACCTGCGCCGTTCAGCAGGGCGCTGATGAGCGCAATCTCGCGGTTAGGGGCCAGCGCCACCACCAGCACGGCCAGCGACGTCGCCGCCATCGAAAGGGCAATCAGCGTGCGATTGCTGAAGCGGCGCGTCAGCCGGTTCAGCCCCAGCGCAGCAAGAAAGCCCGCCAGCACCTCCAACCCGCCGTACACGCCCATGTAGCCTTCGGTCGCGCCCAGCCCATTCCGCAGGTGAATCGGGATAACTGCGATCACCAGATGGAATGCGCCAAACCCTGCGATCAGCACAGCGATCACGCCGCGGAAGGCTGGGTCAGCCAGCAGTTGGCGATAGCTGCGATGCATGACCGGTTCGCTGGCGGCCTCCGCTTGCAGCGGGCGCAGCCGCGTCAGATGCCATTGGCTGGCCATCGCAAAGCCGAACGCCACCACGAACATGATCTGATAATTCAACGGGAAAGGCAGCGCCTCCAGCATGAGGCCGAACGCCACCGCGCCGATGGTAATCGTCACGTTCATGGCGATGTGCCGCCGCGTCAGCAGGCGCTGCAGTTGGCTGTCGTCAACCGTCTCACGCATCATCAGCACGAAGATCGCCGAGACCGCCCCCTGCCCGATCATCGGCGCGGTTGATGCAATGACGATCCACGGCACGCGCCACGCCTCAGGGAAGATGGGCGCAAACGCGGGCAGCAAGAACGCTAACCGCTGAATGAAGCCCGGGATCATGACCGCTTGGATCGAGCTGTCGTAGCGCCGCCGCCACCACGGGCTGAGCGTGGTCGTCAGCAGGACGATGAGCGCAGGCAGCGCCGTCAGCCAGCCCAGATCCATCGCACTAGCGCCCATCTCAAGCGCGAAAAATTGCAGGAAGCGTGTGGTTGCAGCCAGCGCTAGGCCAAACCACGCGATGTCCCACACCAAGTGGCGAAAATTTGCCCCCTCCACCTGCGGAGAAGGCTTGCTGATGGCTGACATGTTGTCCTCAAACTTTTGAACCGGCAGCGGGGTCAATAAGGTGCTGCCCACTACCATTATAGGACGGTTCCGATGGTCTACAATAGACCATTTCACCCCAGCGGTGGGCAATCGTCAGCTTGAGGCGGGCACAGCCAGCCCCATCCCCAGCCCACTTTGGATTGCATCCCACCCTGCCGACTTCTATACTGATGCGAACCATTCATCACACATTGAAAGGCCCCATCATGGCTGAACTGCTCAAGCAACGGGAGCAGGTCCCCGTTGAGGAAACATGGAACGCTGAGAGTGTGTTCCCCACAGTGGCCGATTGGCAGGCGGCGTTCGAGGCGGTGCAAGCTCTGCTGCCCCAGTTAAAGGCTTACCCGGGCACGCTCACGCAGAGCGGCGCGCGCCTTGCCGACTATATGGCGCTGGCCGAAGACCTTAACCGGCGCATTGCTAAGCTCTACTTCTATGCGATGATGTCGGCCTCGGTCAACACGAACGACACCCACGCTCGCACGCTGACCGGCCAAGTCCTCGGCCTCTACGCCCAGACGCAGGCGATGATGGCCTTCTTCGAGCCTGAGCTGCTGGCCGCGGGCCGTGAGGCTGTCGCCGCGCTGCTCACACAAGATGAGCGCTTAAAAGATCACGGGCAGTGGCTGGATAACTTGTTCCGCCAGCAGGCGCACGTCCTCTCCAAAGAGGTCGAAGAGGTCATCGGGCTGTTCCAAGCCCCCTTCCGCATGGTGGAGGAGATCTTCAGCGAGCTGGCTAACACCGACCTAACCTTCCCCGATGCGGTCGGCAGTGACGGCCAGACCTTCAAAATCACCCAAGCGACGATGCACACCGCGCTTGAACACCCCGACCGCGAAATCCGCCGCACAGCGTGGAACGGCTACGCCGACAGCTATCTGCAGTTCAAGAACACCTTTGCCCAAACGTACCTCACCCACGTGCGCCAAAAAGTCACCGAGGCACGCCTGCGCAAGTATGACAGCGTGCTGCACATGGCGCTTGACGTTCACAACCTGCCGACGAGCGTCTTTCACAACCTCATCAGCACCTTCAAGGCCAACATCAGCACGTGGCAGCGCTTCTGGGATGTGAAACGGCGCGTCCTCCGACAGGCCGACTTCCGCCCGTATGACATCTGGGCGCCCATGACCCCCAACGCGCCCGTCGTGCCATTTGAACAAGCCGTGGAGTACATCAGCGCGGGGATGCAGCCGCTGGGCGAGGACTACGTGCGCGTCATGCGCGATGGCTGCCTGAAGCACCGTTGGGTGGATCGCGCGGTGAACATCGGCAAGCGGCAGGGCGCGTTCAGCTACGGCACATACGACACCATGCCCTTCATCATGATGAGCTACGACAACAGCCTCGGCGCGATGAGCACCCTTGCGCATGAGCTGGGGCACTCGCTGCACAGCTACCACACCAACCACACCCAGCCCTACCTTTACAGCGGCTACAGCATGTTCCTCGCCGAGGTGGCCAGCAACTTCAACCAAGCGATGACCCGCGCGTACCTGTTCAAGCAGCCGCTCGACCGCGACTTTAGGCTGGCGCTGATCCAAGAGGCCATCGACAACTTCCACCGTTACTTCTTCATCATGCCGACGCTGGCGCGCTTCGAGTACGAGGTCTACAGCCGTGCCGAGCGCGACGAGCCGCTGACGACGGACGCCCTGCTGGAGATCATGCAGAGCCTCTACGCGGAAGGCTACGGCACGACGATGACCGACGACCCTGCGCGCACGGCCATCACGTGGGCGCAGTTCCAGCATCTATACGAGCCGTACTACACCTTCCAGTATGCGACGGGCATCAGCGCGGCCCACGCCTTCAGCGCCGACATCCTCAACGGGGTGGAAGGCGCGGCTGACCGCTACTTGGCTTTCTTGCGAGCGGGGCGCTCGGCCTACCCGCTGGACGTGCTGCGGGCCGCCGGGGCCGATATGACCACGCCTGCCGTCGTCGAAAAGACCTACGGCGTGCTGGCGGGCATCGTTGACCAACTCGAAGGCCTGATCGAATAAATGCGCACCGCTAGCCCGCCGTCGATCCTCACGTTGGCGCTGGGCGGCGGGCTGCTGCTGCTGATCGCCTTCAGCCGCTGGCATGGCCTCAGCGGCTTCCCTGTGTTCATCGATGAAGCCTACCTGCTGGAGCGCATGACCCCGTTCATCCAACAAGGGAGCATTTTTGTGGGCGGCGGAACCAACCGCATGATGATCGCGTGGGGGTCGGCGCTGCTGTTCGCGGGCGGCCCGCCGGATCTGACGCTGGCGCGCTTCTCGGTGACGCTGATCAACCTTGTAGGAGCTGCCGCCGCCTTGAGCGCGGCGCGCTTGCTCGCTGGGCGGCTCGCCATGCTGGCCGCTGGGCTGCTGCTGGCGCTGCTGCCCTACGAGATGTTCTTTGGGCGGCTGCTGCTGCCTGATAGCACGGTGGCCAGCTGCGGGATGCTGGGAGTGTGGTGCGCCGTGCAGTACGCGCGCACAGGGCGCAGCGTATGGGCAATCGGGCTGGGGGCAAGCCTCGCGCTGGCGCTGATCGCCAAGCAGACGGCGCTGCTGCTGCTGCCGCTGCTAGTCACGCCGTTGGTGCTGCTGCCGCTGGGGCGCTGGCGTATGGGCGCGCGCGGTGTGGGGCTGGCGGTGGCAGCGCTGCTCGCGGTGTGGATTCCCCTCTATGGCTTGCTGCTGACGCGCGGCTACGCTTACTTCGGCAATCTCGGCCTCTACAGCACTGCGGGTGGCACAAGCTTGGATGTCTTAGGCCTTCAACAAAACTGGCAAGCTGTCGTGGAGGTCTTCCTCGCATGGGTGGGGCTGCCGATGTTGGCGCTTAGCCTGCTGCTGATGGCGGTGGGCTTGATCGTCGCGCCGCGTCCGATGGTCGCGTTTGGGGGCGCGCTGGCGGCTGCGTTGGGTGGTGTTATCGTCACGGTGACGGCCTTTCGTTCGCGCTACATCGCGTTTGCGTTTCCGCTGGGGGCGCTGCTGGTGAGCGTGGCGCTGGGCGCGCTGTGGGCCTCGCCGCGGCGGGCGGCGCGCTTCCTAGCAGTCGCTGGGGGCAGCCTCATCATTGCTTGGGCGCTGGCGTTTGCGCTGCCCTTCCACACGCAGTACGCCGCAGACAGCCGCCAATTGGCTTTATGGCGAGGCGACGCAATGGAATATCTCAGCAGCGACTCGGCGGGCTTCGGGCTGGATCAAGCGCTGGGGCTTGTGCAGACGGCGTGGCAGCCCCATGAGCGCATCCTCGGCGTCGTCAGCAACTGTATGGGGCTGCGCGTCATGGCTGATGAACCCAAGCGCGTGGACTGTGTGGCGTTCAGCTATGATCCGGGCGCGGAAGCGGTCGTTGGGCGGCAGGTCAACGCAGCCGTGTCTCAGCACGGCGCGGCGCTGTGGCTGATTTATGAGGAAACATTCTTGACCTCGCGCGCCGATTGGTCGTTCGAATATGAGGTGATCGCGCAGTTCCCGCGCCCTGCCGACGGCCTGCCTGTGTGGGTGATCCGCCCGCGCCCCTAAGACCTACCCCCGCGCTGGCGCAGCCACTGGGCTTCTTCCAGCACCAGTTCCACCACAGCGGCGATGGTCGGGTGCGGCTCATGCGCGTCGCTCAAGGGGTGCTGGGCGGTGTAGATAATGGTGGGTGCAGCGCGCAGGTCAAGCTGAACGACCCCCACCGTCCACGCGGGGACGGCTGCAAGACGCAGCGTGCCGTGTTCAAGGCGTGTGTCGTCTGCGGGGGTGAGGGCGATGTTCAAACGCAGCGCGGGCGCTGGCTCAAGGCTGACAACGATCCCCTCATCGACCACCGGCGGCACATGATAGCGCCATGCTCGCCGCGCATCCACCAGCCCCATCGTCACGCTGCCGAGCAGCTTCTGGCGGCTTGATTCAGTCAAAGTGTGGGCGACGTTGGCCGCGTGATAGCCCATGCCATCCAACGCGACGAGCGCGCTGCGCCCCTCCGTGAGGGCACAGTGCCACACCTCCGGCGCGCACTGCCCGCCCAAGTCCAGCAGCAGCGCTTTGCCATAGCGCGCTTGCAGCGCGTCGATCAAGCTGTAAAGGCGTGGCAGGCGGCTGAGATCGCCTGCGATGTCTTGCGTGTAGAACACGGTCAGCGCCGTGAGGTCAGAGGTCTCAGGCATTGAGGAAGCGCTCCGTCAAGCCCACGCGGGGCGCTTGCCGCTCATCGACGAGGCCATAGCCGTTGTGCATCCCCTGCGCCCACGCATACCACACCAGCGACACAACCTGCTCGCGGTAGTTCTTCTTCACGTGGTCGATGAACGCGATGGCGTAGTCGCCGATGTCGCGCGGGTTTTCGTTGGGCGAATCCAACACGCCCCACTCGGTGATCCAGATCGGGCGGCCGGGCAGCACGGTCAAATAGCTTTGCAGCCACGTGTCGAGGCTGCCGAAGTGGCCGTATTTGTCGTTGCGGCGGGGGCTGCGCCCGTAGGGGTGGATGGCAATCCCGTCGGGGATGGCATCGGACGGCAGACCCTTCAGCGCCTGCCGCGCGTAAGTGTCGCCGCCCTGTGTGCCGGTCAGCCCACCGGTCAAGATGATGGCCTCGGCGTCGCCAGCGCGCATCGCGGGGACGGCCTGCCGCAGCATCTGATGATACACGCTGAAGCTCATCGGGACGCTGGCGGGGGTCGTCTCGTGTGCGTCCGGCTCGTTCCACACCTGCCACACGTCCACCAGCCCGCGGTTGTTGTACTGCCGCGCGATGCGATAGCACATATCGCTGAAGGTGTCAATAAGTCGCTTCCACTGTTCGGCGTTCATAGCCGGCCAGACGAAGCCCGCCCCTTCGCCGTAGGTCTGGTGACTGGTGGTGAGGATGACGCGGTAGCCCGCTTTGCGGTAGCGCTCGAGCAGCGGCGCGTAGCGGTTGAACGCCGCGTTGATGTCCGTGCTGCCCCGCCCGGCAGAGACGTTGTAGCCCAAGCGCACCCAGCCCACCTTGCCCAGCCGATCCGCTGGGGGCGTGCCCGCGCTGTGGAATGCGTCGAGGTTCACGCCGGTCGGGTTCACGCCGGTGATGCGGGCGGGGATGCGCACGGTGGCGTTGAGGAACCACGCCGCCGCAAAGCCAATCGTGCCATCGACCGCCTTGATGCGGATCCATTGATCCTGTCGGCCGACTTTGGCCAGCGTGCGCCCGTGCATCTCCATCGTCTCCACCAAGTCCCACGGGTTGATCTGCGTGAGGATCATGCCCGGCGCGTCGCCGCTGGCGGAGGGCAGCGTTCGCACGCGCACCCCAGTATCGCGCGGGCGCAGCCGTAAATTGGTCACGTAGACCGCCCGCATCGGGTCGACGATCTCCGGCAGGGCATAGCCGCGCTGGCCGGTCGTGCGCTCTTGGATGACGACCTTCAAGGCTGCCCCTGCGCACGTCCCTAAGCTGCCGCCGAGCGGCACGCGCGCGTTCATGCTCACCGTGATCGTATCGAGGCCGATGTAGCTCACGCGATAGGTGAGGCCGTTCAAGACGGTGCTGATGGTGACGAAACGCCCCACGGCCACCCCATGGAGCGTCTCGGCGATCTGCGTCACTGTGCCTGCCGCGCCCGCCACGACGCGCGCCCCACGGGCAGCGGCAAAGTCCACGCCGTAGTGGGCGTTGGGCACGCTCACGTCGTCAAAGGGGTTGGTGATGGCCATCGGGCTGTACTCGACGGGATATTCGATCACAAAGCGGTCAAAGAGGTGCGGCGGGTTGGTGTCTTGCTCGCCATAGCGATCTTTCAGGGCGATGCGGCGCTGCACAATCGCGCTCAGTTCCTGTGGGGTGCGCGCGGCCACCACGTCCACCCGCACCACCATCGGGTAGATGCGGCGGATATGGTCAACGGGGTTATCGTTGAGCCACGTGCGCGGGGCAGCCACCGCGCTCACGCTGCGGTAGCGGTTGAGGTCATTCCCTGCGGGCGAACGGATCACCGCGACGCGCTCAAAGGCCTGTGTATACGGGCGCAGCGCCGCCAGCCACGCGGCGAAGTCGTCATCTGGCAGCACGAAGGCGTGGGAGATGGGCGCAGCGCTCATGGGCACATCCTAGAAGATCACTGAAAGCTAACCTGAGTGTAGCGCAAACCGGCCAGTTGGCCACTCAGCCGTCAAAAGGGCGAGAACCTATGCGCTCCCGCGCTCACCCCCTTCGCTCGATGCAACCATTAAAGTACATACACGCGGCCAAATGCGCTACAATCGACGCGACATGCGCCCTCCGGCGCGTTATTGGCAATAGATACCCAGTAGAAAGCGATGATAATGAGCAAAACACCCATTACCGTAGCGCATGGCGATGGCATCGGCCCGGAAATTATGGCGGCCTGCCTGCACATTCTGCAATCTGCGGGCGCGCAGTTGGAGATTGAGGAAATCGTCGTCGGCGAGAAGATCTACCTCAGCGGCAACACCGCTGGCATTGAGCCGAGCGCATGGGAGTCGCTGCGGCGCACCAAAGTCTTCTACAAAGCCCCGCTCACGACGCCGCAGGGCACAGGCTTTAAGAGCATCAACGTGACCACGCGCAAGACGCTCGGCCTCTACGCCAACGTGCGCCCCTGCGTCAGCTATCACCCCTTTGTGCGCACCAAGCACCCCACGATGGACTTGGTCATCATCCGCGAGAACGAAGAAGACCTCTACGCGGGCATCGAACACCGCCAAACGGATGAAGTCTACCAATGCCTGAAGCTCATCACCCGCCCGGGCAGCGAGAAGATCATCCGCTATGCCTTTGAGTACGCCGTCCGCAACAACCGTAAGAAGGTGACCGCCTTCACCAAAGACAACATCATGAAGATGACCGATGGCCTCTTCCACAAGGTGTTCGATGAGGTCGGCGCAGAATACCCGCAGATTGAAAAAGAACACTGGATCGTGGACATCGGCAGCGCCAAGATGGCCGACACGCCCGAAGCCTTCGACGTGATCGTGCTGCCCAACCTGTACGGCGACGTGCTCTCGGATGTGGCTGCGCAGATCGCGGGGTCGGTCGGCTTGGCTGGCTCGGCCAACATCGGCGAACACGCCGCGATGTTCGAGGCGATCCACGGCTCTGCGCCGCGCCGTGCCGGTCAGAACTTGGCCAACCCATCTGGGCTGCTGTTGGCGGGCGTGATGATGATGGTGCACATTGGCCAGCCCGAGGTGGCCGAGCGCGTCCACAATGCGTGGCTGCGCACCCTTGAGGACGGCGTTCACACCTACGACATCTACCAAGAAGGCCTAAGCAAGGAAAAGGTCGGCACGAAAGAATTTGCTGAGGCGGTGGTCGCGCGTTTGGGCCAACAGCCGCAGACGCTCAACCCCGTGACTTACCTCAAAGGCGAGGCCGTCAAGCCGATTGAGGTGCGCCCGTCGATCACTGTGCCCGCGCACAAGGAGCTGGTCGGCGTGGATGTGTTCCTGCATTGGAACGAGGAGGGCAAGAACCCCAACGTGCTGGGCAGCGCCCTTGAGCAGCAGGTCAAGGTCGACGGCGTCAAGCTCTCGATGATCAGCAACCGCGGCCAGAAGGTCTACCCCGACGGCACACCCGAGACCTTCTGCGTCGATCACTGGCGCTGCCGCTTCCTCGGCACGGACGGCAAGATCAGCCACGACCACGTGATCGCGCTGCTGCAAGCCTTCCGCGCGGCCGGTTTTGACTTCATCAAGACCGAAAACCTCTACAGCTTCGACGGCGAGAAGGGCTACACGCTCGGGCAGGGCGAGTAGGCATGAAGCCAAGAGCATTTTAGATAGGCCTCACCCCTCAATCCCCTCTCCCAGCGGAGAGGGGACTTTTTCCGCCTCTGCGCCGGAACCTGCTGCTTGAGGCGCGAGTCTCGGGCTAACGTGTGGGGATTATGCCCCCTTCTTCCGCAAGAGAAGGGGGTGGGAAGATGAGGCTGTCCCCTGACCACGGCTCACTTTATTTGAGGGGATAGGGGTTGAGGCCTCTTGCGGCCATGCCCCATCATCCCCGCCTCAGCGCGGCGTCGTAGGGTCGCTGTAGCACTCGCAGCTCATGATGATGTTGCTGTGCTGCGTGGCGTAGATCGCGTAGACCATTTGATGGCGAAACTGCTTGAAGGCGTCCTTCGTCACGCTGAACTCTTGCCCGGCCAACCGCAGCACATAGTTGTTCACCCGTCCATAGGGGCGGATCACCCGCTCGAGGATCCCTTCATAGATTTCCACCGGCTCAGGGGCACGCAGGTCGGCCGCCAGTCGATAGTAGCTGCGCGCGCTGAAGCCAACCGCAATCGCGTTCAACACCGTGACGAACACCCCCAACAAACTAAGCAGGGGCTGCTCCCCGCGCTGGCCGAGGTAGATCAGCAGGCTGGCGGCAAACGCCAGCAGCAGGAACACACCGGCCCCGATGAGCAGCGCGCGCCGCTGCAAGCGCTGGAGGCGCTGGCGCTGCCGCTCGGTCATCTGGCGGTCACGGTTGCGCCGCAGATCGTTCATGTCGAAGTCAAGCGCCGCCATCAGGGCGCTGAGGGGTGGCAGATCGGTCATTGGCTCTTCGGATCCTCCAGCGGGCTGCTGTCATGGGGTTGATTGGGCATCTCAGACGGCGGGACGCTGCGCGCAGGGTCGACGATCTGCACGGCGCGGAGCTGCTGAGTGCGCTTGGCCAGCTCCTCGCGGTTGGCCGGGCGCGGCTGAACCGCCTGCTCGTAGGCGTCGTAGTTCATCACGAACAGCGTCTGCTGGCCGGCGCGGATGCCCAGCGTGTGGATGATGTCGAGGATCTGCAAGTTGATCTCCTCCTGCTCGGCGGTGAAGGCATTCCAATCGGCCAGCAGGATGTTCGCAATCACGCGGACTTCCAGCGCGTTCTCGCCAAAGGCCACGAAACGCACGACGACGCTGTCTGGCTCGGTATGGGGGCGGCCGCGCAGCATCTCGCGGATAGCTTCGTTCATCGCGCGCAGTTGGTCGCTGCTGGTGTCGTACTCGATGCGCAGGATGAAGTCGAGCCGCCGTTTGAACAAACGCGACGAGTTGACAATCGGGGTGGAGGTGAGGGCGTTGTTAGGGACGATCACAAGCATTTGATCAAGGCGGCGGATGCGCGTTGTGCGCACGCCCACATGCTCGACGATGCCGGTGAAGTCCTTCGTCGAGATGAAATCGCCCACCTTGAACGGATTATCGCTGACGATGGCCGCAAAGCTGAACACGTTGGAGGCAGTATCCTGCGCCGCCAGCGAGAGCGCCAAACCGACCACCCCAAACGAGGCCAGCAGCGTCGTGATGTTCACGCCGAACTCTTGCAGGATGATCAGGCCGCCCACGATGACCACCGTCACCTGCATCACCACACGCAGGAACGGGATCAAGCGCTCCTCAATATCCAAACTGAGGAAGCTCTGCACCGTGGCCACGTTGCTGAAGATAATCTCGACCACGCTGTAGATGGCCACAAACGCCGAGACGAGCACCAGCGCCCGCGCCACCGTCGTGGCCAGCGCCTCGGCGGCTGGGCCGAAGTCAAACAGCGCCACCGTGATATAAATCGCCACAGCGAACACCAGCAGGCGCGACGAGCGCTCAAACGACTCGTAGACGATCCGCCCCAGCTTGCTGCCGTTGCGGTCAAGCACGCGCTTGAGCGGGGCAAACAGCAGCGTGCGGATGGCTCGGCGCAGCACATACAGCACCACCAGCACCACGAAAATGAGCAGCAGCTGGCGCAGCGCCTCGCGCGTTTCGGGTGGCAACCCTTCGATGAACTCCAACATCAGTTGCTCCTCAGGATAGCTCGTAGTTCATTGTAACGTGTTTCTCATATTGTCGGTCAAAATGAGGCAAAAACTTAGAAGTTGCCTATAAACGGCATCTCACACAACATTTTTTCAGACAGCGTTACAAGATTTGAGTAGGATACTATGTGTCGTTAAAGTCATCGCTTTCCTCGATTCGGAAGGTTTCGATTCTGTGGTTCCCCCAACACGTCCGCTTCAACTGCTCCTCGTAGATGACGACCGCGTCACCGCGGGGGTGCTCTGCACGATGCTGAGCGATCAACCGGTGCGCCTCACCCACACCCTCGACGGCAGCAGCGTCTTGCAGCTGCTTGCCGCTCAACCGTTCGACCTCGCGCTGGTTGATCTGCGCCTGCCGTCCACCACAGGTTGGGATATCGTCCACCAGATGCGCGAGGCAGGCAGCACCCTACCGATTTACTTGATCAGCGCGCTCTACACCGAGCATGACGCGCCGCGTGACGTCATTGCCGCGGCAGGCGCAAACGGCTTCTTGCCCAAGCCGATCCAACGCGCAGCGCTGCTAGAGCTGCTAGCTCGTCACAATCAGCCGGCTCAACCGCAAAAAATCACCCTCTAACACCGGCAGGCGCTCGCCCGTCGCGGGCAGATAGAACCCAACGATGATCAGATACTCCCCCTGCGGCAGCGCGTCGATCAGCAGCGCGTGCCGGTCATGGATGCGCTGGCCGGGCTGCCAGTCGACCGTCGGGAGCGCGCCGCTGGCGGGTTCGCTGTCGCGCTGGGCAACCAGCATGCCGGACTCGCTCAGCACCTGCACGAACACCACGTAGCGCGCGCTGATGGGCGCGGCGGCCTGCCATGTGAGGTCGATCAGCAGCGGGGTGCGCTCGCCCTGAGCGTGCGTCGTCTGGCTGACCTGTACGCCCACCAAGTCGATCAGGTCGCCAAAGCGCACCGGCGGCAAATCCACCGGCAGCAGCGGGCGCGGCGCAGCGTAGCGCACCCAGCGCAGATCGCCCCACCAGCGGCTGTCGATGCCGTAGGCTGCCGTGCTAAGCGTGCGTTCGATCAAGCCGTCGGGGTCTTGCTCGCGCTCGCCGTAAAAGACCACCTGCATCAGGCGGCTGTTGGCGATGACCGCCTCGGCTTCTGCGGTGGGGTTGCTCGTCACTGGCATCAGCACCACGGGGGCGGCCCCCCGATAGTAGTAGCCGAACACCTCGTTGAGGCCCGGCGCGCTCAGGATGACGCGATCTTCGGCGGTGGACTGGGCCGCAATGGCCGCCGCCAGCCCGCGATAGTCATCGCGCAGGTAGCGCGGTGACGTAGAGAGCAGCGGCACGCCCTGCGCCATCGTCAGCCACAGCGCCAGCGTCGCAAAGCCCGCTGCTAGGCGCGGCAGCCCCTGCGCCCAGCGCGCCCGCCGACGCGGCTGCACCGTCCACAGGTTCCACACGCCGCGCCCCAGCCACAGCGCAAAGCCGATCTCAGCGGGGGCCAAGAAGCGCAAGTAGCGCTCATACAAGCCCAGATAGACGTAGATCGCGCTGCTGACCAGCACCCACACAATCGGGATGAGCATCCGCCACACTTGGCCGCGCGAGCGCCCGGGCTGCACCAGCAGCCCAAACAACAGGAAGAACGTCACCGCCGCGCCCATCCCGCCCATGTGATCCTCAAACGTGACCCCAAAGGCAAACCACCCTTGCAGGATGCGCGCCATCTCCTCCAACGGGATCACATCGCTGATGTTGGGCTGGCTGCTCGTCTGGCGCAGCGCCACCTCGATCCACGGGTAGAACAGCATCACCGTGATGAGGTTCAGCACAACGTACACGCCCAGCGCCCGCAGCGTCACGCCCACGGTGTAGATCGGCTCCATGCCCGGGCGGATATAGCGCGTCGTCGGGCGCAGGTATGGCCGCTCCATGCGGATCGCGCCCGCCCACAGCCAGATCAACCACAGCACGGCCAGCACGCCCTGCGACACCATCACCAGCCCATAGCTGAAGTGCGTGTACATGCCCACCGCGTTGATGACTGCCAGCGCAATCGCCCACTCGAACACGCGCCGCTGGCGCAGAAAGGCCTGCGTCCATAGGAAGAAGGCCCACATGCTGGCCGCGCTGATGGCCGCCAGCATGGCATACATGCGCGCTTCCTGCGCGTAGTAGATGCTGAACGTGTTGAGCGCGACGAAGCCCGCCGCCGCCAGCCCAGCCACCCGTCCATACAGCAATCGCCCTAAGCTGTAGGCGAAAGCCACGCTGATGAGGCTGAACAACACTGAAAGGTAGCGCAGCGAGAACTCGCTCGCGCCCGCCACGTCCTCCCACACTGCCAGCGACCAGAAATAAGCTGGCACGTGGACGTTGCGCTGGAGCATCGGGATCATATCCAGCAGTTGGCGCTGGCTGTGGCCGAACGCCACGCCCTCGTCATACCACAGTGACTGCGCCCCCAGCGCGTGGACGCGCACCCCATACGCCACGATCAACACACCCAGCAGCGCCAGCGCCACCCAGTGACGACGCAGCAAACGCATCATAACGGTCTCCTCGGCTGGCGGCGCTCACGGACAGCCGCCGTCAGCAGCCCAATGATCCCACCTGCGCCCGCCACGAGCAGCAGCAGCGGCACGCCCAGCAGATGCCACAGCCGATCCTCCACCGTCAGCGCGTCGATGGTGACGGGCGCGGCACTCTCGATCACGATCTGATGCGCCTGTGGGAACACCCCATCCGCCACCGTGATCGTCTGCCAACCTGCTGCAGCAGGCACGTCCACCGCTGCGCCGTTGACGTGCAGCGCCGCGCCCTCAGGCCAAGCGTGCAGACGGACGCGGACGCGGCTGCCGTGGGCCGTTACCTCGTAGCGCTGAGCGCGCAGCGCTGCGCCGAGCTGCGCGCCGCCGAGCGGCACGATCTGGCCGTCGTGCTGGGCTGGCCACGCCTCAGCCTGATGCTGGCCTGCGTAGAGCGTCGGCCGCTGCTGGGTGATGAACGCGCGCATGCTGTCGTAGACTGGCAGCGGCGTAAAGGTCGGTTTTTCGGGGCTGTAATCCGGCTCTGCCATGCGGAAGTAGTAAAACGACTGGGTCATCTCAGACGGGTCAGGGCGGGTGAAGAACCAGTAGAACACCACCCCCACCCACGGCCACTCCTGCTGGGCGCGCTGATACAGCTCCGGCGTGTAGCGGGCGGCCTGTTCTTGTGTGGAGAGGCCGAAGCGGTCGTACTGGATGATCTGCTCGGGCGGGAGCGGCGCATCCAGCACGGCATTCCACGCGGCCTCGCTGATCCAAATCGGCTTGTGCGCGTCGCCATTGGCCACCATGAGATCACGATAGAAAACGTGACGCGCGGCGGTGACAGTCGTCACGCGCTGGCGGCGGTCATACGCCCCGCTGAACAGGCCGTAGCCCTGCGCGGCCAGCACGTCGAAGCACGCCGCCGCCCCCGCATTGTACATGGCTTGCAGGTAGGCCACGTCTTGATAGCCCATGAAGCCGTCCAGCGAGATGGTCGGGGCAATCGCCGCGCTGATGACGACGATCTCGGGGTCAACTGCCTTAAGCGCGCGGTACGTGCGGCAGAGCAGGTCGGTATAAGCGGCGGGGTCGGCGAACTGCTCGCCCCATTCGGGGTAGATGTTCGGCTCGTTCCACACTTGGTAGTGGTGGATGCGCCCCTTGTAGCGCTGCGCCACGGCCACCGCGTAGTTTACGAAGTCGTCGAAGTCGTCGGGCGGGGCGAACGTGCCGATGTTGGGGTTGTTGGCATGCGCCCACGCGGGCGGGTTGCTCAGGCGCACCATCAGGCGCATCCCGTATTCCTCGACCAGATCGACGATCCGGTCGTACTTGAGCCACGCGTCGATGGTATCCGGCAGGCCGTCGCCGGTGAGGTCGTTGCGGCTGTCGGTGAATTGGCCGCGCCCGTCCACCTCAAGGTCTTCCCACGGGAACTCCTGCCGCAGCCAGACGAAGCCCGCCTCGCGGATCATCGTCAGCATCGCGCGGATTTTGTCCTCCTCCACCTCTTTCTGAAGGAAGACGTTCATGCCGTAGGGGATCTCGCTGGCGTGCTGGATGGGGTGGAAAGGGGCGGTGCGCAGCGGCGGGCGGATGAGGTTCCCGGGCAGCTCAACCGCGCCGCGCAGTTGGCTCATCACCCCTTCTTCGCCGGTCTGGTAGTACAAAAAGCGCCACACCAAGCCTTGAAAGCGCAAATCCAGCAGCAGGGCGAGCGCCCCCGCGCCGATCAAAAAGGTGGCTGCCAGCCAGATCGTTCTCGTTCGCATGGCGGGCATTATACACAGCTCAGGCAGCGGGCGTAGAGGGCTGGCAGATGGCGGGGCCTTCTGGCGGGTAGACCCAACGCTGCGGGATGTCAGCCTCGCGCGTCATCTGCTGGAACTCCTCGTAGATCGCCAGCAGCGCTGGGCAATCGCCGAGGATTTCGGCCGCCTGCCCTTGAAAGTACCAGCATTCGAAGCGCCGTTCTAACACAGGGCGCTGCTCCACCTCCAGCGTCGTGCAGCGGTGGAGCGCCTGCTGCGCCAGCCGAAATTGCCCTTGCAGGTAGTATTCCCGCCCTAACATGTACCAGCCGGGGGCATAGTTGGGCGCGCGCTCGGTGACTTCTGTGCAGTAATTGAGGGCGGCCTCCGTCTCGCGGCGCTGGCTGCTGAGTTCGCACAAGCGGAAGCGCGCCTTAACGTTGCCGCTGTCGTAGGCCAGCACAGTGAAATAAGCAGAGGTGGCCCCGTTGTAATTGCCCAGCTGCAGCGCGTACAGCGCCCGCTCGAAATACAGCGGCAGGCCGCTGCGCCGCTGGCGGATGGCTTCATCGGCGGCGTTGAGCGCGTCTTGATAGCGCCCCAGACGCGCCAGCGCGAACGCGCGCACCCGCCCCGCCTCCCAGCGCAGCTCGGGCTGCATTTGCGTCAAGCTCAGCGCGACGTCGGCCTCGCGCAGGCCTGCCGCAAACAGTCCCGTGTTGGCATACGCCCCGGCCAGCGCCACCCGCGCGAGGGCATTCTGCTGGTTGCGGTCAATGGCGCGCAGGGCATATTTGATCGCTTCGTCGTGTTGAGCATTGGCGTACAGCGCGAAGGCGTGGATGGCCAACACGTCGCGTTGAATGGTGGCCGAGCGCAGCGCGTGCGTCGTCAGCGTCAGGGCGCGCTGGCGGGCTTCGTCACGCCCAAAGTCGGTTTCGCTGTAGTAGATCAAAGCGCGCACAAGGTATTCCAACGCGCTGTAATTTTGGCTGTTGGCGGCAACGAGGCGTTCACCGGCTTGGATCGCTGCTTCTAGCTGGCCGCTGCTGAGGGCGCGGCGCACGTCCTCCAAGTCGGGCAGCGTGTCGACTGTGGCGGGCAGCAGCAGCGGCAGCCAACGCTCATAGATGACCCCCGCAATGCTGATGAGGACAAGCGTCAGCGCGACAAACGAGGCGCATCCCGTGCGGTCAGCGCGACGGCGGGCATATCGACTGGGGCGGTGAAGGCGCATGGGCGACCTTAACACAGGGGTGATGGCTAACACACTGATGATACCGCGCAGCGTGCGCTTCTGCCAGCAGAGGGGGACGCTGTGCAGCCGGATGCTTGGGCATCCGGCACTTCATGCTACCTTCGCACAGTGGGGGTGATGCACCTGATCTGCGCGCTGGGCGCTTCAACCGTCTCAAATTTCATAGGCTGTTTTCCCCCGATGACAGGTTATAATCGAATGGAGCACTTTCCTCCACTTTGGACTTGTTGTGACCAACTCTGACCCGCACATACGCCCTGTTAACCTGAGAACAGACTTGCCCGCGCTAGCTGATCTTATCGAGCTGGTATTCGCGCCCACGATGGATGAGAGCGGGCGCGCTGCCATCCGCGAGATGCGCTACATGAGCCGCATGGGCGTTGGGCTGACAGTGCTGGGGCGTTTGAACGAGATGATGCTCGGCATCAAGATGGGCTACGTCTGGATTGAAGACGGCAAGCTCATCGGCAACGTGTCGATCTACCCGGCCAACCTGCCGGGGGGCGATCATCACACGTGGATCATCGCCAACGTGGGCGTACACCCTGCGTACCAAAGGCGGGGCATCGCGCGGCGGCTGATGGAACTCTCGCTTGAGATGCTGCGGCAGCGCGGCGCGCGCGCGGCCATCCTCCAAGTGGATTACAATAATGAGGCCGCCATTCACCTCTATGAGCGGCTTGGTTTCATCCGCGAGCGCGCCTTCGCCCAATGGCAGCGTCCCAACTTTGCGCGCGTGCCCGAGCCGGTCGATACCGGCGTGTTCATCACGCGGCGGCGGCGCAGCGAGTGGGCCGCGGAGCTGGCGCTGGCCGAGCGTGTCCGCCCTAACAGCCGCGGTGGCGTCGGCTGGCTCAAGCCCACAGTGCCCGCTCTTTTCCGCAAGACATGGCGTGACTCGCTCAGCGATGTGTTGAAGATGGCCAGCACCGAGCGTCTGATTGTGCGCAGCAGTGACGAGCGCGCACTCTTGGCGACGCTCTGGCTTGACAATCAGTTCGGCGTGTTCAGCACGCGCCTCACGCTTATGTACCTGCCCGGGATGATCCACGCGGCCGAGGCGCTTCTGACGAACGCCGTGCGCCGCTTCCGCAGCGCGACGCTCACGCTGGAACACCCCTACGACGACGCAGAGGCAACAGCATTGTTCCGACGCCTGCACTTCTCATGCGAGCGGACGGTTTGGCACATGCGGCTTGACCTGCTAACCCCAGCCCAGCCCAGCCCCACGCGCTAGCATGGAACTTTTACAAGTTTTTTGCGAGTTTTCGGCGCTGAAATGCATTACAGTTGTATAGAATGTATACAAAATAGTGACAACACAAAACCCATATGCACCCAACGTCACACACGCAAGCACGTATACTGGTCGTCGATGATCAGCGCGACAACGTAGAAATGCTTCAGCGCATCTTGCGGCAGTATGAGGTTCATACGGCAAGCAATGGTCGCGCGGCGCTGGCCAAGCTGGAGCAAGAACACTACGATCTCGTCATGCTCGACATCATGATGCCTGAGTTGGGCGGCATTGAGACGCTCCAGCACATCCGCCAGCATTATTCGGACATCGAGCTGCCGGTGATGCTCGTCTCGGCCTTATCGGAGCGCAAGAGCATGGCCAACGGGCGTCAAATGGGCGCCAACGACTACATTGTGAAGCCCTTCGACGTGGAGGACGTGCTGGCGCGCGTCAACACGCAGCTTCGCCTCAAGCGCTTCGCCGATGAGCGGCAGCAGATGATAGCTGGCTTTCAGCAGATGGTGGAGTGGCAAGAGCGCCTGATGCAGGTTGCCTCGCACGATTTGCGCAACCCGCTCAACAACCTGCGGATGCTCGTGAGCTTGATGAAGAAGAGTTTCGCTGAAGATCAGGCGACGATGCGCATGCTGCAAATGATGGACTCCAGCATCCAAACGATGAACAACATCATCGACGAATTCCTCGACGTGCGCATCACCGACACCGTGGGCAACATGCGCGTGGAGCTGACCGAAACGAACACCTTCAACCTCATCACCCAGATCGTCAACCAGTACGCAGTGGCAGCCTTCAACAAGGACATTCGCCTCCACGCCAACAACATCGGCGGCATCGTCCTTGCAGATCCCAACCGCCTCAGCCAAGTGATCGCCAACCTCGTGAGCAACGCCATCAAATACAGCCCACGCCACGGCGACGTGTGGATCGAAACGCTCGTCCAAGACGGCATCTGGCAGCTCACTGTGACCGACAGCGGCCCGGGCGTGCCCGAAAACGAGCGGCATCTGCTCTTTCAGCCCTTCAGCAAGATCAGCAATAAGCCCACCGCCGGTGAAGCCAGCACCGGCCTCGGCCTGTGGATCGTCCGCGAGATGGTGCACGCCCAAAACGGCGAGGTTGGCGTTCACTTCCCGCCGGAGGGTGGCTCGCAGTTCTGGGTGCAGCTCCCTGCGCTAGCGCAAGACGATGCAGGTCGTCGTACCGTGGGCGTATAGCTTGCCCTCGGCGTCCACGATGCGCCCCTGCGCGGTGGCGCTCTGGCGGCCTACGTGCAGCGCCTCGCCGATGGCGTAGACCGTGCCGGTGGCTGCGCTCATCCCACGTGTGTAATTTACCGACAACTCCAACGTTGAATAGCCCACCCCCTGCGGGAGCATCGTATGGATAGCGCAGCCCATGGCCGAATCAAGCAGCGTGGCCGCAATTCCGCCATGCACCGACCCAATCGGGTTGTACTGCCACTCCGCCGTGGTCAAAGCGAACACGACGCGGCCCTCGTTCACCTCGGTGAGGGCCATGCCCACCAAGACGGCAATCGGCGGCGGCGGAACAAGGCCATCACGCATTGCCTCGATGTACGCCAGCCCGCTCATGGCGCGCGCTTGCTTGGCCCCGATCATCGGATCTTCCCACGTGAAGCTGCGGCTGCGCTCGGTCATGGGAGGTCTGCTCCTGTTCGTGTGTGTAGTCGTGGCTGGTATTATAACAGCGTGTATTGTTGACTATGGCGCGTTGGCCATAGGCTAGGCTGTCAATGGTCTTATGGCCACGTTGAAAAGCGCTGCGGCTTGTCGCACACTGAAAGCCAAATCCGCAATGAGCAAGGAACCAACCACGTGAAAATTGGAGTGCTGGCGCTGCAAGGCGCGTTCATCGAACATGAGAAGATGCTGCGGCAGTTGGGCGCGGAGCCGGTGGAAGTGCGCCTGCCGGAACACCTCAACGGGCTGGACGGCCTCATCATCCCGGGCGGGGAAAGCACCACCATCGGCAAGCTGGCGACGAGCTACGGCTTGATCGAGCCGCTGCGCCAGTTCGCCCAACAACGGCCGACGTGGGGCACATGCGCGGGCTTGATCTTCCTCGCCAAGGACATCGGGATCGAGCATCAGCCGATTTTGGGCGTGATGGATGTCAAGGTCAACCGCAACGCCTTTGGCCGCCAAGTCGACAGCTTTGAAGTGGACATCCCGATCAAAGGCTTGGAGGGCGCGCCCTTCCACGCGGTGTTCATCCGCGCCCCACTGGTCGAGTCTGTGCAGGCCGATACGGACGTGATTGGCACGCTGGCGGATGGCCGCATCGTCGCCGTGCAGCAGCGCCACCTGCTCGGCACAGCCTTCCACCCTGAGCTGACCGACGATCCACGCTTTCATCAGCTTTTCCTCGATCTTGTTGCCAAATCGACTGAGTCACTCTAAAGTATAGGCGCAAGGCCATAGTCAGCCATTTTCATCACCTTTGGAGAGTGCCACATGCTCACAAATCTGGTTGCCCCCAGAGCCACCGCTGACGACTATGACGAGGATGATGCCATCTCATTAGATGAGCTAGAAGATCAAGAAGAAGGCGTCGAGGAAGAAGTCTACGAGGATGACGAAGACTTCGATGAGGATGAATACGAGGACGACGAAGACGAAGACGACTGGGACGACGGCTACGACGACGAGGACGAAGAAGACTGGGACGACGACGAGGACGGCTTCGGCGACCTTTACGGGGACGACTGAGCGTGGCACGCTGGCCGTTTCGTAACTGATGTTACGCAGTCGGCCGGGGCGAGTCATGGCTCACCCTCTACCCGAGACACACCGCTGCTGTGCGCCGCAACCCGTAGTAAGCGATTGGAAAGAAAAAGCTCATACCATACGAAGAGAGCAATGGAACGCATGAGGTGACCTATGCCCCCAACCCGCCGCCCGGTGATCGCCTACGGCTTGCTGCTGGCGCTGCTGCTGGCGCCCGTTCTAACAGTTAGCTTCGTCATCGGCGGACAGGTGGCAGGTCTGCCAGTCGTGCCCTATGACCTGTTCGACTTGATCGGGCGCGTCTTGCCCGGCGCAGTCGTGACAGCCGGGATCGACACCATCGTTGCGCTCGTGCTGGCGTTTGGTTGGGGAGATGACATCTCCGCCGCGGCCAAAGCCGTCGAGCAGGGGCTGGCAATCCTTATCTTTTACGGCCTGACCTGTGTCGTTTCAGTCGCATTTTATGCGGCGTTAAACCGGTTGAAACCGCCGCGCTCGATTGCCCCAGCGGTGGCGCTCGCGCTGGGGTATGGGCTGCCGCTCACCTTGTTGAGCCTCGCCATCAACCGCAGCGCCACCGCGCCACCGCTTGTATCGGCGTTGTGGGCAGCGCTGCTCTTTGGTGCGTGGGGCATGTTTACGCATCGCTTCTATCAAACGCTGACCGATTACAACACCGCAGCCGACATGAGCGTGCAGGTGCGCGGCCTCACACGGCGGCAGTTCTTGGTGCGGGTGGGCGCGTCCTCGGCGGTGATCACCGTGAGCGGGGCTGCGCTCAGCCGCCTGCTCAACCTAGCGCAAGCGCCTGCCCTCCCCCCTGCGCCCATGGAGGCCGCCGACGCGGCGCGCGCGCTGCCTAACGCCGATGACCCTGTCATCCCTGCCCCGGGAACGCGCCCCGAACTGACCCCCGTCAGCCGCCACTACCGCATCGACATCTCGCTCGTGCCGCCCGTCGTCAACGGCGAAACCTACCGCCTGCCGATCAGCGGCATGGTGGCCAACCCAGTCGAGTGGACGCTGGACGACATCCGCGCCATGCCGAGCCGTTCCGACTTCATCACGATGGCCTGCATCAGCAACCCCATCGCCGGCAGCTTGATCGGCACGACGAAGTGGACAGGCGTGCCGATGCAGTACATCATGGCGCAGGTGCAGCCCACCGAGGGGGCGACCGGCCTGCGCATCGTGGGCGCGGATGGCTTCGACGAATACCTCTCGCTGCGCATGATCGAACAAGATGAGCGCATCATGCTCACCTACGCATGGGATGACGCGCCGCTGCCCGTCCCCAACGGCTTCCCCCTGCGCATCCACATCCCGGACGTGTACGGGATGAAGCAGCCCAAGTGGATCACGTCGATCGAGGTAGTTGAAGAGATGGGCGAGGGCTACTGGGTGCGGCGTGGATGGTCGCCCACCGCCATCGTGAACGCCACCAGCGTGATCGACACGATCGCCGCCGAGGCAGCCTATCGTGACGACGCAGGCCAGCTGCGCGTGCCCATCGGCGGGATCGCGTGGGCGGGCGCGCGCGGCATCAGCGCCGTCGAGGTGCGGTTGAACGGGGGCGAGTGGCAGCCTGCGCAGGTGCGCGCCCCGCTCTCTGACCGGACGTGGGTCATCTGGCGCTTTGATTGGCCGTATGAAGACGGGCTGCACACCTTTGAGGTGCGCTGCTTAGAGGGCAGCGGAACGCCCCAAGTCGAGACGTTCCGCGACGTGCGCCCCAACGGCGCGACCGGCCTGCACCGCCGCCGCGAGCCAATTAACCTGCCCGTGACGGCCGACGGCGCTTAGCGCACGCGCTCCAACACGTAGTCGTAAGGCTCCCCCCCTAAGTCGAGGTACAAGCGGTACTGCTCAACTGCGGCGGGGCGCTTTCCTTGCGCCCACAGGATGTCGCCATACAGCAAGAGCGCTTCGACGTACTCGGGGTTAATCTCCAGCGCTCGCAGCACCATGCGCTCTGCCTCGGCGAAGCGGCCAAGGTCAAACAGGCTGTAAGCCCACGAGTAGGGTGCGTAAGAGTAGGTCGGGTCGGCCTCTGTGGCGCGTTGGAAGAAGGGAATTGAGCCTTCGATGTTGCCGCTGAAGTAGGCCACATCGCCCAACCCGGCCAGCGCGATCGCGTCGTTAGGATTCTGCGCCAGTGCGCGGTTATGGGCGGCCTCCGCCAGCGCGTACTCCTCGCGGATGAGGTGAATACGACCCAGTTCGTTGAGATAGGTGTTTCTGTCACTCAGTTCCAACGCGCGGTTGATGCTTGCCAGCGCCTCGTCGAGACGTCTGAGAAAGCGCAGCGCGCGCGCTTGCACGAAGTAGGAATAGGCAAACTGCGGGTCAAGCTGGATGGCGAAGTCGATCACTTCCAGCGTTTGGCGGTACTCGCCGAAGCGGTTGAGAACAATCCCATAAGTGACGAACAACTGAAGCGCCTCTGATTCCAGCTCTTTGCCGCGCGGC
>JBDNCV010000051.1:0-25156 GCA_046719465.1 Anaerolinea sp.
TTGCTGAAGGGCGAGGCGAATGGCCGCGCGGGCACGGCGGGCTTGGCTGGCGGCGCGTCGGCTGCCTCGTCGTCCTCAGTGGTGGTGAAGGCGATTGCAGCAGGCTTACTAAAGGGCGAGGCGAATGGCCGCGCGGGCACGGCGGGCTTGGCTGGGGGCGCGTCGGCTGCCTCGTTGTCCTCGGTGGTGGTGAAGGCGCTTGCGGCGGGCTTGCTGAAGGGTGAGGCAAATGGCCGCGCGGTCACGGCGGGCTTGGCTGGCGGCGCGTCGGCTGCCTCGTCGTCCTCGGTGGTGGTGAAAGCGCTTGCGGCGGGCTTGCTGAAGGGTGAATTAGGAGGGGTCACAGACGTTGCTTCAATAACTTCAGCCTCATCTTCAGTCGAATGGACAGGTTCACTAGCAAGTTGCTCTGAAGCAGGAGGAGCAGAAGGAGACGCGACGTCGCTTGTTGTTACAGGTTCCGCTGTTTCTTCCACTGGTTTTGTGGGTTCAGCTGTAGACTTTTCTACAAGAGACTCAATCGGCGTGATGGACGGAATCCGTGCAAGCTGGGCAGGCTTAGCAGGTGGCTTCGGCTGGTGAATGACCGCAGGCTTGGACGTCGGCTTGGGAAGCGCTGGGCGTTCAGTGGTGCGGGTTTGCGCTTCCACATCTAGTTTCAACTGCTCGCCCGTTTCACGCGTTGGGCCACCCGGGATGGGAAATGCCAGCTTGTAAACACTCGTGATGACTGGCCCGGTTTTGGACGGTGCGGCGGCTCTTGCGGCACGGCGCTGGGCGCGAGCACGCTCTTTTTCACGCTCATCGATGAGCTGCTGGCGCGTGACCATTTCCATCCGCCCACCTCGGAACGTGACGCTGTGATCAGAGAACCGTTCGATGGCGCTCTCAATCGTCCCTAAAAAGATCGTTGCGACGAAGTTCACAGCGATCAACAGCACTAGCAACTCCGATAGAACAGAGAGGGCGCTTTCGAACGGAGACGAAACATACGAGAAAGTGGCACTGGTAGCGCCAACAAGGATAATGGCAGCGACGATGACCATCACAGCCGAAAGCAGCGATCGCGCGTTGGAGATGCTGCGCTCGGTGCTGGCGAACATCGTGTTACTCACGGTAAACAGCAGATAGAACCATAACCAGAAGTCCGGTGTGGCCAACAATCGTTCGAAAGCCGCGCCGACATCCACGAGAGAACCGGTGCTCATCATGGCGAAAATGACTTCAAGCTGGAACACGTTCTCTGCGATGTGCCACGTGAGGAGCATGCCCACCACGAGCGGGGACAGTGCGATGACAAAACGCTTCCACGCAGGGATGTTAGGATTGATTCGAACAAAATTGAGGCGCAGCTCACCCACTTCTTGGCTTTGTGGCCATTGGATCGACTGGGTGGCGTGGACGTTCAACATCCCCGCCACCAGCCAAGATACCACCTCATGGAGCAAGATGCCCGGGAAGAAAAGCGTGTAATACAGCACCGTCGTGACACGTGAGTTCCTAGTCAGCAGCCAACCAAGTTTGAAGATGTGCTGGTGCAGCCAGCGCTCCATTTGACGGAACAGGATGAACAACCCCGTCAACAGCGCGATGGAGAAAACTAGGCTCAGGTCAGTCAGGTTACACCCCCTTCGTCTCCGCGGCGATGCGCACCAGCTCGGTGAAAGAATCGACCTTGAGTGAAGCGTTACCGACCAGCGCTCCGTCAATATCTGGCACGGCCATGTACGACTGCATGTTGTCCGGTTTGACGCTGCCACCGTACTGGATGCGAATCTGATCGGCAGCATCACCGAACATCTCGCGCAGCGTGCCGCGCACGACCGGCCCGCACATGTGGGCAGCAATCTCAGGCGTGGCGCTCTCACCCGTGCCGATGGCCCAGATTGGCTCATAAGCTACAACCGTGCGGGCAGCGTCTTCCGCGCTTACCCCAGCAAAGGCAGCGCGCACTTGCCCACTGACGAACGAATCAGCGATCCCTGCGCGGCGCTGTTCAATGGTCTCCCCTACGGCCACGATCGGGGTAATGCCCGCTTGGAGAGCAGCTTTGAGCTTACGATTGACGGTCTCATCGGTCTCAGCAAGGTATTGGCGACATTCTGAATGGCCTATGATGGCATAGTCAACGTAGCCTTGCAGCATGCGGGGTGAAATCTGTGAGGTGAAAGCCCCCTCAAGCTCATAATGAATTTGCTGAGAGCTGACCTTGATCCCCGAGCCGCGCAGCGCTTCCGCGACGGCGGCGATGGCAATGAAGGTCGGGGCAACGACGCGCTCCACGCCTTGATACGGCGCAAGCGTTGGAATCAATGCTTTGACGAATTCGACAGACTCGTCGAGTGTTTTGTTCATCTTCCAGTTGCCAGCGATGATGGGCGTTCTCATACCAAGCCTCGAGCCTTTCTGTCAAGATTCACTGTATCACGGTATTGCTGTGATGAAAAATGGGAGAGGGGCGATTGCCTCTCCCGTGCGTTGGATCATTTATCTGCGATGGCAGCCACACCCGGCAGCACTTTGCCCTCGAGCATTTCGAGGCTGGCGCCACCACCGGTTGAGATGTGAGTCATTTTGTCTGCAAGGCCAGATTGTTCCACAGCGGCAGCGCTGTCACCGCCACCGATGATGGTCACCGTTCCGCGAGCAGTGGCATCAGCCAGCAGTTGAGCGACGCCGAACGTGCCTTTGGCGAAGTTAGGCATCTCGAACACGCCCATTGGCCCGTTCCAGACGACGGTCTTAGCTGATGCGAGCAGCTCACCGAACTTTTCCAGCGTGGCAGGGCCAATATCGAGGATGCGCCAGCCATCCGGCACAGGCTCCGAAACGGGGATGACGCGATGATTGGCTTCGTTGCTGAAGGCATCCGCGATAACGACATCAACCGGAAGCACCAGCTTGCTGCCACCTTTGTTGAGCAGATCACGGGCAGTCTCGATCGCGTCCTTTTCCACCAGCGAATCACCGAGCGATGCGCCCTGCGCGGCGAAGAGCGTGTTGGCCATCCCGCCACCGATGATCAGATAATCAACTTTCGTCAGCAGAGCTTCGATGACAAGGATCTTGTCCGACACTTTAGCCCCGCCCATGATAGCGATAAACGGATGCTCGGGCTGTTCAATGGCGGTGGCGAGGTAGTCGATCTCTTTCTCCATCAACAAGCCAGCGACTGACTCCATGCGGGATGACAAACCCACGTTGCTCGCATGGGCGCGATGCGCCGTGCCGAAAGCATCGTTGACGAACACATCGCCAAGCTCGGCCATCTGTGCGGCCAATTCGGGGTCGTTTTTCTCCTCACCCTTGTAGTAGCGTGTGTTTTCAAGCAGAAGCACGCCCCCCTCTGGCAAGGCTTCCGCGGCGGCTTTGACGGCCTCACCAACGGTGTCATCAACAAAGGCGACATCACGCCCCAAGAGGGCGGCCAGCGCCGGCGCGACAGGGGCCAGCGACGTGCCCGGTTCGCCCTTAGCCTTTGGACGACCGAGGTGCGATAGGAGGATGACGCTGCGCGGCTCTTGATCGAGGATGTATTGCAAGGTGGGGACAGCGGCGCGAATGCGCGTGTCGTCAGTGATTTTGTCGCCATCAAGCGGCACGTTGAAATCCACGCGCACCAACACACGGCGCCCTTTGAACGATACGTCACGGACGGTTTTCTTGTTCATAGCCTCTCCTTGAAGTTAGCTCAGTTAACCAAAAGGGCGTGGCAACTTCGCCCCGCCCTCACGTATGGTGAAGCAGCTAGCACGGATTACATCCGGTCGCCCATGTATTTGACGAGGTCAGCGCAGCGCGTGCTGTAGCCCCACTCGTTGTCGTACCACGTCACGATCTTGACGAGGTTGCCCATGACCGTGCAGGACTCCCAGTCGATGACGCTGGAGTAGGAGCTGCCCTGATAGTCGGCGCTCACGAGGGGTTCGTAGGAGATGTCAAGGATGCCCTTCATGCGGCCTTTCTTAGCCTTCTCGAAGGCCTTACGCAGCTTCTCGGCGTCGGGCTTGCGGCGGACGTGCGCCACAAAGTCAACCAACGAGACGGTCGGCGTAGGAACGCGCACCGCGAAGCCGTCAAACTTGCCCTTCAAGTCTGGGATGACCAGCGCGACAGCCTTAGCAGCGCCCGTCGAGGTGGGGATCATGCTGAGAGCAGCCGCACGCGCGCGGCGCAGGTCTTTGTGCGGCAGATCAAGGATGCGCTGATCGTTGGTGTAGCTGTGGATCGTCGTCATCAGCGCGGACTGAATGTCGAACAGGTCATGCACAATCTTGGCTGCCGGGGCGAGGCAGTTGGTTGTGCACGAGGCATTCGACACGACGTGGTGCGTGGCATTATCGTAAAGGTCTTCGTTCACGCCCATCACGATAGTGAGGTCTTCGTTCTTAGCAGGGGCCGAAATGATGACCTTCTTCGCGCCGCCTGCGATGTGTGCCGCGGCTTTTTCGCGGTCGGTGAAGATGCCGGTGCTCTCGATCACGATATCAACGCCCAGCTCACCCCACGGAATCTTAGCCGGGTCTTTTTCGGCAAATGCTTTGATTTCATCCCCATCCACGACCAGCTTGCCTTCGCCGACTTCGATCTTGCCGCCATACCGCCCGTAGATGGAGTCGTAGCGCAAGAGATGAGCCATGGTGGGCAGATCGCCAAGGTCGTTGAAGGCTACAACGTCAATTTTGCCCTTGTACTTCTGCTTCATGACTTTAAGAACTTGGCGCCCAATGCGCCCGAAGCCGTTAATGCCTACGCGGATTGCCATGAGAGAATCTCCTTATGTAGTTGGAAATAGGCTTCAACAGATGCCTAGCGGGAACCATCATGCCTAAGCAAAGCCAGCAATGCAGCCCCCAGCTTTTGCGGATCATGCCGCCAAGGCCGTTGTACGTCTGCTAAGTCAGTATAGCGCACTTCATAGCGTTGTTGTATCTCATGATTGTCAGGTATTGGGGTGACATATCGCGTATTTTCGCCTGCATTGGGCTGTGGCATGGCATTATTGGCGAGGATGGTCTGAAACACTCCGCGCCCAACGTGATTTTCAAGCGCCATCACATGATCGGCGACGCTGTAACCCTCTGTTTCTACAGGCTGAGTGGCAACGTTGCAAACATATACTTTGGTTGCGTTCGACGCGCGGATCGCATCTGCGATACCCGTCACGAGTAGGTTAGGGATGATGCTGGTGTAAAGGCTTCCCGGGCCAATGACGATAAGGTTGGCGTCCAAGATGGCGTCAATCACTGGTGGATAGGCTAAGACCGGGGAAGGCTCCAAGCGTATACGCTCCACTTGACCGTCTACCGATTCGATCTTGGACTCGCCAATGACGGTCACCAACCGTTCCGAGCCTTTCAATTTGAGTTCAGCAATGATGCGCGCATCTGTCAGAGAGGCGGGCAGCACACGCCCACGGATGTTGAGGACGCGCTGCACCTCTGAGAGCGCATCGGCGAGAGGGTTGTGCTGCCGGTCACCCGTACTGACAACATCGGCGAGCGCTGCAATGAACAGATTGCCAAAAGAATGGCCCTTGAGTTCCCCCGTGGTGAAGCGGTATTGAAACAAGCGGGCGAGGAGGCTTTCATCGTCTGCGAGAGCGACGAGGTTGTTGCGCAGATCACCCGGCGGCAGGATTTGCAAATCGCGGCGCAAGCGTCCTGAGCTGCCACCGTCATCCGCAATGGTGACCACGGCTGTGATATGGTCAGTGTAGGGCTTTAAGCCGCGCAGCGTCGCGGGGAGGCCGGTTCCACCGCCAATGGCCACCGCTTTCAACCCTTTGAGGTGAGCTTTCGACTCGGACGAGGTGTCGTTCTGGGGTGATACACTTGAACCGTTGGGATTGGCTTGTAGGCGCAAAGCAAACCAAAGAAGTCCTCCCCCTAAGCTCACGAGGAGCGCGCCCAACTCCCACGGGATGGGAGGAAGCGCGACAGCTTGAGCAAACGCGAGCAGCATGACCGCTGAGCCACCGACAAGGCTCGCTAGCCCTAACAGGATGATGAACGTTGTGACACGGCGGTTAGCTAGGGCAGGGCTGCGCATTTTCAAGCCTCATCCTGTCGCTGGCAGCGGCCACGATACCAACGTGTGAGCGCCAAAATAACCACAGCGAAGGTGACGCTGAGCACACCGACAGCCATAGCGGCGTCGATCCAAAACTGCTCAGGATAGAGTCGGATGAGCGTATCGCTGTAGAAAAAGCGCCACGTGCCATCTTCAAAGAATAACGCATGAAACGTGTCGAAAAAAACATCCCATGCAAAAACAACGGCCACAGCAACCGTCAACACAGCGACAATCAGCGCAATGCTGGCCACATCAACGGCGGCAAGCAGCAGCAAGCGCTGCCGCCACAGCAGACCCATCGCAATCGCGCACAGCGCTGCGGCTGCACCCGCCCCTGTGAACAACATCCACGTGACGTTTTGCACGTCGATCATGTGCTGCAGCTCGCGTTCATTGAACATCGGGCACTCAGTGGCTTGTGGCGGGAAACAGCGATCACCCGGGAGCGTTTGCTCGGCGAGAAAGCTAATCGGGCGTTGCTCGAGCAAGTATTGCAAGCCAAGCGGGCCATACAGCAGTCGATCTTCGACAGTAAAGCCATAACGATCTGGCGGGAAGCCTGCGCGGGTGTACTCAAGCGTAAGGAAGATAGGGGTCATGACGATGCGGCTTGCCAGCATGAGCAGCACAACAGGCAGTGTGAAAACGATAGTCCAATATGCCACACGCTTGAGCATTGCACGAACCTAACGCAGGAGGCCGGTGCTGTCGCTCAGCAGGAAGGTGAGTACAAGCGAATCCGTCAGCATTTCGACTGGCGCATGATCGTCACGGAAGACAATATCACTGCTGCCAAGCGGGACGAGCGTTGATGCCGCTAGTTGCAGCGTATCGCGCAGGATAGGGTGAGTGTCATCCGGGAGCGCAGCGATGTTGTCCAGCAGGTTAGTGGTGAGCGTGGGTTGTTTGGTGGCCACCAGAATGGTGTTGAACGAACGGGGCACGTCCATCGCGTGCACGGTCGGGAAGACTTGCAGCAGCGTATTCATAATGGCGTCGACGAGGCGACGGTCGGTGTTCGTGCGCCCAACGTTGACAATCACCACGCCGTTGTCGGTGAGCCGTGCCCTCACCTCATGAAAAAATTCAACGGTGGTCATGTGCCACGGGATATACGGTGGCCGATAGGCGTCGATGCCGATGACGGTATACTGACGGGATAGGTCACGCAGCCCGTAGCGGCCATCCTGCGCGATTGCGTTTAATGACGGCATGTGCTCAGCGTTCATATCAAAAAAACGCGCGCCAACCTCGATGATGAGCGGGTCAATCTCGATCCCGTCCATCGGGATGGGGCCGTACACTTCGTTGTACTGCCGCGGCACAGTGCCCGCGGCAAGGCCGATCACCAGCAAAGATTCGACGTCATCTGGGGTGAAATTCGCGTTGAAGTATGGGCCAACGAGAAAGTAATCCCACGTGCGTCCGAACGCGATCTGCGTAGGGTGCCACTGGCTGTGAATGCCTTGCCCCTCGTTCAGCAGCAAGTAACGAAAGCCCTGAGCATCCTCTTGCACTTGGATGTAGTTGTAGGCGCTGTCACGTTCAAACAGCAGGATGTTGCCGGGCTGGGCAGCGCGCAGGGGCGATGTGGGGGAGAAGGCAGCCACGAGTGCCACCACAACAGGCATCCACAGCCACGCTAGCGCTCCGACGCGGCGTTCCCACAGCAAGCCGATCCATGCGACTAGGAACAGTGTGCCCGCGAACAGCAAGAATGTGGCCGTGGTGCCGATGCCCGGGATCAACACCAGTGTGGGGAGGAAGGTTCCTAGGATGCTGCCAAACGTGCTGATGGCGTAAACTTGGCCACTTTTTGTGCCGGCGGTCTTCAGGTCGTCTACTGCCAAGCGAATCACAAACGGCGACACCATCCCGAGCAGCGTGATGGGAACAGAGAACAGCAGCAAGACAGCGGCAAATGAACCAAGTGTAAGGGCTGCGTCAAAGCGGCTGAAGGCGACGGCTGCGCCTTGCAGGATGGGACGTGACACAAGGGGGATAATCGCGCTCAAGAACGCCGCCCATGCAAGAATACGGTAGAGAGTTAACCGATGGGGCGAACGATCTGCCCAGCGCCCACCGAGGAAGTAACCCACGGTCAGGTAAAGCAGCATCAGGCCGATCACGTTCGCCCAGACGATATTGCTTGTGCCGAATACGTTGCCCAACAACCGCGAGGCTGAAAGCTCAACCGCCAGCGTCGTCATGCCGCTGATGAAAACCACCAGATACAGATAGCCCATAGCTACAGGAATCGACTCACTCTAAACAAAGACGTGTCGTAAGGGGTGCTGCCAGTTAGCGCAAGATCGATCAGCATTTTGCCGATGAGCGTGCTGAACTTAAAGCCATGCCCACTGCAAGGGGAGGCGATCACCACCTGAGGGTAGGCAGGGTGTGTGTCCACGACGAAGTGCTCATCGGGGGTCATGGTGTAGAGGCAGATGCGCGTGCTTTTCAAAGGGGCATCAGCATCAGGCAGATAATGCTGGATGAACCGCCGAATGTGTGTAATCGTCTCGTCCTTAGGGGTGTAGTCAATAGCAGACACATGCTGGACGCGCTGGCCTGTGTGCAAGGCCACTTTCAAGCCGCTGTCAAAGACGCTAGGGATGCCGTAGACCCAATCGGCTTTGTCACCGCGTAGGTGTGTGATGAAGATGGGCATTTGCTCCACGCTGAACTGTTCGATGGCAGGTGGGTCAAAATACGCAAGCTGCACGCCCATCGGCTCCAGCGGGAGCGCAAGGTCAACATGGGCGAGCAGGTCGTTCATCCATGCGCCACCCGCCAGCACAACCCGAGCAGCAGAGTACTCTTGGTCAGCGATGACGGTTACACTGTCAGGGTGTACTAAGATTTTTTGGACAGGCGTTTTTTCTTTGATGGCTGCGCCGTATTTGCCTGCTAGGCGCAGGTGAGCTTGCACACAGCGCGCCGCAGTCAGGATGCCTGCATCCGGTTGATAGAGAACGCGCATGTCAGGGTCGAAGCGGAACATAGGGAAGCGTTCTTGCGCTGCTGCTGCGTCCATCAAGTCGAATGGGATGTTGGCCGCAGCAAGGCATTGTTGGGTGCTGTCAAACGTGGATTGATTAGGGTGGGCAATGTCGATGCCACCCGTGCAGAAATAGAGCTGCTCACCGGCTTCTGCCTCGAGATCCCGCCACAGCGCATAGGCTGACCGCATCAGCTCAACATAGATCGGATGGTCATAGGCATAACGGATAATGCGTGAGTGATCGTTGGAGCTGCCGCGTTCGTGGTTGAGTTCGAACTGCTCCAAGAGCAGTACGGAGCGCCCTTCACGGGCGGCGTAATAGGCGGCTGCGCTGCCCATCCCACCACCACCGATCACGATGACGTCATAAGTGCTGCGTGTCATGGATCCCGTCCTTACAGATAACGTTGAGAAAGCTGATGACTAAGGTCATCCCCGTAGCGGATCACAATTGTAGGAATACGAAGCGCGACCAAGCGCTGCTGCATATCATCTGATGCGTAGGTTCCCCCGAACGTCACAGGGTCTACAAAGATACACACGGGTTTGATGCCGCGCTCCATAATCCGCTGAATCTGCGCCAGCCACTGGGGATCTAAGGTGGATGTGATGATGATAAGGGTTGTGCCGCGGCTGAAATTCTGGCTTTGCATCCGCAGCATATCGGCCAGCGACATAGGTGTTGTGCTGCGTGCCACGGCGAGGATGTTCAGAATGCGTGTCAATTGGCGCTGGCCGCGTTCCGGCGTCAGCACTTCTAGATGGGGGGTATAGGCCGAGAACCCCAGAGAGCGCTCTTGTTCGGCAAAGTGAGAGGCGAGCGTCGCGGCGATGACCACAGCGTACTCCTCAGTCGAGCGAGGAATGCGCGTCGAGCCGTAGATCACTGAGCCGATCATGCCCACGCGCTGCAGCATTGGGTCTTCGACAAGGCTGTACTGCGAAAAATCCACGAACAGCCAAATATCGACTTGCGGGTCAAGTTCGAATTCTTTAACGATGAGCTTGCCACGACGAGCGGTGCTGCGCCAGTGGATGCGGTTGATGCTGTCGCCCACTACGTAATCGCGCACACCCGCTGCGTTTGTCGTGATGTGCTGCGTGATGAAGCGCTGCGGCTCCCCACCTGAGAGCGCCGCAGCGGGCAGCGCAAAGTTGGTCAATGGCACTGCTTGAGGATAGACAATGATTCGCTCAGTGGCGTTGATGGTGCGCTGCGGTTCAAATAGTCCAAACGGATCGCCGGTAGAGATCCGCATAGGGCCGAGCCGAAACTCACCGCGCACATAGCAGGGCGTCTCAACTGTCCACGTGTAAGTGCTGCGGGGAGCGATCGTGGGGGTCACTCGTCCGACGTTATGAAAGGGGAGGTCGGAATAGTCGTTCACCTCCAGCCACAGCTTCGGGATGATCGAGTGATTGTGGACGTAGAAGGTCTCAGTGAAGGTGCGCCCGACTTGAGAGCGTCGGCTGCGCGTGCTGCGGCCTAAGCTGACGCCAGCAATGCTCAATGTGGCCCAGAGCGCAGACATAAACAGAATGCCAAACAGCAGGTATGCCACTGCGAAAAAAGTGGCGCGCCCAGTTGCTAACCCACCTAACAGGGCGAGGATAATAATCAGATACAGGCTGTTGCGACGATTGCCCATATATCAGCGCACAGACGTCCCCGGCACTGGGGTCGTTGCGAGAATGTCCTGAATGATGACGCGCGCCGAGACATCGCGCATACGCGCTGACGGCCCAATGATCACGCGGTGCGATAATGTCACTTCGGCTAAGGCCTTGACGTCATCTGGAATGACATAGTCGCGCCCGGCCATCGCTGCGCGAGCTTGCGCCGTCCGGAACAGCGCGAGTGACCCGCGCGGGCTGCTGCCGAGGTAAAGATCGGGGTGGGTGCGCGTGGCTGTGATGAGCGCGACGATGTACTGTTTAATCTCCTCCGCCACGTACACTTGCAGCACAGCGTTCTGAGCGTGCACCAGCTCCTCAAGCGTGATGCTCTGCTGGATGTTGGCGATTGGATGCTGGTACTGCTGAGCCGAGAGAATGGTCAGCTCCTCGGCAGGCGTGGGGTAGCCCATCTGGATGCGGATTAAGAAACGGTCGAGCTGGGCCTCTGGCAGGGGATATGTCCCCTCATATTCGATAGGGTTTTGCGTCGCAAGGATCATGAATGGGTTGGCCATACGATAGGTGACACCATCCACGGTCACCTGCCGCTCCTCCATTGCCTCGAGCAGGGCAGACTGCGTTTTAGGCGTGGCACGGTTGATCTCATCGGCCAACACAATTTGCGACATGATGGGACCGGGACGGAACTCGAACTGGCCTGTTTGCTGGTTGAAGATCGACACGCCGGTCACATCTGAGGGCAGCATGTCGGGGGTAAATTGAATGCGGCTGAACGACAGGCCGACGGTCTTGCTGAGGGCGCGCGCCATCATGGTTTTGCCAACGCCCGGGATGTCCTCAAGGAGGATGTGACCGCGGCAGAGAAGCCCCAACGTTGCCAACCGTACCTCGTTGCGCTTGCCGATGATCACTTGGCTCACGTTGGCCGCAATTCGCTCAGACACATCTTGAACAATCCGGAGGCTGTTATACTCGGCGGCGCTGCGACGTGTTTGCTGTGGGATTTCCGTCATTGATCTATTCCCGATCGATTCATACTGCTTCATCATACAGGACGCCGTGATGATCTACCTAGATGAACTCACGACGTTCAGCCTACGCTAAGACAATTTAGTATAGCGATGTTTAGGGAGACCGATAAGCGTTAGTTTACAGCGTGAGGTGCTTGCTTATGGGTAGGTGTTAGGTATAATACGAGCAACAATTAACGGATAGGCTCGTCATTAAAGAGCGAGCCGCAGCACAGCGTAGTATCAGCCACCGCGCATCACAGGGACCAACCGAGGAGCATCAGAATGGCGAAATCGCGCACAGATTTGATGGTAGAGCGTTTGCGTGAACTGCAAGGCACAACGCCTGACATCGAAGCGTCTGCTGTTGTGAGTGTGGATGGTCTCATCATGGCATCAGCCCTGCCGACATATGTTGAAGAAGACCGCGTCTCGGCGATGTCTGCGGCCATGCTCTCATTGGGTGAGCGCATCTCTAGCGAGCTAGGACGCGGGATGCTTGATCAGGTTTATGTCAAGGGGGTCAACGGTTACGTGATCCTCATGTCGGTTGGTGAAGACGCCGTGCTGACGACACTGGTGCGTTCGAATGCTAAACTAGGCCTGATTTTCCTTGATATGCGCCGCTCGGCAGATGCGTTGCAAAAACTCGTTTAAGTGATCACCTTTGCTGGTGACCGTGAATCTGCGTTGAGGTAACAGGGCGGGATTGAAAATATCCCGCCATGATTTTGTTTGTGAAGGACAGTACATGGCCGATCCGAAGTACATTTTCTGCACGGGTGGGGTGGTAAGCTCTGTTGGCAAAGGCCTCACCGTGGCAGCCATTGGGCGCATTCTCAAGGCGCGCGGCATCAAAGTTGCCATCCAGAAGCTGGATCCGTACCTGAACGTCGACCCGGGGACGATGAGTCCGTTCCAGCATGGTGAAGTGTTCGTGACGGCCGACGGCGCAGAGACTGATCTTGATCTAGGGCACTACGAACGCTTCATCGATGAGAATGTAACGCGGGCGTCGAACGTCACCGCCGGGCAGGTGTACAGCTACATCATCGAGAAAGAGCGCAAGGGTGACTTCTTGGGTGGGACGATACAGGTCGTGCCGCATATCACCAACGAGATCATCCGGCGCATCCGTCTGGTGGGTAAAAGCAGCGATGTGGACGTCGTGATTGTTGAAATTGGCGGCACGGTTGGTGACATTGAGGGTCAGCCATTTTTGGAGGCCGTCCGCCAGCTGCGGCATCAACTCAAACGTAAAGAGTCACTCTTTGTCCACGTGACGTTCCTGCCTCATATTGGCGCGACCAACGAGCTGAAGACTAAGCCGACCCAACACAGCGTGCGCGATTTGCGCAGCATGGGCATCCAACCGCAGGTCATCGTAGCGCGCACCGATTACCCTGTAGGTCAAGATGTTGTGGCCAAGATCGCCCAGTTCTGCGACGTGGACGATGAGGCCGTCATCCCGCTTGTCACCGCACAGTCGATCTACGATGTGCCACTCATGCTAGAGGATATGGGACTGGGCGATTACATCGTCAGCAAGTTGAAGCTGGACGCCCGCCAAAAGCCTGATCTGAGTGAGTGGCGCGCGATGGTGCATCGTGCCAAGACATCGACTGAGGTTGTAAAGATCGGGATTGTGGGTAAATACGTCCAGCTCCACGACGCTTACATGAGCGTGAAAGAGGCCTTGACGCATGCATCAATCCGCGCGGGCAGGCGGCTTGATATCGCATGGATTCAAAGTGATGAGCTGGAAAAAGGCAAACATCTTGACGCGCTGCTGAAGCTGGATGGCATCGTCGTCCCGGGTGGCTTCGGCTATCGCGGGGTGGAGGGCAAGATTATCGCAGCGCGAATTGCCCGCGAGCACAAAATACCGTATCTCGGTTTGTGCTTGGGGATGCAAGTTATGTGTGTGGAATTTGCGCGCAACGTGCTGGGGCTGGAGGATGCAAACAGCAGCGAATTCAACGACTTGTCTGATAACCCTGTGATCGACCTGATGTTGGAGCAGCGTCAAGTATCAGACCTCGGCGGCACAATGCGCCTCGGTGAATATCCGTGCAAGCTGCTCGAGGGGTCGATTGCAGCGCAAGCCTATGGTAAGCCGATCATCATGGAGCGCCATCGCCACCGTTTTGAGTTCAACAATAACTATCGTGACCAGTTTCAAGCAGCAGGGATGGTGTTCAGCGGGCTAAGCCCTGACGATCTGCTGGTTGAGATTGCTGAAATCGCGGGGCACCCATTCATGCTTGGCTCGCAGTTCCACCCCGAGTTTTTGAGCCGCCCCAACAATCCACACCCACTGTTTTATAAATTCATTCAAGCGGCCATCGCACGGTCACAAGCTCTGATTTCGGCTGACATGGATGCGACCGCACAGACAGGCGAATAGGTAAGGATACGCATTATGTCACTCGAAAGCTACATTCAGGCAATGCCCAAAGTTGAGGTACACATTCACTTTGAGGGGGCGCTCAAACGTGAATTTGTGGAGCGGGTTGCCGATCAGAACGACATCATCAGCACAATGCGCGGCCGGGAATACCGCGAGTGGATGGAGCTGCTGCGCAAGCCAGACGTGAAAAAGCTCGACGACATGGCGCGTACTTACGCCAGTTGGTTCAAATATCCAGAGGATTTGTCGCGGGCGGTGTATGAGCTGGGCTTGCACCTCAACCGTCAAAACATCCGCTACGCAGAAGTGCACATCAACCCTGCGATTTACACGGACGGCGGAATGACGTTTGAGGGTTTCCTCGACGCAATCAACGATGGGCGTGATCGTGTGCTGCGCGGGTGGAAAGTGCGCATGGATTGGATTCTTACCATCCCGCGCGATCGCCCGCGCAAAGGCGACGACATCTCGCGCTGGGTGACAACAGGCATCGCCCGCAAAGGCAATGTAATCGGGATGGGGGTGGTTGGCCGCGAAGACCTCGCGACGGCCGACCAGTTCTCTAAGGCTTACTCTGTGGTGGAGAAGCGCGACATCCCCACGATGGCCACCGCCCGCAGCTCCACCATCAATCCGGAGCCAATCCGCACTATCCTGCACGAGCTAAAGCCACGTCGGCTTGTGGATGTGTGGGGCATCACTGCAGAGCCGGACATGCTGGCGGATTTGGTTGAGAGTGGCCTGCCGGTGATCGTCACGCCGACGCGCGAGCTGCGCTTGAATCGGATCACAAACCTAGCAGATTATCCGCTGCGGACGTTGATGGAACGACTGCCGCTGGCCATTGGGAGCGGCATGCCGACCTTCTATCGGACGAGCTTGAACGATGAGCTAGTGGAACTAGCAAAGCACCATGCGCTCACAGCAGAGGAGATTGAGACGCTTGTTCTCAACGGGGTGCGCGCGTCGTTCTTGGCAGCAGAGAACAAAGAAGCCATGATCGGTGAATTCAAGATGCACTTTGAAACGCTGCGCGCACAACACTTGAGCTGAAACAAAAATCCCCACCGCAACGGTGGGGATTTTACTTGTGATTGTTGTTAGGACAGTTACGCCTTCTTGGCCATCTGGGCCTGCTTATATTCGTAAGCTAACGAGACTTCCGTCGCGCGGTCGAAGATGTGGATGTTGCTGACGTCGATTACAGCATCCAGACGGCCACCCACGCGCGCCTCAGTGCGCGGGTCGGTGCGCGCGATGAACGGCTTGCCACCTTCTTCAAGGTAAAGAATCATTTCATTGCCCATCTGTTCGACCACTTCAACATTGGCTGAGAACTCAGCGGGTTCAATGTCACGCGGTGAGAAGCGGCGGTCATGGATATCTTCAGGGCGAATGCCGAGGACGACTTCTTTACCAACATGGGGCTTGAACGGAATGGCCTTGGTTGCTGGGATGGTGATCTTGAACACGCCCACGTCCAGCATGACCGCGTCACCTTCAGGCTTCAAAACCGCGTCGAAGAAATTCATCGACGGGCTGCCGATGAAGCCACCCACGAACACGTTGGCTGGGTTGTGGTAGAGGTTGAAGGGCGTATCGATTTGCTGGAGCTTGCCGGCGTTCAACACGGCAATGCGCGTCCCCATCGTCATAGCTTCGACTTGGTCGTGGGTGACATAGATGAAGGTCGTTTCAAGGCGCTGGTGCAGCTTGCTGATGAACGAACGTGCTTCAACGCGCAGTTTGGCGTCCAAGTTCGAGAGCGGCTCGTCCATCAAGAACACGTCAGGTTCGCGGACGATGGCGCGGCCTACCGCTACACGTTGACGCTGACCACCTGAGAGCTGACGTGGACGACGCTGCAAGAGATGTTCGATACCCAGCTGCTTGGCCGCTTCGTTGACGCGCTCATCGATGATCTGCTTGGGGGTCTTGCGCAGCTTGAGACCGAACGCCATGTTTTCATACACGGTCATGTGCGGATAGAGCGCATAGCTCTGGAACACCATCGCGACATCACGATCTTTCGGCGCAACGTTGTTGACAACACGATTACCGATCAATACCTGCCCGTCACTGATTTCCTCAAGGCCAGCCAACATACGCAGGGTTGTCGACTTGCCGCAGCCTGAAGGCCCCACCAGCACTAGGAATTCCTTGTCTGCTACCTCGATGTTGAGGTCATTGACGATCGTCAGGTCGCCGTAGCGCTTGTACACATGCCGAAAAGATACGCTTGCCACAATAGCCTCCTAAAAGTGAACTAATTTGTTCTTGTGCAAAGTGCCTATACAGGTTTGAGCCTTGCACGAACGCTTACTCACGGGATTATAATGCACAGGGTGGTTTTTGCCAAGATTTTTGGCCATCATTTCAAACTGCACAAGGTTAAGCGCATGTCTGACAACGTCACAGCCGAGATTATTGCCATCGGAACAGAGATTTTACTAGGTGAAATTACCGATACGAACTCAGTCTACTTGGCACAAACCTTACGCGATTACGGGATCAATTTATATTTTATGACCAGTGTGGGTGATAACGTTCATCGCATTGCAAATGCCATTGCAATTGCAATGGGACGAGCCGACGTGATCATTACGTGTGGGGGGCTGGGGCCAACGGTCGACGACATGACACGGCAGGGCATCGCTGAAGCGACGGGGCGGCCTCTGGTGTTCGATGAACGACTGCTTGAACAGATTCGACAGCGCTTCAACTCATTTCGAATGACGATGCCAGACAACAACCGTCGACAAGCCTACTTGCCTGAAGGGGCTGTTGTGATCGAAAATCCGGTGGGCACCGCGCCTGCATTTGCCGTTGAATCAGACGACAAGCTCATCATCGCGCTGCCGGGCGTTCCGCGCGAGCTAAAGTTCCTTGTGGAGCACAAGGTCATGCCGATGCTGCGTGAACGTTACTCGTTAGGGCTGATTCGGGCGCGCGTGCTGCGGGCAGGCGGCATTGGTGAAAGTGCACTAGACGAGCGACTTGGCGCAGATCTGCTTGAGAACGCTAACCCGACTGTTGGCTTGGCGGCTCACCATGGCATCATCGACATTCGCATCACCGCCAAAGGTGACTCACCGGAGATCGTAGAGCAGATGTTGGACGAATATGAGGCGCTTGTGCGGCAGCGCGTTGGGGATTTTATCTTCGGAACTGGCAAGGATACAATTGAGCAGGCCGTGGCTAGGCAGCTTGCACAAGCCAGCCACCGCCTCGCAATTGTGGAGGCAGGCTTAGTCGGGACGAGTCAGCGGCTGCTGCGGGAGCCGAACAGTGAGCATGTTGTGGCGCTGGTTCACAGCTACCCAGCGCCAGAGGAAGGGTATGCAGCCTTTAACCTTGATAGCTCACTGAGCTTTCGAGAGGCTGTGGAATCATTGGCAGCAGAGCTGAGCCGCGAGCACGGCGCGAGTGTGGTTGTGTTCAGCAAGCCAGACCTAATTGAGAGCGCAGATAGCGAACAGGCAACGGTGGTTGGCGTGGCTGTAGGCGAGAAGATCGCTGTGCGCGGCTATGGGTTTGGGGCAGGTTCTGAAGTGGCGCAAACGTGGGTGATGCGCTGGGGCCTTGCCAATGTTTGGCGTATGTTGAAAGAGCAGGCAGGATGAGCAGTCTATACGAACGGATCATCGCGCAGCAGAAATCGAAAGGGCTGGCGCTGCACTTTTGCCCGCGCGTGGTTGATCTGCCGCTGCCCATGCAGCGTTTCGATGATCCATTTCTGCCCTATGGCAAGGCGGTCATCAACGCGAGCCGTGAGCACGTGTCGCTCTACGTGTTCGATGTGCCGTCGTACCTAGCGATTGGGGCAGCGGGAGCCGTTGCGTTGGAGCGTACCATCGACTTCCTCAACGATGAAATTCCGTGTGTGCTGCATGGGCCATTTGGGGGCGCAGCATTTGTTAAGCTGTTGGACAAATTGGCGTTTGGGGCAGACGCATTGACGATCAGCCGAGAGCAAGGTGTTGTCGAGCTAATCGACGACAAAGCTCAGCGACAGGGTGAATGGATGCCATCGGGCGAAATTCAGCTTGGATATAATGCACAAGTCTTAAAGCTGCGCGTGCTAGGCGATGAATTCGTCTACGCTCACCGTCAATTCGACTTCCAAGAGGCGCTTCAGGCAGCGTTTTCAACGCTATGAGCCGTGATCTTGCGCTAGGCCTGTTTGACTGCGGCATCGTGCAGTTTGGACGGTTTGTTTCTCCAAGTGGCACAGCGCCGATTCGCTTTGACCCGTTGATGCTGCCGTCGTATCCCGCAGTTGTGCGTATGTTCGCCGAAGCCTGCGCGCGGCGGATCCAGATGGCCGACGGAGATCGTTTATGCTGCACACTGAATACGCTGGCGCTAGGGATTGTCGTCGGGCAGATGACCAACCAACCCATCCTTTACACGCCTAGCCTCGAAGACGAGCCGCTTCGCACGTTCATCGGCGCCTATGATGTCGGGCATCCGGCGCTGATGCTTTGGTCGTGGTCCTTCTCTGAAATGAGCGCAGCGTGGGCGGAACAGATGAGGCAAGTCGGCCTTGTGTTGGAGCGCCAACTGGTCTTAATCGGTGACGAAGACAGCGTGCTGCCGCTGACCGTTCTGCTAGAGCATTTGGTGGCTGCAAAGCGCATTTTGCCAGTGCAGGTCGACACATGCCTGCACTGGTATGAGCAAGTTAGGCTTCATCAAGGCTGAGCAGCGCCATGAAAGCCTCTTGCGGCACTTCGACCGAACCGATCATCTTCATGCGCTTCTTGCCTTTTTTCTGCTTTTCGAGCAGTTTCTTCTTACGGGTGATATCGCCGCCATAGCATTTGGACAGAACATCTTTACGAATGGCGCTGATGTTGGCGCGGGAGATAACGCGCTTGCCGACTGCGGCTTGGATCGGGACAACGAACATCTGCCGTGGGATCAAGTCCTTCAGGCGTGTCACCAGCTTTTGGCCTTTATTAAACGCATCAGAGCGATGCACGATCAACGCGAGCGCGTCCACTGGCTCGTTGTTGACGAGCACATCGAGCTTTACAAGGTCGCCAGCGCGGTACTCGTCAAAGCTGTAATCAAGGCTAGCGTAGCCTTGCGAGATGCTCTTGAGGCGATCATAAAAGTCAATGATCAGCTCCGAGAGGGGAATGCGATAGCTGAGGATGACACGCTGCGAGTCGAGATACTCGGTTGTGATATATTCACCGCGCTTCTTGATCACCAGATCCATGATACCGCCGATGTAGTCCTGCGGCGTGTAGATCTGAATCTTCATCCACGGCTCGCGAATCTCGACAATGTCCTGCTCAGGCGGGAGTTCCGCTGGGCTGTCGATATGCAGCGTGCGGCCATCGCGCGTGGTGACCTGATATTCTACGCTGGGGGCAGTCGCCAGAATGTCGAGGTCATATTCGCGTTCAAGGCGCTCTTGAATAATCTCCATGTGGAACAGGCCGAGAAAGCCCACGCGGAACCCGAAATTCAGCGCTTGCGATGTCTCGGGTTCAAATTGCAGGGAGGCATCGTTCAATTGCAGTTTCTCAAGCGCCTCACGGAGGTTCTGATAGTCGTCGTTATCGGTGGGATAGATGCCCGCGAACACCATCGGTTTGACGCGCTTATAGCCCGGGAGCGGCTGTGGGACGGCCCCGACGCCGTGCGTCACGGTATCACCAACACGACATTCTTGGACAGTCTTCAAACCGGTGGCGATATAACCGACTTCGCCAGCGCTCAAACTGTCGACAGGAACCATGGCCGGCGTGAACACCCCCAACTCTACCGGCTCAAAGCGCGTATCGGTAGCGATCAGGCGCAGCACATCACGCTTGTTGAGCGTGCCATCCACCACGCGCACGTAAGCGACCACGCCCTTGTAAGAATCATAGTGTGAGTCAAAGACGAGGGCGCGCAGCGGCGCTTTAGGGTCACCGCTTGGTGGGGGCACTTCACGGATTACCAGCTCAAGCACATCACGGACGCCGATGCCATTCTTGGCGGAGATGCGCAGGATGTCCTCCGCAGGTGTGCCAAGCAAGTCTTCGAGTTCACCCGCGATGTCGTCAGGTCGTGCCGCGGGCAAGTCGATCTTGTTGAGCACGGGCAGCACTTCCAAGTTTTGCTCCAACGCCAGATAGACATTGGTAAGGGTTTGCGCTTCAATACCTTGGCTGGCATCAACCACCAGAACGGCCCCCTCGCACGCTTGCAGAGCGCGGCTGACTTCGTAGGTAAAGTCAACGTGGCCGGGAGTATCGATCAGGTTGATGACGTAGGTTTGACCGTCGGAGGCCGTGTAGTTCATACGGACGGCGGACGCCTTGATCGTAACGCCGCGCTCACGTTCAAGATCCATGCTGTCTAGCAGTTGATCTTGCATTTCACGATCGCTGACAGTGCGCGTCAGCTCCAGCAGACGGTCAGCAAGGGTACTCTTGCCGTGGTCGACGTGTGCGATGATCGAAAAGTTACGAATATACGTTTGATCCATGCTAACGACACTACCCAGTCCCTAGTTATAAAGAGCATTATAGCGGGATTGAGTTACAAAATAGAAGATGTTATGTGAGAAACAACCGATTCATGTAGTCATCGATTGTGACGGTGGTCAGGCGCTCTAAAGCAAGCCACGCCAAGTACTCGGTGTTGCCCGCTGGCCCCTTGAGCGGAGAGGGGATGACTCCATGAGTGGAGAGACCGAGCTGCTCAGCAGCCGACAACACGTCGTAGATGACCCGGCGATGCACTTTTTGATCGCGCACGACGCCACCCTTGCCAATATCGGCCTTGCCTGCTTCAAACTGTGGTTTGATGAGCGCGATGACATCGCCTGCGGGTTTGAGCCACTTTACCACAACTGGCAGTAGGATCTTGAGGGAGATGAACGAGGCATCGATAACGACAAGATCAACCGGCTCTGGCAAGGTTTGCAGATAACGCGCGTTGGTACGTTCGATGACGACGACGCGCGCATCATCACGCACACGCTGTGCCAGCAGCCCATAGCCAACGTCGATAGCATAGACCCGCGCAATGCCCGCTTGCAGCAGACAATCGGTGAAGCCGCCCGTGCTGGCCCCTACGTCCGCGGCGAGCTTACCGGCAGGGTCGTAATTGAACGCATCAAGAGCGGCTTGCAGCTTTTCACCCCCACGGCTGACGAAACGTGGCCGAGCGCGCAGCTCTACAAGGGCATCAGGCCCGACCAGCGTCCCGGCTTTGTCTGCAATCTGGCCATTGATGGTGACTTCACCGGCCATGATGAGCGCTTGTGCCCGTGCGCGCGATTCAACTAAGCCTGCATCCACGAGGTGAACATCGAGGCGTTTTTTGTCTTTGCTCATGTCAATCTCGCGTAAGTGGGATGCTCATCACCAATGGGTTCGGGCTTGTGTCGCGCAGCAGAAAACCGTCAACCGCAAGCGTAAGGTAGCCCGCAGCTGAGATGATCACACTGTAAGGTGAGTTGAGCTGTAAGAGGCGATCCACGATAAACTCTCCGTTGCGATCTGTCACTGCGATTGCATAGATTTGATCCTGCGACCACGTAAAATCCGCGATGGAGAAGTCCTCGGTAATCAACACGAAGGTGACACCGGGGATGCCGCGTCCACTCTCGACATCAAAGATACGACCGCGCAGGGGAACGCCCACGCCGGTGGCAAGGCGATCCACCCGAAGCTGACCGATGCCGACGCTGGCGCTGGCCGATTGCAGCAGCACATTGTTGACGTACAAACGCACAGTGTAGTTCCCGTCTGGGATGCCCCCGGCGGCAGATAGGCGCAGCGTGAAGTTGGCGCCTGTCTCCGCGGTGTTCCACGGGCCATCAAGCGAGTAGAACACGGTATTGTCCACCAACCAATCGAGCCGCCACGACGTGCCGACCGCAATTTGTTCCCAATCAAAGCGGAAAAACAACGTGTTAGCGCCATCTGGGAAGCTGTTGGCAGGGCGCGGGTCATCTGGAAGTGAGGTCGTGTTGGAGCGAATGAACTCAAGATTGCGGAACACGTTAGGGCGAGCGCTTTGCTGCGCTGACCCAGCGATGACGAAGTCACCTGTGCTAGAAAGCGCCGAGCCGATATACAGCTCAACGCGATAGACTCCTGTTGGTAGGCCACCCTCCGGCTGCAAGTTGACCGAGTCGGTTCCATTTGCGCCTTTCGCCAGCGACCAAGTGGCCGTTGTGCGCGCGATCTCGCGGTAGTTGTAATACCAGATCGTGGTGTAGGTTAGATCAGGCTGCATATTGGAGAAGATGAAGCGCGCCGTCGCAATCGTGCCCGTAGGAAGCACATACCCATTGCCCGCGAGCTGACCGTTTGGCTCCAGCAGGCCGAATACGATGTTGCTGAAAGTGGGTGTTTGCAGCGCTGGCCCACCGATGACCAACACATACGAGGCAGCGGCAACGCCATCCACGAAGATCCGGAACTCGTACCGACCGTTGGGGTAGGGCTGACCTGAGCTGCCGACGTACCACAGGCCGCGGTCGCGGCCGCTCCAGCGCACAGGGGGCAAGCTGAAAACGTCGTTGGGCACACCGTCAATTGTGACGCGCATCTCGAAGACGGTTTCAGGGGTCATGTTCTCGTAATCGAAGAACAGATAATGGCTGGTTGTCCCCGCTGGAAGTGAAGCGACTACTGTTGACGGGATACCATCTACCACGGCAGGCGAAGAAAACACCCGCGAGATGCGTGGGCGACCGGCAGCAGTCGCTTGGAAGCGCGGGATGGTCAGTGAATCAACCGTTAAACCGAGCGACGCGCCGCGAATCAGCGGGCGCGCAAACTCTACGGGGCGTACAACCGAGATGTTATCGCCGATTGGAACGCAGGAATCGAGGTCATTGACGACCCCATCACGGTTGACGTCTTGAATGCGCAAGCACTGCGACCCAAGCGATTGCAGCACCGTGGGGGCAGATGTTGGAATGCCCACCAGCAGGCCGTCATCGTTGTATAGACCGCCGCCGGTCATGACGCCCGGAACCGGCACAACCGATGAAGTTTTGATCCATGATTGTTCACCGCCACGTGGCTCAGCAATGAAGCCGCGCACTGCGCCACGGATGGACGCAACGCCGCTGTTGCCAATATCACGATACCCTACAAACGTCACCGTTTCATCAAGAGAGAGTGAGGCAGAATCTGCTAGTTCCACAAATGGCAGCAGCGGCAAACTGCCGGGGACGACAGCGCGACCGTCAAACTCGGCATCAATTCGCAGCAGCGCGAGGTCAAGCCCATCATCTGCGGCCACCACGCGCGCGCGATACTTAGGCACTGGTGGCTCGTTTGGCTCAAGGTTGAGGCTGATGATAAGCGTATTGCCCGGGCAAATGGACGATCGCACTGTATGGTGAGCATTAGTGAGGATCACCCCATCGGGGCGGACAAAAACGCCCGAGCCAACACAGCGGATGTCAAGTGTTTCGCTGTCGACTTGGGTGATAAACACTGTCGCCTGCTCAATGCGCGAGAGCAGCGCTGCATCCACCTCTTGCGGCTCGCTTTGAGCGCCGACGACGAGTGGGGTTAACAGCAAGAGTAACAACCAGCGCATGATCACAGCTCCAACGAGTTCAAAAAGCGTTGAAAACGGGTATATTCCTCTTGAAAGAGCGAAGCATCGGCGCGGAATGTGAGCACGATCGCCTGCCCACGGCTGAAGAAGATGATATCTTCACCAAACACGACCGTGGGAACTGACTCTAGGAATGGGCTGGGGTCACGGCTGATAAATGTATATGTGACGATATCCGCTGGCACGCCGTTGAATGTAGTCGGTGTGACGCTCAGCAGGCGATAGTCAATCAACTGCCGTGAACGCTGCACGCCGAGGATATCAGCAACGTTGCGCTCAGACGTATCCCGACCGATAGGGATCACGCTCACTTGGATAGTAGTCTTGAAGCCTTGTGTACGCATGTCACGCACGCGAAAGACGTACTCTGAGCTAGAGCGGTCGATCAGCCAGTTGGCTGGGTAGGCAACGCGAATCCCCGTTTCGAGGTCTTGATACAGCACAAGCCGGTTTACGGTTCGATCTCGGAGGAAAAAACCCGCTCCTAGTGCGGCTGCGAAAAACGCCAGAACGAGGTAATGGCTCCAGCGCTGACGAAACGATAGGGTGTCAACAAAATCATAAACGATGGGGGCTGCATTTGTCAGTGCGCTGGATTTGCTGCGATCCTGTCGCTTCATTAGGAACCACGCTGTGCCCGCGCCGAGGATGGCAAGTGCGACGCTAAAGAGCAGCCCAATGAGCGGACGTGCGTTAACAGCGGTGACGGTAATCTGCGCGTTACTCACACCAGAGCGCAGCGAGATGGTGAGGCCGATAACCACCATGGTGACACCCAATACCAGCACGGGCAAGATAATAGGGGCTGCATCGCGGCGCATCTGATAGAGCATATAGGCGACGACACTGGCTACCAACAGACCAACCCCAAACTGAAACACAAGTCTGATGACGAAGGCATCAGGTGTCGGGCTGAAGAGGATTGCCTGCGCCACGCTTGAGGCACATGCAAACGCAAGGCCAATCGTCGTCGAGACAATCAGCACTTGGTGTTTTATCGCTGCAAGTTCCCATGCCAAAGTGCGGAGCAAGAGATAAGTGATCGCCACTTGAGTTAACCCAACTGTCATCGCGTAGCCCAAGACACGGTTGGTGGTGGACTCCCCGGGCAACCACTGATGCGGCTGAAGCACAAGATAGATCAGCGGCAGACCTACTGCGCTAGCCACAAGGAGTGTCAGGTTGAAAATGCGCAGCAGAGCACTGCTCGAGGTATCCGTTTTGCTTTGAATTGCGCTGACACGAAAGAAGTAAATTGTCGGCAGAATGCTCGTCAAGCCGATGTTGATGAGGAAGCTCCAAGACGGAACAGAGGCGAACAGCGCCTGCGGGACGAAGCGCCAGCCAAACCAGACCAGCAGTCCAACGATCACTGCTGCTGCAGCGACGCTGTACAGCACCGTAAGGACGAGCTGCAACGGATCAACTTGG
>JBDNCV010000052.1:0-24640 GCA_046719465.1 Anaerolinea sp.
GCCGCTGCCAACCTTATCTCACTTCCTCATTCCCCTGCCGCGTTTGGTTTTATGATTTGAGAGTTTTGTGATTTAAGCACTTGCTCTATTCTGCTTGCAATATTGCGGTTTATACTTGTCCGATAGTACGCGAAAGAGTCGTCTTATGGACAAGAGCAAGCGCCGCAAATGGGTGGTAGTGTTCGAAACCCATCTTCCCGAAGAAGCCCACATTATCACTTCCAAACTACATGCGGCCAATATCCCTGCGGTTATCTACGGCGATACGACACGGGCGTTCGGCTTTTTGGTGGGTCGTGGCGCTAAGATCGAGGTGATGGTGGACGCGGAAGATCTGCTCTTGGCGCAAGAAATTTTGGGAGAAGAGCCTGAAGACAATGATTTTGACGAATAACTCACTAACGGCTGTCCCCGGCATGCGTGTCGGCCACTATACAGATCTTGAACATGCTACTGGTTGCACGGTGGTGCTGTGCCCACCCGGCACTGTCGGTGGAGTGGACGTGCGCGGTGGCGCGCCCGGCACGCGTGAAACTGACCTGCTGCGCAGCGAAAATTATGTCGAAGAAGTGAACGCGGTGTTCTTATCAGGGGGCAGCGCGTATGGCTTGGCGGTGGGAAGCGGTGTAATGCGCTATCTCGAGATGCGCGGCGAGGGCTACAAGTCGAGCCGTGGCTTTGTTGTGCCGATTGTGCCGGGCGCGATCTTGATGGACTTGGCGATTGGCAGCAGCAACGTTCGACCCGATGAGCACAGCGGGCTGGCTGCGTGCGAGGCTGCCAGCGATGCTCCCGTCATCGAAGGCAGCGTTGGCGCGGGGACAGGCGCGATCTGCGGCGCTTTCGGTGGCACAGCGACAGCCACCAAAGGCGGCATCGGCAGCGCAGCGGTTGATCTTGGTGATGGCTTGATCGTGGCGGCGCTCATGGCGGTGAACTCGGTGGGAGATGTCATCGACGAGCGAGGCAGCATTTTGGCAGGGTATCGGGCACAAGATGGCTCGTTTGTCGGAATGTTGAATGCTTTGCGCACAGTTGCCCACACGCCTGACCCGCGCTATCAACCGCAGCGCGAGAACACAGTGATCGGCGTGGTGGCTACCAATGCGCGTTTATCGAAGCGAGAGGCTAACAAAGTCGCCAGCGCTGCTCATGATGGGATTGCGCGCGCCGTCAATCCTGCCCACACGCTCTATGATGGCGACACGATCTTCGCGCTGGCCACTGGCGAAAAAACGGCGAACGCTGCAGTGATTGCCGCGTTTGCGGCTGAGGTCGTGGCAGTGGCGATTCGCCGTGCGGTGTTGAAAGCTACGTCTGTTGCAGGGGTCAGAGCTTGCCGCGACTAATCCGGCTGTTGGCGCTTGCTGCTCCCATGCTGCTAGTGTGGTGGATGTACGGCAGCGCAGTCACACTTCCATTCTACACCGATGATGCTAATCACTACCGCTTCTTCCAGACAGTTGAAAGCGGCCTCGCCCTATGGACAGGGCAAACGTGGTCACCTTACTATCGCCCGTTTGTTTACAGCTTGTGGTGGGGGCTGATTCAGGTTCAGGGTGGGTTTGACCCGGTGGCACACCACTTTGTGAACTTGCCAGCCTATGGCTTGTCGGGTGTGCTGCTCAGCTTGCTGCTCGTGCGGCTCACAAGTGGGCCATCTGTGCTGCGGCTGATGATCGCGGTGGCAGCGGGCTGCGCGTTCGTCACGTTCCCATTTCATTATCAAGCGGTGTTTCAAGTCGGCAGCTTGTTCCATCTGATGATGGTGTTGGGTGTGCTGGCGGCGTTGTTGTTCGGGCTGCGTGCCCTTGAGGTGGGCACGTGGCAGGCGATCTTTGGCACAGCACTTGCAGCGTTTGTTGCTGTGTTCTCGCATGAGACTGGCTTTGTGGTCGCGCCTCTTTTGGTCGTTCTCGGTCTGATTCATACCTCGGGGCGGATCACGCGGCGTCTGCTGCTAGTGGTCGCGCCAGTGATAGCGGTGGCGGGGTTATATGTGCTGCTGTGGCTGCTGCTGCCGCGCGTCGGGACGGAGGGAGGTCTGCGCTTTACACAATCGTTGATTGACAACCTCGGCGTTTTGCTTCAGCCGTTCGCATACCCAGCGGCAGCGGTGGTACGGCCATGGGTTGAGGGCAAAGCGAGCGCCGGGCTGCTCATCGGCCTGTTTGCTGCTTGGTTGGGCGTGGGCTTGTGGCTGGCGTGGCAGCTTGAACGGCGCGCCCTGCGGTGGATGCTGTTTGGCGTATTTTGGTATCTGTCTGGAATTGCGCTGCCCGTGGCAATGCTGCAACCAGACTATGTGTGGAGTTCACCACGGCTCACGATGTTGGCGTCAGTCGGTGCGGTGATGTTCGTATGGGCGCTGTTATACCACCTGTGGGTTTCGTCAAAGCGCTTTGCGCTCGTGCGGCGCGTTGTCATCTTCGCGGCCTTTGTGGCGCTGATGGTGTTCAACGTCGAATTCCTCAGCCAACGGCAGGCGGAGTACCTCCTCATGCGCGACTATGCGTGGTCGCTGGTGGCGGTCATGCGTGAAGCGAACGCAGCGGAGGAAGGCGCGCTGCTGGTAAACCCACCCGACTATGTTGAAGCACCCGCTAAGCAGCGGGCGTTTCTGGCGCAAGCGCAGTTTGCCAGCTTCATGTCACCTGAGGTTGATTACCGAGACTATCTCGCGGTGAACAGCTGGGGGCTGCGCTACACCGCGCCGATTGAGGCCGTTGGCGTGGGGCGGATCATGATGCATCAAGCGCACTTGTTCGTCACCCCGCTGCCGTTGATCGACGGGGCGGAACTGCTCGAACGACTGAGAGTTGAACGCCCGATTATCGTTACACAGCACGCAGCGGATCGGTTCTTTCCGGTGTGGGTTGGTCGGTATGGGGCGACGATGGAGAGGCAGCCGCTGGCGCGCTTCGGCGATGGCGCAGTGCTTCTCACTGGGGCGGAACCGCTGAGGCTGCGAGACGGACGCTTGCAGCTCGCGCTTCAGTGGCAGGTGGAGAATCCTATCCCAGCAAAGATCTTTGTGCATGTCTTGCGTGATGGGCAGCTCATCGCGCAGGGGGACGGCTACCCGTGGGCGGATTTATACCCCTTTAGCGCGTGGCAGGCGGGAGAGATACAGATCGACCGGCGCGAGGTGACGCTGCCTGCTGGTGTGACGCTCGACAGCGTTACCGTGCTCATTGGGCTATATAATGAAAATACGGGTGAGCGCTACACACTGGGGCTGCTGGGGGACGGCTCAAGCGCTGAGCAAAACGCGCTGCAGATTCACCCTTGAAATATGTTAAAGTTATGCGAGGAAAACTTAACGCACATTTAGTAATCTATTGATAAGGTTATCTGGGTTTTTACATCACATGAGACGACATATGCCAAAGAAGATACTGGTCATTGAGGATGAGCCGAAGCTGGCAAACCAGCTCGTCGACACCTTGCAAAGTGACGGGTATGTTGTGAGCCTCGCCACGGATGGGGAGCAGGCGTGGGAGAAAGCCCGCTCTGAGAAGCCCGACCTGTTCGTGCTGGATATGATGCTGCCCAAGCTAGACGGGCTAAGCTTGTGCCGGATGATCCGCAATGAGGCCAGCTTGGCGAGCACGCCGATCATCATCATCACAGCGCGCGGCGGCGAGATGGACAAGATCATCGGCCTAGAAAGCGGCGCCGACGACTATCTGGTGAAGCCGGTGGGGCTGGGCGAGTTTTTGGCGCGCGTGCGAGCCGTGCTGCGCCGCCCCAGCACGGCCACTGCCGGGCAGCAAGATGAGATTGTCAGCCAAGACATCCGGCTGAACATGACGAGCCGCCGCTTGTTCAAGGGGGACGAAGAAAAGAAGCTCAGCAACAAGGAATTTGATTTGCTGGCGGAGCTAATGCGCAACAAGAACGCCGTGCTCTCGCGCGATCTTATCCTTGCCAAGGTATGGGGCTATGATTACTTCGTGGACAAGCGCACGGTCGATGTGCATGTCCGCTGGCTGCGCGAAAAAATTGAGGAAGACCCCAGCAACCCGCGCCGCATTGTGACGGTGCGCGGGGTGGGCTATCGGTTCGAGGGCTAACGTGACCGCTGAAACGTTGGTGATCGCGCTGCTGATTGTAGCAGCTGCGCTGTTGGGTGCTGCTGCCTATTGGTTGTATACACATCCGCGGCAGGTGATTCAGCCGCCCGACCCCGAGGTCATGAATCGGTTGACGGCGCTCGAAGGGCAGGTGAAGCAGCTCAAAGCGCAGCACGCTGAAGCGCAGCAGGAGCTGGCGAAAGCGGACGAGATCATCCTGCGCTTGCGGCGCTCACTCGCGGAATCTGACTCAACGATCGCGGAACTGCGCGAGCAGCTTGAGACGAGCCACAGCGTGGTAGCCAACCTGCGCGGGCAGATCAGCACGAGCGAGCTGGGCATCGCAGAGAGCCGTGCGCTGTATGCGGCAGTGTCCATCGTCGCCTATGACATCGTGTTCGTCCTGAACGAGGAATTGATCGTGATCGCCACCAACCACGCAGGGGATGCGTTCTTTCGTCGCGGCAACCCCGTTGGTGAGCCACTTAGCGCGGTGGTTGATTCACCTGAGCTGATCGACCTTATCAGCCACGCGCGTCATGAGGACGAAGGGCTTGAGGAGCAGCTTATCATCCATAACTCGCACTTCCGAGTGCGGACGAAAGTGCTGCACTACGACAACCGCCATGCGTTCATCGGCGTGGCACTGCAAGACATCACCCAGCTTGTACGCTTGAACCGTGCCCGCCGTGATATGGTGGCCAACATCAGCCACGAGCTGCGCACGCCGATTGCGTCCATCCGTATGATCATCGAAGGCTTGTTCCACGAACAGGAGAAGCCCAAGCGCAAGGCGAGCATCTCCACGCTGCGGGCGATCATGCGCGAGACGGACTCGCTGTTGTGGCTGGTGCAGGAACTGTTGGACTTGTCGATGATCGAATCTGGTCAGGCAATTATCAAGCTGCTGCCTAACTCGCTGCTGGAGATCGTCCACGACAGTACCGACCGACTGGCGGACTTCATGGCGCGCAAGCACCTCAAGGCAGTGGTGCACGTCCCAGAGCGGCTGCAAGTCCTGTGTGATTGGGAGCAGACGCGGCGTGTGCTCATCAACTTGATCCACAACGCGATCAAGTGGTCACCGGAGTACGGGGCCATCACGATTAGCGCGTCGTATCGAGATGATGAGGTGTTGGTGTCGGTGTTTGACACCGGGCCGGGTGTGCCTGATGACCAGCGTGAGCGCATCTTTGAGCGCTTCTATCAAGTGGACACGTCGCGTTCGGAGCAGGGTGGCAGCGGGCTGGGGCTGGCGATCTGCAAGCACATCGTCGAAGCGCAGGGTGGGCGCATCTGGGCAGAAGGCAACAGCCTCGGGCGAGGTGGCCGTTTCTTCTTCACGCTTATGGCGGCCGAGGAGGCCGGCTATCAACCTCAGCCGGAGATGCAGCGCGGCCAACATGACCCGCTGCCCGCGCAGTCCAATCGAACCAGTGAGGCGCAGCCGATTCCGTCAAGCGAGGAAGAAGCTGCCGTCGAATTCGTGGACGACGAGGCTCCGTCTGCCTGAAAATCAGGTGAGCGCTGTCCATACATGGCGCGAGGCAGTTTACATCTCCACGATGTTTCGCTATACTTTGTGACAAATAGAACATCTTCGGGGCAGGGTGAAAGTCCCTACCGGCGGTGATGCAGCAAGCGCTGACAAGCCCGCGACCCGTTTTGTCGCCCTTGTGGCGGCGAGTCATAACGCGCCCGCGTTATGCCGGTGGATTTTGGTGAGATTCCAGAGCCGACGGTGATAGTCCGGATGGGAGAAGATGTGCAGTAGGCATGGCCTAAGCATCGGCTTATGGTTGTGTAATTGAGCTTGATAGCGCCTGTGTATCTGTAGGCGGCTGTCCTGCTTAGATTACCTACTGCCTGCCCCGTAGGTACAAAGTGAACGGGGCGGCTTATGGATAAAACCCTTCAATCAACGACATTGGTTCTAGCAGCGCGTCACCGTTTGAGAGGTTGGCGGTTGCCGCTGCGTGTTTGGATGCCTGCGCTGACAGTGGCGGGTGTGCTCGTGCTGTGGCAGGTGGTGGTGATGTTGGAGTGGCTGCCGGCGTTCCTTCTGCCGTCACCTGCAGAGGTGCTCGATAAGCTGATGGCCGTGCTTCAGAACGGCACGTTACAACATCACACCGGCGTAACCCTTCAGGAGATGACGTTGGGGCTGGCGTGGGGCGTAGCTATCGGCAGCATCTTGGGCTACCTCATCGCGCACAATCACTATCTGGAAGCGGCGCTCTCCCCGCTAATTGTGGCGTTCCAAGCGACGCCAGTCGTGGCCTATGCGCCGCTGTTGATCATCTGGTTTGGGACGGGCATCACAAGCAAGGTGGTCACCTGTGCGATTATTGTCTTTTTCCCAACGCTGATGAACACCATCATCGGCATTCGGAGCGTGCCGCATGGATGGCACGCGGTGTTCCGGTCGATGCGGGCGACGCGCTGGCAGCGGCTGTGGCTGTTAGAGCTGCCCGCCGCGCTGCCAGTGTTTTTGGGTGGCCTCAAGACGAGCGCGACGCTGGCGTTGATCGGGGCGGTGGTGGGGGAATTCGTGAGCGCGCGGGAGGGACTGGGCTTTATGGTCACCCTTGCGCGCAACCAATTTGATACCCCCTTGGTGTTTGTGGGTGTGTTTACGATGACGGCGCTGGCACTTTCGTTCTACAGCGCGGTCAGCGTGATGGAGCGCGTGCTGCTGCGCTGGCAGCGGGCGCGCCAACAGTATTGATCCTACGTTAAAGAAAGGTGTTGTGAAGATGCTTCGTCGGTTTGGTCGTTGGTTGAGCGTGTTTGCGCTGGCCGCAGCTGCGATGAGCGTAACTGCGCAGCAGGCTGCGGCTCCAGTGTACTTGACGTTCATCCCGAACATTCAATTTTCGCCGTTGTATGTGGCGATTCAAAATGGCTACTTCCAAGAGGCGGGGCAGCCTGTCCGTGAGGAGTATGTCAACGAGCCAGATGCGATTGATCTGGTCGCGGTGGGGCAAACTAACTTCGCCATCGTGAGCGCAGAGCAGGTGATCCTTGCTGGGGCGAACGGTCGCCCGATCACTTACGTCTACAACTGGTTCAACGATTACCCGATTGCCATCGTTGCTTCGGCGGATGCTGGGATCGAAAGCGTGCGTGATCTGGTGGGGCGGCGCGTCGGCGTGCCGATCCGCTCTGGGGCGAACTACACGGGCTTGACGGCGCTGCTGCGCGCTGAAGGACTGACTGAGAACGACCTTGACCTGCAAGAGATCGGCTTTAACGCGCCAGAAGCGTTCTGCACGGGGCGCGTGGAGGCGTCGGCGGTCTACATCAACAACGAGCCGCTGCAAATCCAACGCTTGATCGACGCGGGCCAGTGCAGCGTGAGCGCAATCCGTATCTTCGCTGTGAGCGAGGCGCTGCCGCTCGTCTCGAACGGGTTGATTGTCAACAACGACTTCTTGCGGCTTAACCCTGATCTTGTCGCCCAGTTTGTGGAAGCCTTCCACCGTGGGCTGCAAGATGTCATCAACAACCCGGCGCGCGCCTACCTGCTGAGCTTGCCACACGTGGAGAACCTGCCGCTGAACGATGAACTGCGCGCCGTGTTGGAGCAGGAAGCTGCCGATCAAGACGCATTCCTCGCCACCGGGCCGGATCGTGAGGCGGTGGCCGCCAGCCGTGAAGCGCTGCGGGAGCGCCTCCACGCGCAGTTTGAGCGCCCGCTGCTGCTGCAAATGGACGTGCTGCTGAACACGATTGAGCTGTGGGACGCTGACCCGCTGGGCATGACCGACCCGCAGGCATGGGCGAATATGGTGGAAGTGCTGGGTGAGCTGGGCAAGCTGCCTGCGCGCACGGGTGACTTGAACAGCCTGTTCACCAACGATTTTGTGCCGGAGGCGGCTGGTGCGTCTGACCGTTGATCGGCTGAGCGTGAGCTACGCAGGGATGGGTGGGCATCCACCCATCCCTGTGTTAGGGCCGCTGTCGCTCCAGATTGAGTCGGGGGTGTTTGTGGCGCTGCTGGGGCCGAGCGGGTGCGGCAAGAGCACACTCATCCGTGTGATTGCTGGGCTGCAAAGGCCAACGCAAGGGGCGGTCTGGGTGGGCGATGAGCGGGTCAGTGGGCCGCACCCCAGCGTCGGGATCATGTTCCAAGATGCCAACCTGCTGCCGTGGCGCAGTGTGATCGACAACGTCGGCCTGCCTTTAGAACTGCGCGGCCAGCCCGCCCACGAGCGGCGCAAAAAAGCTGAGCACATGTTGGAGCGGATGGGGCTGCTAGACTTCGCCACGGTGTACCCGGCGGCGCTCTCCGGTGGGATGGCGCAGCGTGTGGCGCTGGGGCGCGCCCTGATGACCCAACCGCAAATCCTGCTGCTGGATGAGCCGTTCGGGGCGTTGGATGCGCTCACCCGTGAGACGATCAGCCTTGATGTGCGCAGCGTGTGGGAGCAGCACCGTCATACGCTCCTGATGGTGACACACGACATCCACGAGGCAGTGCTGCTCGCCCAGCGGGTGATCGTCCTGAGCCGCCGCCCCGGGCGGATCAACGCCGACATTGACATCGATCTGCCGGAGCCGCGCACGTCCGACATGGTCTACACGTCGACTTTTGCGCGCCTTGCCCACAGCGTCCGCAGGGCCATCGACAACGCCTAACTAGGCTCGATCGGCTTCCACGTGGTCATGTCTTGGCAGTAGCTGCACATGTCCGGCGGGTCTTCATCCGCGCTGCAAAAGCAGTGCTGGCCACAGTTGGGGCAGCGGTAGCAGATGATGGTCGGCGTGGGTTCAGGGTGTGGCGGTTCAGAAGGAGTCTCAGTCATAGTCCCTCAATCTGACGGTCGGCTTGTGCCTGCGCGGTGGCAAGGGTAAGCGTGATCAACTGTTGAATCCCTTGGGCGATGGGTGGAACGTGAATAAACTCGTCGAGGCGGTGAGCGTTGCCACCGCGCGTGATGCCAATGGTGACGCAGGGGCATCGGTGGTAAAGCGGGATGTTGCCGTCGGTGCTGCCGCTTTCAAGCGTGCCCTCAATACCGACTTCGCGCAGCGCTTGAAGCGCCCCCTTCACGAGGCTGTGGCGCGCGGGCATGCTGCCAGTGGGGCGGTCACCGACCACTTCAACGCTTAGGGTTGTGCCGGTTGGCACGGCCAGCAGCAGCGAGTTGACCTGCTGCTTGAGGCGTTCGAGTTCCTCTTGCGATTCTGAGCGCAGGTCGAGCAGCAGCGAGGCGCTAGCAGCGATCGTGTTGATTGACTGGCCACCCTCAATCATGCCAATGTTGAACGTAGTGCGCGGAACGGCGGGGACGCTAAGCTGCGTCAGGCGGGCGGCGATCTCGATTAGCGCGTGGATGGCGCTGGGGCGACCAAAGTGCAGCCAACTGTGGCCACCCTCTGCGGTCACCTGCAGGCGGAGCCGATGGCTAGCAATGCCTGCATGGTAAACGTGGCCGAGCGCCATCCCCTCAATGTTGATCACTGCGCCCACCTGATCCGCCAACCGCGCATAGACGGCACGCACCCCTTTAAGGTCACCGAGACCTTCCTCACAGCTCGTCGCCGCGAACCAGAGGTCGCAGGCGGGGCGGCGCTCTACTCGTTGGAAGTAACGCGCGAGCGCCAGCATCCCAGCGACGCCCATGCTGTTATCGCCGATGCCCGGCCCAGCCACCACGTCAGGCGCGGGGTAGGTGATGGTGAGGTCGGTGCTGGCGGGGAAGACGGTGTCTGTGTGCGCCATGATGAGGATGCCCACGCCAGATGCTGCCCCTTTTAGCACTCCCGTGACATTGTAGAGATCATCGATCTCGACGTCTTCCAGCCCGAGTGCGCGAAACTGCTCAGCCACGTAGGCGGCGCGTTCCGCCTCGGCGAAGGTGGGCGCGGGGATCTGCTGGATGCGGATGCACACGTCTAACGCCCAAGCGGCCAGCTCTGGCAGGTAATCGTTGAAAGCAAGCGAAGCAGTAAGGTGTTGGATGTATTCGTTCATAAACCTACGTTATAGGCTAGCTGGCAGAGTCCTGTATGGGGCCGTGCTATAATAAAGGTCAGTCTCAGGTTAGGAGTCCTCATGGCGGCAGCGGTCGTGTGGGTGGGTGAGGTCAAGTCTGCACTTTATCTGACTGTGAGCAAGAAGTATACCACCTATCTGGCGCGCAGCGGTAAACGAGGTTTAGAGTTGGCGCTCACACATGGCGCAACCCTCGTGATTGTGGACGCGCACTCGCTGCGCACCACTGGCCAACGCATCCTCACTATGCTGCAAAAACAGCTCCCATGCGCTGCATTCCTGCTAATCAGCGAGCAGCCCGCGCCACACCCTGAAGTAGTCGTTATGCTGCCCGATGTCAGCCCGCGCCGCTTGATGCAGCAGGTCAACCGGCTGATGGCCGCCGCTCCAAGCCAGATGATTCCGTATGGAGGCGCGCATCTAGACGTGGCGGGGGGACGCTTGCTGCTTGCGGGCGGCCAAGTGAACCTCAACCCGAAGCAGTGTCGCTTGTGCGAGGTGTTCTTCCGCCATGGGGGGCAGGTCGTCTCGCGCGCGCACCTGATGAAAGAAGTGTGGGAAACGGACTACCTCGGCGATACGCGCACGCTGGATGTGCACATTCGTTGGCTGCGCAAGAAGCTCGAAGCTCACAGCGGTCAGCACACGCTCCAACTGGTGACGGTGCGCGGGGTGGGGTATCGGATGGACGGAGCGCAGGAATGAAAAAGCGGCTCGGGGCCGCTTTGGAGGGATTACTGCTGCTGTGCCTTGAGCGCGGCGAGCTGCTTCATCAGGCGGCTCTTGCGGCGGGCGGCGTTGCGCTTGTGGATCGTGCCACGCGCGGCGGCCTTGTCAAGGTCACGGACGGCGATCTTGGTCGCCACCTCGGCCGCGGCAATATCCGGCTTGCTCGCGTGGATCGCGGCGCGCGCCTTCTTGACGAGCGTGCGGGCGCGATTGCGGAAGGTGCGGTTGAAGATGCGACGCTTTTGATTTTGACGATTGCGCTTCAGCGCAGATGCGTTATTGGCCATGTACCCTCATAAGTGAGCCGTCTGCGCCCACTACTTCCTTTCTGATCGTTAATGGTCTAAGCGACTTGGTATTGTAGCGGTCGGCCTACGGGTTGTCTAGATCGGGCTGATGCCCATCACGCGGGCGACGAGGAAGGCAAACGCGCCGATATTGAGCAGGATCGACACCACGAGCAAGACGAGCGTCCCAGTGGGCAGGCTGCCGTCTGTTCCCGGGATGCGCCCAGCAGCGATCTCGTCCGGGATGAGGGCGAACAATTCCTCGGGCGTGCGCTCATCCAGCGGTTGATACTGAGCAGCGGGGCGCGCTGGTTGCTCACCACTGAACAGATCGCTGAAGTCCTCGGTGGTGGCAGTGTTGAGGTTTGCCTCGAAGTCGTCGACTGGCGCTGGGCTAAGGGCAGGCGTGCCAGATGAACGGCTGTACATGTCGAAATCGTCTTCAATAGCAGCGCTGCTGAAGGCTGGCCCACCGAAGTCGCTTGTGTCAAAGGCGGTTGTGAAGGCGTCGGCTTGTCCGCTGCTGCCGAAGACATCGGCGGCGAGGTCGAAGTCGGTGGTTTGGAAGGCAGGCGGTGACGTGGCGAAATCCGGCGCGCTGAAGGGGTCAGTATCAAAGGCAGACGTTTGTGATGAGCCGAAGAGATCTTCATCGAAGCCGGTGAACGCGCCAGCAGCGGGTGTTTCGGTTAGAGCAGGGCTGGCGGGTTTCTTCACGATGCTGGCGGCCCAGTCGTCTGGGATTTCGGTGGCGTAGGTGTCGACGATAGCGCTGGCGCTGCTGGTAGGCGTAGCCCATGGATCGGGTTCGTCGCTCCAGCCACTAGCTTCTTGCTGCGTGTCAAAGCTAATACCACCGAACAGGTCATCATCCGAGACGGAGAAGGCCGGCGCAGACGGCAAAGGGGGCGCGGCTTTGACACCCTCGGCAGCGTCGAGCTGGCTCTGCAGCGCAAGGGCGTATTGATTGGATGGGTTGATCACGAGGATGTTGTAGAGGCAGGTGCGCTTCTCCTCGACGTTATCGACGAGCTTGCTCAGCTCGACCCAAGCTTGTTCATTATACTCGTCAAGCTCTAGCACGCGCTCTAGGAGGGCACGAGCATCTGCCTTCTTGTTGGCACGGGCAGCGTCCGCAGCTGCTCGCAGCATCGCATCAATATTGGCCGTCATAACCGCAGCTCCGATCAATCCCTCAAATAGCGATGAGTGATGCATCTTGTATAATTTAGGCTATTGTAACTCAACTCAAAACTTCTGAAAAAGGAACCGGCATGTTTTTGGAAAACGAGATTCGTGAGCAGGGCGAGATTGTGGCGAATCTGCTGTACCACCAAAGCGAGCGCATTGCACGCCTTGCCGAGGCTATCCGCGCATACGAGCCGGTCTTTGTGTGTTTGGCGGCGCGCGGCACATCGGACAACGCGGCGCTCTATGCGAAGTACTTGTTTGGCTCGTTTTTGCGCATGCCGATGATGCTAGCAACACCCAGCCTGCACACACTGTATCACATGCCGCCCAACCTCGCGCGCTCACTTGTGATCGGTATTTCGCAGAGCGGCCGGGCTGAAGATGTGCGTCAAGTGCTGCAAGATGCGCGCGAGCAAGGCGCGCTGACCGTGGCGATCACCAACTACGAGGAGTCGCCCATGGCGCAAACGGCTGAGCATCACATCGCCATTCTCGCGGGGGAGGAACAGAGCATCGCAGCTACCAAGACTTACACCGCGCAGATGACGGTGCTGGCAATGTTGGTGGCAGCGTTGGATACACAGCATGGTCTGCAAGCCCAGCTGCAAGCACTGCCAAGCTACGTCAATGAGTCGCTGGCAGAGGCCGAAAAAGTCCGCGAGTGGTCACAGCGTTATCGCTACATGAGCAATTTTTCCGTCATTGGGCGCGGCTATAACCTCTGCACCGCGTTGGAGATCAGCCTCAAGGTGAAGGAGCTGTGCTACCTCAGCACGACTGGCTACAGCGAGGCGGACTTCCGTCACGGGCCGATTGCCATGATCCAGCCGGGCTTCCCAGTTATGCTGGTTGCGCCGCAGGGGCGCACGCTGGAGCAGCTCCACGATCTGGCGATCAAGCTGCGCGAGCGCGAGGCGGAACTGCTCATTATCTCGAATGATGAGGCACTGCTGGCGCAGGGCATGTACGCGATGCGCCAACCAGCGATGCCCGAGTGGCTTAGCCCGATCCCGTGTGTGATCCCCGGTCAGATGTTCGCCATGCTGCAAGCAATGCACCGCGGCTACGCGGTGGATCGTCCGCGCGGCTTGAGCAAGGTCACGGTCACGCTGTGATCGGCTGGTGGCTGTGCAGCACCACCCCCTGACCTGCCAGCGTGAACTCTGTGATGCCTGCGGGGATCAAGACTGTTTCGCCAAGCTGCATCATGACCTCGGTCTCGTTGGTGCGAGCGCTGGCGTGGCCTTCGACGCACGTCAAAATGTGAAAGTACCCTTGCGTTGAGAGGGTGTGCGGCTCGGCTGATGTCAGCTCGTGGCGGTGGACGACGAAGTAAGGCGTGGTGAGCAGGGTGGAGCCGTGCGGCTCTGCGGGCTGCAGTTGACTCTCAAGGCGGCTGACCTTGAGGCCTTTTTCGATGTGCAGCGGGCGCGGCTGACCGTCGATGCCGACGCGGTTCCAGTCGTAGAGGCGATAGGTCATGTCGGACGACTGCTGGATCTCGTAGACGAGCAAGCCCGGCCCGAGGGCGTGGATCGTCCCCGCTGCGACGTAGAGGACATCACCAATTTGGGGCGTGTAGTAGATCATGTGCTGCTCGAGCGTGCCAGCGGCAATCGCGCTGGCGAGCTGCTCCGCAGTGCTGCCCGGGCGCATCCCTGCGATCAACTGTGCGCTTTCATCCGCATGCAGGATAATCCACGCTTCGTTCTTGCCGCGCGGGTCACCCTCCAGCTCACGCGCGAGTTCGTCGTCTGGGTGAACTTGGATCGACAGCCACTGCTGCGAATCCAAAAACTTGAGCAGCAGCGGCATCCCCTCGTGTGGTGGGTTATGCTCTCCGATGATGGCTGCGCCCAATTGAGCGATGAGGCTGCCGAGCGTCTGCTGCGCGTGTGGCCCGTTGGCGATGAGGCTGGTGTCGTGCACCTCCCACGACTCACCATAGGGCTGGTCATCGGGCAGCGTTTTGTGCAGCACTTTCGCCAGACGACGACCGCCCCACACACGCGCATGCATGACCGGCTGCATTTTGAACGGGTAAAGCATGGTTGACCCCTTTCGCACCATGAGCGCCCACATTCTGCCGTGAATGTGGACGCTGTGCTATGGCCAAGCGGAGGGCGATTAGGCGGCTTTGAGCGTGCTGCCGGTGCTGCTGCGGAACAGGGTGTAGAAGGCGGCCAGCAGCACGACCACTGCAATCACCAATGCGCCTTGATTCACGAGCGATACGTTCTGGTTGCTGACGATGGCGTAGACCTCGGTTGTGAAGGGGCGCGCGAAGATGCCGATCAAGGCCCAGACGACGACGCCCGCAAACGCCACGTCACGATGCCGCAGCAGCATAGCAGCAGCGATGAGCGCGGCGACGATCATCACAATCAGCGTCCAAAGGTCAGCCGGAATGCCGAGGAAGCTGGTCTCTGCGCCCGCTTGATAGAGCGCGGTGGCGATGTTGGCGACGGTGGCCACTGTGATCCAGCCCAAGTAGACGCTGAAGCCGAAGTGCACTGCCCAGTACTCACCACGGCTGACAGTGGCTCGCCCGATCCCGAGGCGCAGGTAGATCACGATGAGCGCGCCCAGCAGTGCCAGCATGGCCAGCGTGCTGGCGGCCACCAAGTCGTAGAGGAACAGCACCAACCAAATGCTGTTGGCCGCGCAAGTGATGATGAACCACCAACCGATGGCGCTGTGGATGCGGCTGCTGCGCTGGCTCGGCAGCGCTTGGTAGATGACGTAAGCGCCCAAGGCAGTGTAGATCAACCCCCAGATGCCGAACACGTAGTTGGCAGGCAGAAACAGCACGGCGCGGCTGTTGGCCAAGTCTTGGACGTTGTTGGGGAAGATCGTAATGCCGGAGGCTGGCCCGGCCTGTGAAAGAAAGTTGATCACCAGTGTGATAACGAATGCCACAACGTTGAGCAGCGGCAGTCGTGATGTTAGGGTTTTCATGATCCCTCCCGAGGGTGGAGTGTAAATCCATCTATCTATTGTAATATGTGGTTATGAAACGTATGTGATGAAAGGATGAGCGCACGCCATTTACAAAACATTTATTGGATTATGGGGGCATTCTCTGGCACAATTTTAGGCAAGGGTGTTGCAGCCACCTGTGGTAGACACTACAGGGTGGTATCACGCGCTGCACGTTTTCGTCAACTAGACACAACTTCTTTCCAATTTAGATTGTTCTCAAGTGGCTGAAGTTAAGCACGCCCGCTGTCGCTGCCTTTGTGGCGCAACACAATCAGGAGCCGCTGCATATGAAGTTTGTGTTAGACAAAATCACACGGTTATCGCTTCGCTTTCGGGCTGTCACGATCTTCTTGGTCTTTATGTTAATGGCGCTAGGCCTCATTGCATGGACACGGCTCAACCAAGAGCTGCTGCCACCGATTGAAATCCCGCAGACGATCATCCTCACGCAGACCGGCGGGATGACCAGCGAACAGGTGCTAACGCTCATCACGCGCCCGCTGGAAGCGCGCCTCAGCCAGATCGACGAGATTATCAACATTCAATCAGAGACGCGCAGCACAGTAGGTTCGTTCATCACCGCGTTCAATGACTTTGGGCTAGATCAGCAGGCGCTGCGCCGCGAAATCCGTGAGGCGCTGCGCGAGGTATGGCTGCCGGTGCGCACGCTCGAAAGCGAACAGCCCGCCGCTCTCATCAACGAGCTGGACGCGCAGGTGCTGCTCTACATTGCCGAGCGCGATTCCAATTTCTTGTTCAACCTCACGCCGGAGCTGTGGGCCGCGCTGAACGATCAAACGCTGGAGCAGCTTCTGGCGTATCTGGCGCGGCAGCTGGACGACCCATCGTCGACGGCCAGCGCGCTTCAGCGCTTAGTCGAGAAGGAGATTGCGCCGCAGTTGGCCGCCATCCCCAATGTGGCGCGTGTCGCTGTGGGTGGGGGTGAGACGCTGCCAGAGGACAGCACTGGCGCTGCGCCAACGCCAGCTGCGCCCTCGGAGCCGACCAGCCTGCTGCTGCGCCTCTCAGGGGAGGTGTGGTCGGCGGCGGCGGCTCGGCTTGGCTTAGGCGCGTTGGATCAAGCCGCGGTGGATCGTCTGGCCGCGCTGCCGCTCACGATCCCGCAGCGTAACGCGCCACCCCCCGCGCTCCCGATGAGTTGGCAGGTGAACGCACAGGGCGAACCGACGCGCTTCCGCGATGCCAGCGACCTTCTCGAGATGGTGGGCTTTACGCGGCCTGCTGCCACGGTGTTAAACGACTTCCTGCGTGAAGGGCGCATCACGGGTGCGCTTGGCAAGACGGATGACCTCACGGTGGAGGTGGTGGAGCGCGTCCTCTCGCTGGATCCGACGATGGCGGCTTACTTCGACGCTGAGCAGATCCTCGCCATGCCGGAGGATGTGTTCGCCTACTTGGTCAGCCGCGATGATTTCATCGAAAACCTCGACGGCTTCACACGCGATGCGATTGCAGCGCGCATCATGGCGGCGACTGTCGCCGGGGTTGACCCCGCCACCATCACACGCACGCCGATCACGCTGCCGAATGCGTGGCGCGTTCAGCCGCCGCAGCTCATCACCTTCAGCTTCTCGGATATCCCGCTGGCGACGTTCAGCGTTTACGCCACAGGGGCAATCTTGGAGCCAGCGACGGCCCTTGAAGCGGCCGATGCAGCCTCACCCGCAGCCACCCCTGAGCCAAGCGAGTCAGAACCAGCAGCTACACCCGCGCCCGCGCAAAACCTCATCACAGGCGGGTTGAACGCCGTTTTGGGCTTGATCACGCCCCAACCGAGCCAAGCCCCTGATGCCCCGCCGGCCCCTGCATTGAACGCTGAATGGGCTGAGTTTGGGCGCTTGCTCGCCAGCTTTGCCAACATCAACGTGGCGTTGGACACCGCCGATGACCTGCTAAACCCGTCCTTAGGGCTGCCATTCGTGCTGCCGCAGTTGATGAACATCCCCAACGCGGCTGACCTGTTAAACGGGCTGTGGGGCAACTTGCCGGTGGACGCGGCGCGCTACCTGCTGGAGGTGCAGCCGCGCTTCTTCAGCCGCCTGCCACAGCCGATGCTGGTGTTCCTCAGCGATGAGGTGCGCGCCCTGCTGCCAGAAGACACACAAGCGCAAGTGCCCGGGGCGCTGCTGCCGAGCGCGTGGGAAACTCTCTTCGCCCAAGCAGGCCGCCTTGAACGCACCTTCTTGACCACCGATGACCTGCTGGCGCTCGACGCTCAGCGCAGCCCATCCTCTGTGTTGAATCAGATCAACCGCGCGCCCGTCGCGCCCGCCCTCGGGAGCTACAAGGTGCGCCTGATGGACAGCCTGACCCCGCGCATCTTGCAGGTGTTTGTGGCCGTGGAGCCGGACTTCTTCGCGCGGTTGGATGCGGAGGTGCTGTTGGAGTTCAACAGCGAGGCGCTCAACCTGCTGACCGAGGCGGAGATTAACGCGCTGCCCAACGTGAGCGCAGAGGAAGCAGCGCGGCTGCTCATGATCCGCAGCGACCCGTCTCAATCGGCCTTTGCGCAGCTTGCAGCGCTCTATGCTACCGACATCCCACCAGCAGACCCCGCAGCGCCCGCGCTCAACCCGGGTTGGCAGAACCTCGGCAACTTCTACAACATCGAGCTGGACAGCGCCGATGACTTCTTCCGGTTCCCAGAGGGCTTCCCGTTCTCCGATGGCGCGCAGCTCATCAACAGCTTGTTCGGCAACGCGCAAGGCGAAAACGCAGCCGTTGGCTGGCTGGGTGGGTTCCCTGCCGAGGCGGTTGTCTACATTCAGAACCGCGACCCTGAATTCTTCTTCCGTGTGTCGAACCGCGGCCTAGCGCTGCTGGGCGAAGAAGCCCGCGCGGCGCTGCCTGAGGAGCTGCAAGCGCGCGCTGTCGAGAACGAGGTGACATACCGCCCACGCAGCCAAGTCACGCGCACCAACGGCAGCGAGAGCCTGCTCATCACGGTGTTCAAAGACGCTGATGCCAACACCGTCTCGACGTATGCCGAGGTGGAGCGGCTGCTGCGTGCGATCGACGAGCGCGACCCCAATATCGAGGTGGGGGTGGTGTTCGAGCAGTCAAGCTTCATCGAGCAGTCTATCCAAGGGGTGGCGCGCGAGGGCAGCCTCGGCGCAGTCTTCGCGGTGATCATCATCCTTGTGTTCCTGAGCGGCGGCACGTGGAACTTGAAGGGCCGCCGCTTAGTTGGCAGTTTGATGACCGTGGTCTTTGCGGCGCTGCTGCTCCTGCTGGTGGCGTCAAATCTGGAGGCTGCGGGCGGCGATTGGGGCCGTGCCTTTGACCTCTCCGATACGGTGTTCCGCGTGTTGTTGATCGTGGGGTTCATCGCTGGGCTGTTCGTGTTAGCGTGGCCGGGCAACGTGCCTGATCCAGCGTGGCGCGCGACGCTGGTGATCGCCGTGAGCATCCCACTGTCGATCATGACGGCGCTCGTCGGCATGTATTGGATCGCTCCCACTATGCACAACCTCATTGCGCCGCTGGCGGGCGATGGAGGTTTCTTCGACTTCTTGCTGCGGCTCTTCCCAGATGACCTCACGCTCAACATCATGACCCTCTCAGGCTTGACGGTGGCGGTCGGGCGCGTAGTGGATGATTCCATTGTGGTATTGGAGAATATCTTCCGCCAGCTTCAGCAGACGGCCAGCAAGAGCGCCACCGACCTTGAGAAGCGGGCGACCAAACGCGAAGCCGTGCTGCAAGGCACGCGCGACGTGTCCGCGGCCATTTTCACGGCAACGCTCATTGCTGCCAGCGTGTTCCTGCCGTTGGGGTTGACTGGGGGCTTGATCGGCGCGTTCTTCCTGCCGTTTGGCCTCGCGGTGACGTACTCACTGGTTGGGTCGCTGGTGGTGGCGATCACGGTGATTCCTGTGCTGGCCTACTTGTTCATCGACATCAACGACATCCCAGAGGAAAGCGAGCTGTGGCTGGCGCGCTACTATCGCCCGCTGCTGCGCTTGTCGCTTAAAAATGGCTTCACGAAAGCGGCCGTGGTGGTGGTTGCGCTTATGTCGATCGGTGTGGCAGGCGCGCTGTTCGCACAGCGACCATTTGCCTTTCTCCCTAACTTTGGCGAGCCGCAGATCTCGATCAGCATCAACTTGCCCTCTGGCACGTCGATCTTCACGACGAACGAGCTGGTTGAAGCGCTCGAAGCGTGGGTGACAACCAACATCGGTTCAGAGCGCATCACGGCGATGCAGACCACGGTGGGCGGTGCGGGCGCGAGCTTTGAGGCGCTCTTGACTGGCAACAGCGTTGCTGAGAATCGCGCCGCGCTCACCATTGGCGTGGCTGTGTCTGCGCAGGAATTGGCCGCGCTGACCAAAGAGGTCGAGCTGGAGGCGAAGCGCATCTTCAACACCTGCCCTGCGTCAAGCGCCCCCGCCAACAGCCCAGAACAGCGCGCGTTGATGGAAGTGGCCGAGGTGGACAGCGCGTTAGATATCGTCTGCGCCGATGGTCAGCCGATCAACAACCATGTGAATGTGTCGGCGGCGTCGATTGCCGATGGCGGCTTTGGTGGGTTTGCGTTGGTGGTCTCTGGCCCGCTGACGACGGAGCTGAACGCTAAGGTGATTGACACGATCAACAGCATCGAGGGTATCAGCCGCGCCCAGAGCAACTTTGTGGAGGCAGGCAGCGGCGCATCGGCCACTTTCATCCGCATTAACCAAGTCGAGGCCTTCTCTTACAGCGCCGAGCTGACCACCGAGAACACCATCGGCGTGACGCAGCTTGCCCTCGAGGCAGTGCGCGCCATCCCGGAAATTGCTGCTAACCTGTGCGAGGGCAGCGCGCGCGAGGGCTGTTTTGTCGTCAGTCAAGGGTTTGAGAGCGAGGTGCAGACGGAAGGCTTCCAAAGCATTGGCGTGGCGATGGTGCTGGCCGTTGGGTTGGTGGTCATCATCCTGAGCGTGACGATGCAATCGTTTGTCTACTGGTTGGCGATTGTGTTCAGCATTTTGGTAGCGCCGATTGGCGCGGCCGTCGCGCTGACGCTGACCGACCGCGTCTTGGGCATCTCGGCCATGATCGGCCTGCTGATGCTCATCGGCTTGGTGATCGCCAACGGCGTGGTGTTGATTGACCGCGTGCGCTCTAACCGGCGTGAGCGCGGCATGGCGCTCTACGACGCGCTCATCGAGGCAGGCGGGCGGCGTTTGCGCCCCATCCTGATGACCTCGCTCTCGACCATCATCGCGCTAACGCCGTTGGCCGTTGGTCTGTCGGAGGGTGCGATCATTGCGTCCGAGTTGGGGACGGTTGTCATCGGTGGGGTGGTGAGCAGCACGGTGCTCACGTTGATCGTCGTGCCGGTGGTGTTCAGTGTTCTATCGCCGGTTCACCGCTTCTTGTCCATCCGCAAGGACGCAGAAACGCGCTGAGGACAAAGCCGAAGAACAAACAAAGCGCCGGTGTAACTCACACCGGCGTTTTTCATGGGGCATCGGGCGTTGTTGGACGTGTTTTAATCTGCCGTGTGCGGATGATGTTGGACTTAAGCTGGCCGCAGCCGGCGTCGATGTCGATGCCGCGCCGCACACGCACTGTGGCGGGCACGTGGTATGTCGCTAGGATGTCGATGAAGCGCTGAACAGTCGTCAAGTCGCTAGGCATCCCTGCGTAGCCGCCGGTTGGGTTGAGTGGGATGATGTTCACGTGGCAGTGGAGGCCTTGCAGCAGCTTGCCGAGCTTGTGAGCTTCCTCTGGGGTGTCGTTTTGGCCAGCAATCGCCGCCCACTCAAAGGTGATACGTCGGCCCGTTTTCGTCACGTAGTCGTGGCAGGCGGCCATTAGCTCCGCGAGGGGCCAGCGCTTATTGATCGGCAGCAGGGCGCTGCGTTCTTCGTCGGTGGCTTTGTGCAGGCTGACGGCCAGCGTGACTTGTAGGCCTTCCTCAGCAAAGCGGCGAATGGCAGGGACGATCCCGACGGTGCTGATGGTGATGTGGCGCGCACCAATACCCAGCTCGCTCATGAGACGGCGCACCGCAGTCAGGGTCGCATCGTAGTTGTGGAACGGTTCGCCCATGCCCATCAGCACGACATTGCTGAGGCGGTCACCCTCAGCCTCCAGCTCACGGGCGAAGGCGATGGCTTGCTCGAAGATTTCCTCAGCCGTAAGGTGGCGCGCGAAGCCCATCTGGCCGGTGGCGCAGAACACGCAGCCCATGGCACACCCGGCCTGTGATGAGATGCAGGCCGTGCGGCGATGGTCGTCGTAGGGCATCAGCACGCTTTCGATCAATTGGCCGTCTGGCAGTTGGTACAGCCGCTTGAGTGTCCCGTCGTGGCTGCGCTGCTCGGTGACCAGCTTCAACGTGCCGAGGGTCGTCTCATCGCTGAGGCGGCGGCGCAGCGCGCTTGGCAGGTTGGTCATCTCGTCGAAGCTGCGCGCCCGCTTGGTGTAGACCCACTCGTAAAGCTGCTTGGCGCGGAAGGCTGGCTCGCCCCAGCTTGTCAGCAGCTGCGTCATGCCCTGAAGGTCGAGGGCGTAGAGATTGATTGTCATAGGTGGTTCTCCTGTTTAGCGGCGGCGCAGCAGCACATAGCCCACGAGCGCGATGAGCGCCAGCGCGGAGGTGCCCAAGCCGACGAACACGCCCGGCGGCGCGTCCACTGGCAGCTCAATTGTTGGGGGCGGTACGGGCGTGGCGGTGGGCGTGGCGCGGATAATGAACGGTTCAGGTGGCAGCGGGCTGGGCGTGGCAGTAGGGGGCGTGCGGGTGCGAGTGGGGCGCGGCGTGGCGGTCACCTGCGGGGCGGGGGTCGGCGTACTGCTAGCCGTGGGTGGAATGCGCGTCGGGCTTGGCGTAAAGGTAGGCGTGGGGGTGGGCGTTGTTGCGGCGTAGATGCTGTAGCTGCTCGCTTGAAAGGCTGCTTCAGTGTAGACCCATGCCTCCCAATCGGCCAGAAGCGCGGTCATAGGCTGGTTCAGCACGCTGGTGTAGGCTGTCGCAAAGTCAGGATAGGCGCTGAGTGTGCGGGCTAGCTCGAAGACTGGTGGCACGCCAAAGGTCGCCAGCAGGTAGCGCGTCATGGTCTGCGCTTGGGCGTGCCACAGCGCATCGGTGGAGGTGGCAGGGTCGGCAGCCATAGCGTTGAGGCTAAACGGTCGACGGCTGCGCAGCGCCTGCCGAACGATGCCTACATCGTCTACGCGGCGCGGAACGTATAACCCGATAATCCCCTCGCGGAACCATGCTGGCGTGTTAGGTGGCCAGAGCGTGTCATAGGCCGTTTCCACCAGCGCGCGGCGCAGCGCGACAAAGCCGCTCGAGGTGGCATCGGTCACCAGTTGATAGCCGTGCGCCTCAAACACGCGCTGACCAAACGCGGGGTCGCACGGCTCATCACGTTGAGCGCCCGCCCAGAAGTAACGATGGCGGGGTGTAGGCTCACTTGCGCCGGTGGCAGCGAAGCGATCACAGAACGGCGGCACATCGGGCGGGTAGACGATCCACGCTGCCTGTAGTGCTTGGCCGGTCTCAGCTTCAAGCCGCGCCAGCAGGGCGCTTGTCTCGGCGAGTTCCGTTTGAACGTTGAAATGAGGTCTGCTAGCGTGGGTGATGGCGGCGCGATCTGCGCTGCGGGTTGTGCGCCACTGGACGCGCGAGTCCTCATAGATGACGCTGCCCGTGGCGATGAGCGGCTGCCCGCTGGTTAGGGTGGCTGTCCAACGATATTGAATCTCAGTAAATGGGGGGATGACATCTTCGGTGGGGAAGGCGAACGCAAAATCTGCGATGACAAACTCCTGCGCGAAACGGTAAGGTTGATCCTCAGGGAAGCGCACAGTCAGCACTGGTCGCCCGGGCACGGCGATGCTCAAGCTCATTGCGCTGACGTTGGCTGCTGGCAGCGGCACAGCCGCCTCCAACAGCAGGCGATCTGGGAACAGCAGGCGCGCCGTCGTCGCAAGGGCGGCCACAGGTGTTTGTGCTGCGGTTGAGCCAGCCATCAAGATGAGCAGCAGCGCTAGGAACTGCTTCTTCATGTGACCCCCAAACCAGCGATCTGCAAGCTGATTAAGTTAAACAAGAAGTGGGCGATAATCGCAGCGATGGTTCCATAGCGTAGGCGCAGCCAACCCAGCGCCGCGCCCATGAGGGCGATATACAGCAGCGCCGGGCTGCCCAGATACTGGGTGTGAACGAAGGTGAACATGAGCGTGGTGAGCGCAAGGCCAAAGACCGGCTGAAGCGCCCCACGGAATAAGATTTCCTCGCCGATGGCAGCGGCCCCGGCGGTGATGAGGACTGCCCACAGGCTGCCCACGCTGGCAAGGGCAATGGCGTTGCCCGCGGCCTGCTGCTGCGCCACCACATCAGGCGGGGTCACACTCACCCACAGGGCAGTGAAGACCAGTGAGGCGACCTGCATGAGCAGACCAGCGCCCACCCCGATGAGCGCTGCGGTAGGCGATAGCCGATCCAGCCCCAAGCGATGCAGCGTTTCGGGCAGGCTGCGCCGCATATAGAACCCCACCCCGCCCAGCGCCAGCAGGGTATACACCGCGCCGCTGAAGATGGCATCGGCTACAGTGGGCGGGTTGTCTGCGAGCATCTCGGCGAGGCCTGCTTGCCCACCAGAAAGTTGAAAGATCGCCAGCGTGAACAAGACCTGAAAGAGGATGAACACGATAGCCGCGGTGTGCATGATCGAATCAGGCTGATAGGTGACATGCGCAGGCAGCCAACGCCGGAGCTGCTGGCGCGTGGGCGCGTGCAGCGTGAACATCCCCGCTGTGACCGCACCTAACATAATCGTGACGCTTGTTAAGATCGCCACGGCACTTCCGGCCTCTTGCAGGACGGACAAACCAATCATGCCGAGCAGCAAGCACAAACCAAGCAGCATCCAGCGCAGCACCTCCACCCGAAACCCGCCCAGCATGACGAGGTTGGCGAGGTAGATGATGAGCGCGACATAGCCAAACCCAAGCGCAGTGTTCATAACCAAGAGACCTAACTTAACGCCCTTGATTATAGCAGGCAAGGAGGCGCGTTTGGCAGGCACGGCCTCGGCATGGCGTGAGGTCGTGGTGTCAACTTAGGATTGACCCTCTCACGCGGGTGTGCTATAGTTTTTGAACGTGAGGCCACTTCACTCTCGGAGAGATGGTCGAGTGGTTTAAGGCAGCGGTCTTGAAAACCGCCGTGTCCGCAAGGGCACCGTGGGTTCGAATCCCACTCTCTCCGCTGCGTCACGTTAACAACTTGGGGAGGTGCCAGAGTGGTCGATTGGGGCTGCCTGCTAAGCAGTTATACGCGTAAGCGTATCGCAGGTTCGAATCCTGTCCTTCCCGTCAACATAAAACCGGCAGACATACTACGTCTGCCGGTT
>JBDNCV010000053.1:0-24211 GCA_046719465.1 Anaerolinea sp.
GCTAGCCAGAGGCTTTAGCCTCTGGCGCACGGCCACTGTTGAACGCCGGACGCTAAAGCATCCGGCTGCCACACGCCCCCTGAAGGGGGCTTTAGCCCCCGCGCGCTAGCCAGAGGCTTTAGCCTCTGGCGCACGGCCACCTTCTGCTGCGGCTTAGACACCCCCTTTTGGGAGGTGTCTAACGTGGTGGCGATGCGGGATCGACCTCTCACCCTGTCTGGCCTGCGGCCAGCCTGTTCCTCTCCCACACGCGGCGAGGAGCAACGCCGTGTTGGGCGATGAGCACGGCGTGGTCGACTCCTCTCCCACACGCGGCGAGGAGCAACACCAGCTATTTCGACACGTCCAACGTTTACCAGACCTTCACCTGCCCTGCGACTAACGTGCTATAATGAGCGAAAGTTTATTACAGGGACGCTGAAGATGACCTTCGACCGTGACCGCCTCGACCAACTGCGGCAGCACCATCAAGCATGGGAGCGCGACCGCCTCCAGCCGACGTTGAACAAACGCCCCGAAATCAAACCGCGCTTCACGACTTATTCCGGCGTAGATGTGCCGCGAGTGGCAACCCCGCTCGACATCGCCGACTTTGACTACGAACGCGACCTCGGCAACCCGGGCGAGTATCCTTTCACGCGCGGCATCCACGCCACGGGCTACCGCGGCAAGCCGTGGACGATGCGCTTGTTCGCGGGCTTCGGCACAGCCGAGGAAACCAACGCCCGCTTCAAATACCTCGTCGCGCAGGGCAACACCGGCCTGAGCGTCGCCTTCGATTTGCCTACGCTCATGGGCTACGACACCGACGCGCCGGAAGCCATCGGCGAGTTCGGCAAGTGCGGCGTGGCCGTCAGCAGCCTGCGTGATATGGAAATCCTGTTCGACGGCATTCGCCTTGATCAGATCAGCACCAGCATGACGATCAACAGCCCCGCCGCCATGATCTGGGCGATGTACATCGCCGCCGCCGAGAAGCAGGGGGTGGACAAGCGCGTGCTGCGCGGCACGCTTCAGAACGACATCTTGAAAGAGTACATCGCGCAGAAGGAATTCATCTTCCCGCCTGAGCCGAGCATGCGCCTCGTCACCGACACGATCGAGTACGCCAGCCAGCACATGCCAGAGTGGAACAGCATCAGCATCAGCGGCTATCACATCCGCGAGGCGGGCAGCACCGCCGTGCAGGAGCTGGCGTTTACGCTGGCCGACGGGATGGAGTACGTGCGCTGGGCGCTGCGGCGCGGGCTGGACATCGACGATTTCGCCCCGCGCCTGAGCTTCTTCTTCAACCTGCACAACGACTTCTTCGAGGAGATCGCCAAGCTGCGGGCGGCGCGGCGCATCTGGGCGCGTGAGATGCGCGAGACCTTCGGCGCAAAGCATGAACGCAGTTGGCTGATGCGCTTCCACTGTCAGACGGCGGGGGTGAGCTTGACCGCGCAGCAGCCTGAGGTGAACCTCATCCGCGTGGCCATCCAAGCGCTGGCGGGCGTGTTGGGCGGCGCGCAGTCGCTCCACACCAACAGCATGGACGAAGCCCTCGCCCTCCCCAGCGAATTTGCGGCAACGCTCGCGCTGCGCACGCAGCAGGTCATCCTCGAAGAAACTGGCGTGGCCAACACGATTGACCCGCTCGGCGGCAGCTACTATCTGGAAGCGCTCACCAACCAGACCGAGGCCGCCGTCTACGACTACTTCCGCCAGATCGAGGAACTGGGGGGCGTGCTGCCAGCGCTGGAAGCAGGCTTCTTCCAAACCGAGATCGCCGACGCCAGCTACCGCCTCCAGATGGAGTTTGACCGCGGCGAGCGCGTCACCGTTGGCGTGAACAAATACGCCAACACCGACCCCGTGCGCATCCCCATCTTAGAGATGGATCCGGACGGCTACGCGCGGCAGGTTGCCCGCTTGAACGAAGTCCGCAGCACGCGCGACGCCGCAGCGGTCAAGGCCGGGCTGGATGCCCTGCGCGAGGCCGCACTCAACGATCAGAACGTCATGCCTGCGCTCATCCAATGCGCTCACGCTTACTGCACCCTCGGCGAGATGACCGACGTGCTGCGCGAGGCCTTCGGGGTGTATCAGGAGCCGTTGTTTATCTAAACAGTGGCAAGCGGAAAGGTCGAAGGGGGCACTTACCAAATGGCGGAGGCTCAAGCCACCTTCAGGGGCGCATGGCAGCCGGATGCTTGAGCGGCCGGTTGGCAAATCGCCAGTTGGCCTCAACATGCCTAGCATCCTCCCTAAGAAACCCAAAAGAGCGACTCGCTGAGTCGCTCCCGTTCGCTGCTGACTAGTAATCTTACTTGACCGGGACGCTGTCCGGCCAACCCGAGGGCAGCAGCAGCAAGAAGCGCGCCATCCACCCTGTCACCACGCTGTCGCCGCTCACATAGCTGACCTGAATCCACGTGCCGGCGGCGTTGCGCCCAACCGCGCGGATGCGTGTCGCTAATTCGTTGGTCGGCGAAGCGGCCAGCACGCCGATCCGTTCACTTGTGATGCTAGGCGACTGGCGCACATTGGCCGAGGCTGCCGTCACGAAAGCTTCCACGCCCTCCGTCACATTCGAGGGGAGCAGGTCACCCGTCAGGGCGCGCGTTGTGCGAGCAGAATCGCTGATGCTGACCGGCAGCGAGGGGCTGACGATGGGCAGCCCTGCCGCATCGCCGCGCACCACACCCGCGCAGCGCCACACCCATCCTTCGCCCAGCGCCGTCTCCACGCGCAGCCAACGCTCAGCATTTTGATTATCGCCCATGCCACCACTGCACGCTTCTGCCACGTTGAAATCGCTCGACTTACCCGTTACGACCAACTCGGACGTGGTCACCGTGCGCACCGTAAACGTGATGCCCGGGCCGCTGCGGACATTGACCGCCTGCTGCGGCGTGTAGGTGATAGCGCTCTGGGCGGCCAAGCTGGCCACACTCAACACGCTGACGGATACTGCCACCAACAACCCCTTTTTCAAGACTGACTTCATGCAATGCTCCTTTGATTAGCATTACTTACTCATACGATATTTCTACTGTATCCTGTACCTGCCGCGGCGTTCAAGCTGCTGCGCCTGCGCTGCCTATACTGACAGCCTATGACTGGCATACGATGCCTACGCTGTGCACCCAACGCCCCCGTGTCGAAATAGCTGGTGCTGCCACTCGCCCCGTGTGGGAGAGGAACAGGCTGGCCGCAGGCCAGACAGGGTGAGGGGTCGATCGCGCATCGCCACCACGCTAGACACCTCTCGAAAGGGAGTGTCTCAGCCGCAGCAGAAGGTGGCCGTGCGCCAGAGGCTAAAGCCTCTGGCTGGCGCGCGGGGGCTGAAGCCCCCTTCAGGGGGCGCGCTTTGGCCGGATGCTTCAGCGTCCGGCGTTCAACAAGGGGGGAGGTGCAGCGGGCAGGGCCATCACCAGTGATTCAGACACTCCCCACCCAACGCCCCCGTGTCGAAAATGGTCGAAAAGGGGTAAAGTTAAGCAGATCAAGGAGACAGGCCAACGATGGAACAATGGGAATATCTGACGCTGATGCTGCAAGCGCGCGTCCGAGATCGCGCCACCCGTGAGTACGTGCAGAAACGCTTCAACAAGAAGGCCAAAGCCTGCTCGCCGGAGAGCATGATCCCTGAGCTGGACAAGCTGGGCGCGGAAGGCTGGGAACTCGTCCACATGCAGCCAGTCGCGCGGGTGGGCGGCAAGGAAGATGTGCAGGTGAGCGGCTCCGATTGGACGAGCAGCTATTTCTGTGTGTTCAAGCGGCGCAAGCCCGGCAGCCATATTCCCGTGTCGGTGGCCGCCGTCCGCAACCCCACCAGCGCGCCATGAGCCGTCAAGTCGTCTTGATCACGGGCGCATCCAGCGGCATCGGGCGGGCGGCGGTGCTGGCGTTCATCGCGGCAGGGTATGACGTCGCTGGGATCGCGCGGCGGACGGAACGGCTAACAGCGCTCGCGGAGGAGATCGCCGCGCTGCCCGCGCCACACGGGGACTTCCTTCCCATCACTGGTGACGTCACCCAGCAGCCCGCCGTGGAAGCCGCCATCGCCCAGACGCTGGAACGCTTCGGCCGCCTTGACATCCTCATCGCCAATGCGGGCATTGGCCTTCGCGGAGAGCTGATCGAATCAAGCTGGCAGGACATCGAGACACTGCTGCACGTCAACATCGACGGCGTGCTGCACGCCATTCGCGCCGCCGTTCCCGCCATGAAGCGCGGCGGGGGTGGGCACATCATGGTGGTGTCGTCTGTGCTGGCGGCCATCCCCTCGCCCTATGCCGCTTGCTACAGCGCGAGCAAGGCCTTCATCAGCAGCCTAGCGCGCTCGATCCGCGTGGAGCTGGCCCCGCACAGCATCCGCATCAGCGATTTCCTCGTCGGGCGCACCGACACGGAGTTCAACGAGAAGCGGCTCGGCAAGGGCGAGCGCAAGGCCAGCCGCATCCCCAACATGCAGCCGGAACAGGTGGCAGCGGGGATGGTGGCCTGCGCCCGTCGCCCGCGGAACGTGGTCGTGCTGCGCTGGTTTGATCGCCTGCTGCTGCTGGCCAATCACCTGTTCCCCAACCTGCTCACGTATCTTGCTGGTCGCCAATACCGCTGAGGAGCTGCCCATGCTGCTGACGATGGCCAACGGTCAACTGGCTTTGACGCTCCTGCCGGAGCTGGGCGGGTGCATCGCCAGCTTGCAGGCCTACGCAGGCGGCCAATGGGTGGACGTGCTGCGCCCCACGCCGCCCCACACCACCAACCCCAGCCACACCAGCAGTTTCTTGATGCTGCCGTGGGCCAACCGCATCGCCGAGGGGCGCTTTACGTTTGAGGGCCACACTTATCAACTTCAGACCACGCGCGACGACGGCACAGCGCGACACGGCGACGTGCGCGCCCGCCCATGGCACGTGCTGCAATCAGATGCTTATGTGCAGTCGCTCGTGTTTGAGTCGCGCCAGCATGAAGGGGTGAACTGGCCGTTCGACTTCGCCGCACAGCAGATCTTCACCCTACACGACAATCAGATCCGCGTGATGACAGCGATCTTCAACCGTGGCACGTCCCCGATGCCCGCCGGTTTTGGTCATCACCCCTACTTTGTGCGCCCGTCTGACCCCGCTGGGCTGAGCGTGACGATCCCTGCAGCAGCTTACTTCCCGCTGAATGAAGCCTTTCTGCCCCTCGGGAACGTGCAGCCCGTCCCCCCCATGTTGGACTTCCGCACGAGCCGCCCCGTCGAAGGCGACGGCTACAATCACCTGCTGACACAGATCGACCACCGCCAGCCGATAGTGCTCGCATATCACGCGCTGGGGCTGCGCGTGCGCATCGAGCTGGAGCCTGCTTACAAGCACGTCCTGATCTTCACGCCAGCGGGCGAGCCGAGCGTCGCCGTTGAGCCGATGACGATGGCCACCAACGCCCACAACCTGCGGCTGGATCCCGACATCACCGGCTTGTGGACGATTCCGCCCAACGGCCACCGCACCGCCACCTTCACCCTCACCGTGGAGCCGCTCACGCCATGACCCCCAAGCTCAACTCGATGCGCCTGCTGGAGAGCAAAGGCATCCCCTATGAAGTGCTGACCTATGAGCCGACCACGCGCAACGCGGAAGAAGTCGCTGAGTTGATCGGGCTGCCGCCCTTCATGGTGTTCAAGACGCTCGTCGTGCAATCCGTGGAGACGAACAAGCCGCTGCTCGTGCTGCTGCCGAGCGACTGCCAGCTCGACCTCAAGCGCATGGCGGCCAGCGCTGGGGAGAAGAAAGTGCGCCTCGCCACCCATGCCGACGCAGAGGCGCTCACCGGCCTACAAGTGGGCGGGATTAGCCCGCTCATGCTGACCGACAAAAATTGGAAGGTCTACGTCGACAAATCCGCGTCAGCGCTGCAGAACATCGTCATCAGCGCAGGCCAGCGCGGGGTGCAGCTGCGCGTGCCGACCGTGCCGCTGCTGGCGCTGCTGCGCGCCCGCATCGTGGATGCCGCCACGCCCAGCAGCTAGCTGTTAGGCGTGGGCGACCACCCTAACGCGACAGCGTGTAAGCCATCTTCATGTATTCTTCGCCGATCTCGCGCATCTTGGTCGTCACATCGTAGAGCGACACCGTGACCTGCTCGCGCCCCTGTCGCCCGATCATGACGCCCGTCTCGCCGCTCAACAAAGTGTTGACCGCGGCCACGCCCATCCGCGTCGCCAACAGGCGGTCAAATGCCGTCGGGCTGCCGCCGCGCTGCGTGTGGCCGAGGATCGTCAGGCGCACTTCAAACCCCACCCCCTGCCCTTGCAAGTACGATTCAAGGTCACGGGCGCTGTAGCTGGCCCCCTCGGCAATCACCGCGATGGCGTGGTTCTTGCCGCGAATGTAAGCATCCTCGAGGCTGCGGGCCACTTCTTCCTTGCTCACCTCGTATTCGGGGATGATGACGATCTCCGCGCCGCCCAAGATTGCCCCCATCAGCGCCAGATAGCCGCAGCTCCGCCCCATCACCTCGACGATGAAACAGCGATTGTGCGAGGTGGCGGTGTCGCGCAGGCGGTCGATGGCGTCAAGGATCGTGTTCAGGGCAGTGTCCACGCCAATCGACATGTCCGTACCCCAGATGTCATTGTCGATGCTGGCAGGCACGCCCACCACCGGCACGCCCATCTCGTGCAGCTTGATCGCCCCGCGCAGGCTGCCATCCCCGCCAATCACGATCACGCCGTCGATGCTGTGTTCGTTCAGCGAGCGCAGCGCTTTCCTCTGCCCAGCCGGAGTCTTGAACTCCTCATTGCGGGCGGTTTGCAGCACTGTGCCGCCGCGCTGGAGAATGCCGCTCACCTCACGGCTCGTCAGGCGCTCAAAGTCGCCTGCCACCAGCCCAGCGTAGGCTTGCCGAATCCCATAGACTTCCACCCCCTGCTCAAGGCCTGCCCGCACCACCGCGCGCACCGCCGCGTTCATCCCGGGCGCGTCGCCACCGCTGGTCATCACGGCAATTCGTCTCATCGCAGCCATTCGTTGTCTATCCTTTGCCTAAATCAATCGCCTCATCGGGATGGCGAATAGTTGCTCGCATCTTGAGGTTATGTCTAATAACCGCACGCATTATAGCGCGATGTTGTGAAGAATGGTTTAACTCACTCGACGATTAGCAGCTCAATCCCGGGGATCTTGCTCAGCAGGTTGACGAGCTTGTCACAGTATTCGGTTTGGAAGCCCTCGCCGCCCCAACGCCGGATGCGATCGGGATAGTGCACCTCCAGCGTGTAGCGATCTTCGCCCGGGATGGAGTGCAGCACGCCCAAGGCGCGGTCGATGCGTTTTGCGTCCTTCTCATCGCCCGTGCCCTTGAACAGGATGCGCAGGTGATGGTGGCGCGCGGCGGGCGCTTCCTCGTCGAACAAGCTGTCATATGCGGCAGCCCCGTTGTGATCCGGCGGCGGCGTGGCCCACTCCGGCAGTTTGTCCTCCACCGGCGGGGGCACAGGCACGCTCGGGGCGGGGGCAGGTGGCGTAGGCGGTGGCTCATCGTGCCACACGGGCGGCGGCTCTTCCGAGTTGGGCATCCAGCTCAGGTCGTCGTGGCTTGGCGGGGGCTGCGCTGCGTCTGCCCCTTCAACGGCCTCAAACTCCACCGTCGCCTCTTCTGCGATCACCTGCGGGTCGCCACGGCTGGCGTCAAACCGTCCGATGAACAGGGCAATCGTGCCCACTTCGAGCGGTTTGCCCACCTCATGCTCGAAGTAGGCTTTGATGCGCTCATACTTGCGCGGGAACAGCACCACGTCGATCACGCCCGCGCTTTCGTGCCAATCCTCCACCTGCAGGACGGCCATCATCTCGCTGTTCCTAGTCACGATCTGGCGCATCCCGACGACTTCGCCCGCCACGCGCACCGTTGTATCTTTGGGGGGCGCGCCCTCCTCAGACTTGAGGTCAGCGATGATGTTGAGGTTGCTCAACTTGCTGAGCGCGTCGCGCGCACGGTCAACCGGCCGTCCCGTGACATATAGTCCGAGCAGTTCCTTCTCCCAGCCGAGCTGCTCGCGCTGTGAGACGGGATGCTTGGCAGGCAGGATCTCCAACGCCGATTGCAGCATGATAGCCTCGCCGAACAACGACTTCTGCCCGAGCGCCAACTGTTCGTGGTGCTCGGCGCTGTAGTGCATCATGCGGTCAAGCGATTCAAGCAGTGCGTCGCGCGGGCCATAGGCTTCCAGCGCGCCCACCTTGATGAGGCACTCCAACGCGCGCTTGCCCACGCGCCGCAAGTCCACCCGCTGGCACAGGTCGGCCAGCGTCGCAAACGGGCCGCCCTGCTCGCGCTGTTCGATGAGGTAGTGCAGCGCGGCCACACCCACGTTCTTCACCGCCCCCAGCCCATAGCGAATCCCGCGCTGGCCGTTGGGCAGCGTTTCGATGTCAAAGTCAACTTGGCTGTAGTTGATGTCCGGCGGCAGCACAGGGATCTGCATGCGACGGCAGTCCTCCAAGAACACTGCCACCTTGCTGCTGTCGTCGAACTGCACACACAGCAGCGCCGTCATATACTCATGTGGGTAATGGCGCTTGAGGAAGGCCGTCTGCACCGAGATCACGGCGTAGTCGGCAGCGTGTGAATTGTGAACAATGATGTCGTTGGCCACAAAGTTATGGGTAACATCAATCGTGAGGTCATACGTCATCTGTTCGCCGACTGGCTCGACGCTCACGACTTCATCCCAGTACACATCGCCATCCCCTAACGCGAGCAAATCAGGGGCGTTGAAGTAGCTTCCCAGTCGCTTGATGACCTCGCGGGTGAAGCCCACCTTAGGCCCGTTTGTCGTTCGATGAAACGTCGTCATCGACAGCCCCGTCGCCGCTGCCACCTCATGCCACGTGACGTTGGCCGCGGATTTGTGCTGCCGTACTTGATCGCGCACGGCAAGCGGCACAATGTCCTGCACAGACGGGGCTTGCCCCTGCCCCAACCGTGCCAGCGCAGCCGCTTTGTCACGATTGATGAAGTGACCGCTCAGCGCGTCCGACAGCCGTCCGAGGTTTTCTTGCCCGGTGACAAACACCTGATAGCCAACACGCCCACCCTTGTAAGGGAAGGTAACCTCACGCAGGCTGGCCACCACCTCAAAACGCAGCAGCAGGTGCTGCACCTGCCGCGCAAGCCGTTCGGATGACGTGGCGTAGAATGCGCTGCGCCCCCGCTCGTTGATGTGGCCATCCCCTTCCCACATCCGCGCCAGCAGCAGCGCGAGCTGATCGTTCATCAACTCAAAGGCAGCAGACGGGATGAACTTCTCTCGCGCGTGGACACCCCGCAGCCCCAACGCCCCCAACCATTGCGTCACACCACATGGTTGCTGCCGATGGATGCGCTTGCTGTAGACTTCGTGAGCAGTGCCCCGCCGAACAGAGATGCGCGCGGTGGTGTTGTCAAATTGACACAGATTGGCAGCGTAATCATCACATTGAGCCGCATCATTCGAGTAGAAATACACGCCAGCCGGATGGCACAGGTTGCCCTTCGCCAGCAGATGGCCCAGCACAATCACCTCATGACGCGGCCATTCCCGATGCCCCAGCGCAGGCAGCCGACGCGGCACGGCGATATGCTCACCAAGCGCCAGTTCACCGAGGTTGACCCACCCTTGCATCGTGAGAAACGGGTGATTGGCCGTTGCCGTGATCTGCTTGCCGAGGCGCGTCCGCAGTTTAAAGACGGGCTTCACGCCGTTCTGCATCACTTCGAGGATGGCGCGCGGCTCCAAGCGAAGACGACCGGTGTCACATGAAACGGTTTGAGCAACCTGACGCTCCCTGAACAGCGCTTCCACCGACATCAGCCTGCCCGTTTGCGCATCGATAATTTCCGTCTCTCCCACCACGCATTTGTTGAAGCCATAGTTGGCGAAGAACACGATGTCGTCGAAGATCTTATCGGCCACGTCAGGGCTGACACCCTTCTTAGGGCCGCGCTCTTTGAAGATGGCGCGGTGCTCCAGCAGGTCTTTCTCTTTCTTCTTCGATACGGCGCGCCGCATCGAGTCCGCTTCATTTGGCTCGTAGCTGAACAGCTCCACCGCCACCTGCATGAGCTGCTCTTGGTAGACCATAATCCCGTAGGTCTCTTTGAGGATCGGCTCCATCAGCGGGTGATGATAGGTCACCTCCTCCTCACCGTGCATGCGCCGATTGAACTGAGGGATGAAGTCCATCGGCCCGGGGCGATAGAGCGAGACCGCGGCGATGATGTGCTCGAACTTGTGCGGGCGCATGTCGCGCAGCATCGACTGCATCCCCGAGCTTTCCACTTGGAACACGCCGACTGTCTCGCCGCGCGCCATCAGTTGGAACGCTTCGTCCAGCATGGCGCGCTGCTCGTCGGTCAGGCGCGGGTCATCGTGGCGGTAAGGGATGTTGTCCAGCGTGTACTTGATGCCGTGGTAGCGCTCGATCAACTCGGTGGCCTTGCGCATGATCGTCAGCGTGGAGAGGCCGAGGAAGTCTACCTTCAGCAAGCCGATGGCCTCGGCGGTCTCCATCGGGAACTGCGTCACCGCTTTGAGGATGCCGCCGCTGCTGTCGGTGCTGCCGGTGATGCGGTGCAGCGGCACGTACTCCACCAGCGGCAGATCACTGATGATGAGGCCGGCGGCGTGCATCGAGGCGTGGCGCGTCAGGCCTTGCAGCTTGATGGCCGTGTCCATCACCTGTTTGAGTTCGGCGTCGGTCTGGTAGAGCTTCTTCAGCTCAGGGTTGCCGTCGATGTATTCTTGCAGCGGCTTCTGCTTGGCCTCCTGCGGGATGAGTTTGACCGCTTGGTTAACCTTCGGCAGCGGCACGTCCAGCGCGCGGGCGACATCGCGCACGGCGGCCTTCGCCCCCAGCGTCCCAAAGGTGATGATGGCCGCCACCTTGTCCTCACCGTACTTCTGCACGGCATAGGCGATCATCTCGCCGCGCCGATCATCCGGGTAGTCGATGTCGATATCGGGCATGTTTTTGCGCCCCTTGTTGAGGAAGCGCTCGAACAGCAAGCTGTTTTGGATGGGGTCGATGTTGGTGATGCCGAGGCAATACGCCACCAACGACCCTGCGCCTGAGCCGCGCACGTTCCACCAGATGTCGGCGCTGCGAGCGAACTCGCACAAGTCCCACACAATCAAGAAGTAGGTGTTGAAGCCCATGAAGTCGATCGTTGCCAACTCACGGTCGATGCGTTCGCGCAGGACGGGGTCGTTTTCTCGCCCGGGGAAGCGCCAGCTCAGCCCCATCTCACATAGGTAACGCAAGTAGCCGCCGTGGTCGAAGCCTTCCGGCACAGGGAACAGCGGCAGGTGATAGCCCTTGCGGTTCAAGTCAAGGTCGCACATGTCGGCGATGCGAAGCGTGTTGGCGAAGGCTTCGTCGATCAGCTCTGGCGGCGCACCGCGGAAGCTCGCCCGCATCTCATCCGCGCTCTTGAGATAGTAGCTCCCCAGCGGGGTGAGCATCATGCGATCTTGAGTTGATTTGAGGCTGTTCGTCTGGATGCACAGCAGCGTGTCGTGGCTGTCGGTGTCGGCCGCGTCGACATAGTGCACGTCGTTGCTGGCCACCAACTGCACCGGCGTGTGGCCGCGCCGCCGATAGTCGATCAGCCAGCGGTTGAGCGCGTGCAGCTCGTCGATCTGATGCGGCTGCACTTCAAGGAAGAAATTCTCCGCCCCGAACACGTCATAATAACGCTCGACAGCCTTCAGCGCCGCCTCTTCGCCCTTTTCGGCGAGCAGGCGCGGAATTTCCGCCGCGAGACAGCCGCTGGTGGCGATGATGCCCTCGGCGTGGTCGCGCAAGTAGTCCCAGTCGACGCGCGGGCGGTAGTAGTAGCCTTCCAACTGGGACACGCTGGCGATCTTCAGCAGGTTCTTGTAGCCGGTCAGGTTCTTAGCCCACAGCAGCAGATGGTACGGCTTCTTATCTAGCACGGGGTCGCGGTCGCTCATCTTGTTGGGGGCGAGGTACGCCTCCATCCCGATGACAGGCTTGATCTGGGCGGCCTTAGCCGCGTTGAACAGGTCGATCACGCCGAACATCACCCCGTGATCGCTGATGCCCACCGCGGGCATCTCCAACGCGGCGGCACGTTTCACCAGACGATCGATCTGGCTCTGGCCGTCCAGCAGCGAATATTCCGTATGAACGTGAAGGTGAACAAACTCGCTGGGCATAGGCAACCGCTGATGTGCATTGAGAACGTCGTGGGTGATGCTCTCCATTGTAGCATGACCCATCAGCGTTGAGAGGATGAGAACAGCGCAGAAACACACAGGGCGACCTCTAAGCCGCCCCTGTGCGATGATGCTTATGTGCGCGGCGCGGCTACTTCGCGGGCCAGTGGGGGTCAGTCAGCCATGCGATGGCCTGCGCCTCTTGATCAGTGTTGAAGAGGCGCACGCTTAAGTGTCCCATCTGGCGCTGCACCATCCCCAGCATGGAATTGGCCAGCGAGGCGATCATGCGATCTGGAAACAGGAAGGCCACGCGCGCGGGCGGATGATACTCAAGGCTGCGCGCCCAACGCACCCCGCGGTTGATGGCATTCGTCAACGGCAGCGCACCGCTCGGGCGCTCGTCAAACAAGAAGCGCACCGCGTCATCTGGCCCAAGCGCAGCGTAGATCGCGTCCATCACGGCCACCCAGTCTTCAACAGCCTCGCGCGAGGATTCTAAAAACACGATGCGATGCACCTCTAGGACTGGGTCAAACGTGTAGGTAATCCGATGGCTGGGCGTCTCTGCGAGGTGATCTGCGCTGCGAGCGGCTGGCTTGTAAGGGAAGGTGGTCATGCTGTGATGTCCTAGAGCAAGTTGCTAATTTTCGTATGTCTATATCCTAACACATTTTTATCTGATTTGTCGTAAAAGAATTATAACTTTCATAAGCATCTCTTTAACCTTACAAACCAACTTCATCATCAGGCGCTGATCCAATTGGCGCGGCGAGGCTGGTATAATGAGGATAGAAATTAGATTCGGGAGTTGTTTAGATGACCACACGAGTTGCAAGAGTGTTGATTGCCAAACCCGGGCTGGACGGCCATGATCGCGGCGCGAAGGTGATCGCGCGCGCCCTGCGCGACGCTGGGATGGAGGTCATCTACACCGGCCTGAGGCAAACGCCCGAGATGATCGCCGAGGCGGCGCTGCAAGAGGACGTGGACGTGGTCGGCTTGAGCATCCTCAGCGGGGCGCATATGACGCTTGTCCCGCGCGTGCGCGAGGCGCTCAACGCTGTTGAGCTGAACGACGTGCCGATCATCCTCGGCGGGATCATCCCCGAAGAAGACTACGAGCCGCTGCGGGCGCTGGGCGTCGTCGGCATTTTCGGCCCGGGCACATCCACTGAGCACATCCGCGACTTCATCAACGATCTGGTGGGGTCGAATGCCCGCTGATCTCGTCCCGCAGGTGCTGGCGGGGAGCCGCCGTGCGCTCGCCCGCCTGCTCTCCCACGTCGAGCGCGGCGAGGCGGACGACGCCCTCAAAGCGCTCTACCCGCACACGGGGCGCGCTTGGGTGATCGGCATCACTGGCTCGCCCGGGAGCGGTAAAAGCTCGCTCGTCAACGCCCTTACGCAGCACTACCGCGCCAGCGGCGAGACAGTCGCCATCGTCGCAGTCGACCCTACCAGCCCGTTCAGCGGGGGCGCGATCCTCGGTGACCGCATCCGCATGCGCGACCTCAGCGGCGACGCGGGGGTGTTCATCCGCAGTATGGCCACCCGTGGCAGCCTCGGCGGCCTTGCCCGCGCCACCCGCGACATGGTGCGCGTGATCGACGCGGCCGGCTTCGACCGCATCTTGATTGAGACGGTCGGCGCAGGCCAAAGCGAGATCGAAATTGCGCGCGTCGCCTATACCACCCTCGTCGTCGAAGCGCCCGGGATGGGCGACGACATCCAAGCCATCAAAGCGGGCATCCTCGAGATCGCCGACGTGCTGGTCGTCAACAAAGCGGATCGCATCGGCGCAAACCAGACAGCGCGCGCCCTCAAGGCCATGCTAGAGCTGGGCCACCCGCCCGCCCGCACCCGTCACCACGGGCAGTATATGGCGGTAAGCGCTGTGCCTGTTGCCACCGCCGAATGGATCCCCGAAGTGGTGATGACCGTCGCCACCGAGCGCAAAGGCATCGCGGAACTAGCCGCTGCCATCGAAGCGCACCGCCAGCACCGCATGCGCACCGCAGGCCCGTTCGACCCGCAAGCCCTGCGCGCTGAACTGCTCGAACGCGCCCGTGAAGCGCTGTTTCAGCAGTGGTTACAAACGCTCTCGCCTGATACCATAGAGGCGCTCATCCAGCGGATGCACCAGCGCGAGCTTGACCCGCAAACCGCTGTCCAACAGCTTTTGACACTGACACCTCCCTCTGCACAGGAGCATGGGCATGCAAGACCCTGAAGTATCCGATAAAGTCCCCGGCACGAAATTTAACCTGACCTACGACAGCCGCGAATCGCGCATGCAGTTCGGCAAGATGAAGCTGTTCGCGGGGTCAGCGTGCCCAGCGCTGGGGCAAGAGATCGCCGACAACATCAACCTACACCCCTACTATGCCGACTTAAAGCTCGGCAGGTATGAGCGCACGATGTTCAGCAACGAGAACATCTTTATCAAGCTCAACGAGAGCGTGCGCGGGCGCGATGTCTACCTCATCCAGACGATGGCCTCCCCCGTCCATGAGAACATCATGGAGATGTTCATCATGATCGACGCGCTCAAACGCGATTCCGCATGGCGCATCAACGTGGTCATCCCCTACATGAGCTACACCCGCTCCGACAAGAAAGACCAGCCGCGCGTGCCCATTTCAGCGCGCTTGATGGCCAACCTGATCGAAACCGCCGGCGCTGACCGCTACATGACAATTGACCTGCACAGCGGGCAAATTCAAGGCTTCTTCAACATCCCGGGCGACGCGCTCACCGCCTTCTACCTCTTGAGCGATTACGTGCGCCAGAAGAACATCCCCGATCTGGTGGTGGTGGCAACCGACTTGGGCTTCGCCAAGCAGGGGCGCAACTGGGCCGCCGCGCTCAACACGCCGCTGGCCTTCGTCGAGAAGCGCCGCAGCGACAACGCCGAACGCCCCGAAGCGCTGGCGCTCATCGGCGACGTCAAGGATAAAAATGTGCTGCTGGTCGATGATGAGGTCAACACCGCCGGCAGCATCGTCAACGCGGTGAACGTCGTGCGCGAGGCAGGCGCACGAGATATCTACTTTGCGTTTACCCATGCCTTCCTTGCTGATCAAGCCGTTGAGCGCTTCAAGCAGCTTGACCTGAAGGAAATCATCTTCACCAACACGCTGCCGCTTGCGCCGCACAAGCGCCTGCCCAATATGACCATCCTCTCGATTGCGCCGCTGCTGGCGGAGGTTATCCTGCGCGCGCACGAGGGCCGCAGCGTCGGCGAATTGTTCAAGGAGTAGCGCTTGCAGCCCAGCGAAGAGCAAGGCCCGATCACGCACCCCCAATGGACGCGCCAGCGTATCCTCCAGCTTGTGGCGGGGGTCGTGGCGCTGTTGATCTTCGTCACCGTGCTGACGCTTTTCATCCAAACGGTCGGCGTGCCGCAGCTTCAAGCGTGGGTCGAAAGCGCTGGGCCGCTCGCGCCGCTGGCTTACATCACGATGAAAGCGCTGACGTACATTTTTGCGCCGCTCACCAGCGGGCCGATTCAGGTCTTCGCGGGGACGCTGTTCGGCAACGTCTGGCTGGGCGTGCTGTATACTGTCATCGGCGAGACCATCGGCGGCAGCATCAGCTTTTGGATCGCGCGGCGCTTGGGTCGGCCAGCGGTGATCCGCTTCGTCGGCAGGGACGGGATGCAGCAGGTCGATGCGTTCTACTACAACCGGCTCGGCGGCTGGATCCCGCTGGCGATTGCGCGGCTCGTCCTGTTCAGCTTTTGGGACTTCCTGAGCTATGCCGCAGGGCTAGCGCCCGTGCGCTTCGTGTCGTATGTGCTGGTGTCGTTCTTCGTCGGGGCGATCCCGACCTTTTTGTTTGTCTGGCTCGGCGAGCGCTTCGTGGAGGACAGCAGCACCCTGTTCCTCAGCTATGCGCTGCTGGTCGTCTTGACGGTGATCCCGCTGCTGCTGATGCGCCACATCACGCGCTTGTTAGAGAACCTAAGCAAACGCCCCACCCGCGACGAAGCGGGGGTATGATCGACAGTTACATGTTGACTTATTTGCCGTATGCCAGAACTCCCTGAAGTAGAAACCGTCGTGCGCGGGCTGCGGCCTGTGCTGGTGGGGCGCACCCTGCAAGGGATGTGGTGCGATTGGCCGCGCGCCATCCACAGCCCATCCCCCGAGGAATTCGTCCAGCGCATCCGCGGGCAGCGCGTGGCGGCGGTCGAGCGGCGCGCTAAGTATATCGTCATCCAGCTGGAGCACGACTACCTTTTGGTGCACCTCAAGATGACGGGGCGCTTGTACGTCTCCCCGTGTGAGCGCGTTGAGGACGCCGACCGCTGGGTGCACGTGCGCTTTGCGTTGGATGGCGCGGAGGAGCTGCGCTTCAGCGACAGCCGTAAGTTTGGCCGCGTCTACTTGACCAGCGACCCCGACCGCATCACTGGCACGCTGGGGCCAGAGCCGCTCGCGGAGTCCTTCACCGCGGCCGAATTTGCGCAGCGGCTCAAACTGCGCGATAAAGGAATTAAGGCGCTGCTGCTCGATCAAACCTTCATTGCGGGGGTCGGCAACATCTACGCCGATGAGGCGCTGCTGCGGGCGCGCATCCACCCGCTGACGCGCAGCCGCGACCTCACCGACGCGCAGATCACAGCGCTGTACGAGGCGGTGCGCGCCGCGTTGACGGATGGCATTGCACGCGAAGGGGCGAGCGTCAACTGGTATCGCAAAGCCGACGGCAGCCGCGGCAGCGCCCAAGACAGCCTCTTCGCCTATGGCCGCGAGGGGCTGCCCTGCTTGGTCTGCGGCACGCCCATTCAAAAGGTGCGCGTGGCCCAACGCGGCACGCATTTCTGCCCGTCCTGCCAGTCGTTTGGAGGAGCTTGAGCATGGATTTGATTCAGGGGTTCTTCAGTCAGAATTTTGTCTCGGGGATGCTGGCGCTCATCTTGATCCCCTTTTTCTTGATCGTGCTTTACGTCATGGCGCTCTACGTGCGCGCCTCGCGCCGCGTCAAGAAGCTCAGCGCTGACGCACAAGCCACCGCCGCCGCCAGCGTCAATGCAGGCCCCAGCGGGCTTGACCTGCTGCGCGAGGCCCGCGAGTACAGCGCAGAGGAGCTGCCTGATCTGTCGCTGCTTGTGTCGCCTGCGCCCATCGCCGCGCCCGCTGCGCCGCCCCCCGCCGACAAGCGCGTCAAGCTTCACACGGGCGAGCGCATCGAGGCTGTGCCCGTCCTGCAAGTGATGCGCGACCCGCGCGACGGGCGGCTGTTGGTCGTCATGGAGGACGGCACAGGCTACCGCACCCTGACGAATGCCCCCGACGCACGCCGCACTTTCACCCGCTTGATGAAAGAGCTGTCCACCGTCGTCACCGAGGCAGATCCGCTGGCCAGCGCCCCTGCCCCGGCCGCCCCTGCCTCTGCATCGGCTGCGCCGCCCGCCGAGTCTGCGCTGCCCAGCGTGCGCGAGGTGCTGTCTACCCCTGCCCCTGCGCCGACCCCAACCACCGGCACAAGCACCCTGCCCAAGGTCGATGGCCCGCTGCCCGGCGACCTACCGAGTTACAAGTTCGACGACAACCCGGCGCTCATCGTGCCCGGCGCGGCAGGCTTCAAAAAGGTTGAGTTCACCCCGCCCCCCGCGGTGGACATCCCTTCAGCGATTGAGGCCTACTTGCAGTGGCGCTTGCAGACCACCGGCCAGTTCCCCGGGCGGCAGCTCCACGTGTTGAAAGCGCCGGGCGGCGGCGTGCGCATCCGCGTTGACGACCACTACTACGACTTCGTGGACGACATCGCCGACCCTGAGGCGAAGGCCTTCATCAAACAAAGCATCCAAGAGTGGCAGGATCGTCAGGGCTAATCCAGCCAGCGCACGTCCAGCGGCTCGATATGCACCCCAGCGTCGCCGCGGCGCAGCTTGCCCACCGGCCGCTTGGAATCGTGGACGAAGATGAGCGTGGCATCATGTTCCAGCGCCCACTGCTGCATCACGCGCTTCGTCTCCAGCGTGCGCAGCGGCTCCACGTCGTAGGCTGTCATCCAAGCCAGCCGTTCAAAGTGAACCGCGTAGCTCGCTAGATCGCACACGAACAGCGCCGTCTCGCCGCCGTCGTGGAAGGCCACGCTCATGTGGGCGGGGGTGTGGCCGGGCGTCACCATGCCCACCACCCCCGGCAGCAGCTCCGTATCGCCCTCCAGCAGCCGCAGCTGGCCGCTGGCGCGCAGCGGCTCGAAGTTGTCCGCGATGTAGGTGGCGGCGGTGCGCTCATTGGGGTGGGTGGCGTCCTCATATTCACGGCGCTGGACGACGTACTCAGCGTTCGGGAAGGTCGGGATGGCGGTCAGGTCGTCGGCGCTGCGCCAGCGGGTGTTGCCGCCGCAGTGGTCGCTGTGCAGGTGCGTGTTGATGACAAGGTCGATCTGCTCCGGCGCGATGCCCAGCTTCGCCAACCCGCGCAGCAGGCCGCCCTCGTTCTGAATCTGCCAGAAGCGGCGCTGGCGATCCGTAAGGCGCGTGCCCATGCCGGTATCCACGATGATCCGCTTGCCGTGCGCCTCCACATACAGGCAAAGCTGGCTCATTGGGACGAGGTTGTGCTCATCCGGCGGCAGCACGCGCGACCACAACACGCGCGGAACCAAGCCGAACGCGCCCCCCGCGTCTACGTGGGTCATCGCGTCGTTGATCAACGTGATCGAAAATTGGCCAATTCGAATCATGGAATCATCGCGTAGAAAGCTTGTAAAGTGTCTACAAGGCGCTGACGCTCATCAACGGGCAAGAAGGCATGGCGCGCCGCGCGCAGCATATACTGCTTGAGGTCATCCAGCGCCAAGTCGAAGGTTTGCATGAGCATGAGCATTTCTTGCGAGAGCGTAACATCGCACACCAGCGGGTCGTCCGTGTTCAATGTGGTGGTGACGCCGTGCGCTGTGAGCTGATGGATGGGATGCCACGGCAGCGCCTCCACAATCCCGCTCAGGACGTTGCTCGTCGGGCACAACTCCAACGCTGTGCCGCGTTTTATCAGCTCGGCGATGAGCGTCGCATCGTGGACGCTGTTCAGGCCGTGGCCGATGCGATGCGCCCCCAACACCTCCAACGCATCGCGGACGCTCTGGGCGCCGGCCCACTCGCCTGCATGGACGGTGATATACAAGCCAGCTTGTCGCGCATGCCGGAAGATGTCATGGAAAGGGTGCACTGAGAAGTTGGCCTCATCGCCCGCCAGATCGAGCGCCACCACGCCCCGCAGGCGGTGCGCGAGCGCAGCGGCCAGCGCTGCTTCGCCCATCTCGACTGCCTCATGACGATTCATGCTCACAATATAGCGCACCTCTACCCCGTGGCGGTGGGCAGCAGCGTTGCCTGCTTCGCACACCAGCTGCACCATGTCGGCCATCGGGCAGCCGATCATGTTGCACAGCGCGCGCGGGGTAAAGCGGAGTTCGAGGTAGTGAATGTGGTCAGCCGCCGCATCCTCAACGACCTCGTTCACCAGCCGTTCGACAATCGCCTCGGTGCGATAGAACTGGCGCAGGGTGTGGAACTTGCTCAAGAATCGGCTGGAGTTGCGCGGCTCGTTGGGCATCATCTGGACGAATGGGCGCAGCGTCTCCTCATCCTCGACTTCCATGCCGTACTGCTGGCCAATCTCAACCAAGGTCGATAGGCGCAGCGACCCCTCAAGGTGGCGATGCAGCTCCACCTTGGGCATCAACGACACGGTCTGCTGCAAGCTTTCCTGAAGCGTCAACACCATTTAGCGCTTTCATTCTGCTCGGCACTTCAGTCGCGCTCCGAAAGCAGCCAACTCCAGTAGTACCAAGCGATTGGCAGGGCAAGGGTGATACCAAGCGCCGCCAACATATCGGCAATAACAACCTGCAAACTATTTTGGACGATTTCCGTTAAATTCGCCAATAGTCCACTTTGCAGCACAAACGTCACCAGCGCTGCCACGATGATAAACACACCTGCCAGATATAAACCGTAATAGTAAGGGGGCGTCTGGGTGACGCGGCTCATGCGCTGGCTGAGCCGTCCCAATGAGGCCACCGCCACCGCCACCGCGAGCAGCACCAGCGCCCAGCTCACATCAGCCTCGCCGCAGCATGTAAAACGTCGCACGCACCACGATCAGCATCAAGCTGAGCGCCACGACAACCGCAGCCAGATGATCCCACGGCGCAGGGGGGGCGAAGGGGTGCGCCGCGCTGCGCACACTCACCAGCCCGCCCAGCACCGTCGGCAGCAGCAGCAGACGATAGAACATGCGGCGCTTGCTGAAACGCTGATAGTAGCGCGTCAGCAGGCCCCAAAATAAAAGAAGCACTGCCACGCCCAGCCAAAAATACAGCAGCAGGAACTGGTGGAGTGCTTCGAGCGTCACGGAGTTGACAGTGGCTTAGGCGTGGCTTTTGCTCTGGATGACCAGATGAATGGCCCGCGCGCGGAACTCACGGTTATGGCAGGCTTTGATGAAATCCGTCAGCGTTTGACGCGCTTCCGACTGCTTGGAGAGGTGGAAGATCGCCACTTGGCCACGCATCTCCTTATCGACCAAGCCCGAGCGCACTAAGTCCTCAAGGGCAGCTTGAACGGTCTGAACTTCGCGGCCAATGTAATGAGCGATGTTGTCGGCGGTGTCGAGGGTGTGAGGATTATCGTAGAAGAAACGCAGCAAGTCCCATTTTGTGAAGCTGTTGACTTTGCTCTTGATGAACGTTGACCATTTGTAGTCAAAGTCGCTGGATGCCGGATCGGACGTGAGTAGCTGCACCATCAGTGGGTTTCTCCTAGTGACTATGGTTCGAAGCCCGTAAAGAACACTATTTGATGAAACCGCAGAGGCGTTAAGCCGAGGTCAAAATACCTTATTCTTAGCTTAACACGCGGCAGGCACATTTGCAACCACTTATTCCGCCCTCTCCGCTGCAACATGTTACAAACCTTAGTCGGTGGATGCAAGGGCAAAGCCGAGCCACACGGCTCGGCTCGTGGCGACGCTGCTAGGTCGATTTGACGACGCTCTTGGCCATGTCCTCGCGCATGTGGCAGTTCTTGTACTTTTTGCCGCTGCCGCACCAGCATGGGTCGTTGCGCCCGGGCGTGGCACGCTTGACGACTGTCTGGGGCGCGCTGGGGGCATTGGTGCTGGTGGCGGTCGGCGTGGCCCCGGGCAAAATCTCGCGGACGGGCGGGCGGCGCACAGGCTGCGCGGCCACCTGCGGGCGCACACGGAAGATCTGGTTGCAGGCTTGATCAGTGATCTGCCCCTTCATGTCGTTAAACATGGCGAACGAATCACGTTTGAACTCTACAATTGGGTCGCGCTGGCCGATGCTCACCAGACCAATGCCCTCGCGCAGCATGTCGATTGCGGTCAGGTGACGCTGCCAGTGATAATCAATGGCGCGTAGAATTGTCAGGCGCAGGGCGTAATCCCACAGGCCGGGCTGGACGGCTTCCAGCTCTTTCCCTTTGGCTTCAAACACCTCAGTCACGCCCGCCTCGAGCGCTGCTTTCAGCTCGTCGCGCGTCATGTCGAGCATCGTCTCGGCGTTGATGCTCACCGGCACAGGGAAGATCATCAGCAGGTCGCGGTAGAGCTGCTCGGTGTCCCAATCGGCCACCTCCTCGCCCTCGTCGTATCGTTCGACCACTTCCATGACGTTGTCGATGATCATCTGCAAGTAATCGCGGCGCAGCTCCTCGCTTTCTTTGAACAGCCACTCGCGGCGCTGTTTGTAGATGAGCGTGCGCTGGGCGTTGACCACGTCGTCATACTCCAACACCTTCTTACGAATGTCGAAGTTGAAGCCCTCCACACGCACCTGTGCCTGCTCAATCGACTTGCTGATCATGCCGTGTTCGATGGGTTCATCCTCGGGCAGGTTGGCCCAGCTCATGAAGCGCTTGACCTGCTCGCCGTTGAAGCGGCGCATCAGGTCATCCTCGAGCGAGAGGAAGAAGCGCGATTCGCCCGGGTCGCCTTGCCGCCCAGCGCGCCCACGCAGCTGGTTATCGATGCGGCGCGCCTCGTGCCGCTCTGTGCCCAGCACGTAAAGGCCGCCGACTTGAAGCACCTGCTCACGCCCTTTCGCGCACTCCTCCTTCGCCCATGACATCGCTTCCTGCCACTGTTCGGGGGTGGCCTCGGTCACGTCCACGTTGAACTTCTGCCGCACATAATCGCGCGCGAGGCCGTCGGGGTTGCCGCCCAAGAGGATGTCCACGCCGCGCCCGGCCATGTTGGTGGCAATCGTCACTGCACCCGGGCGGCCCGCCTGCGCGATGATCTGCGCCTCGCGCTCGTGCTGTTTGGCGTTCAGCACGCGGTGCGGGATCTTCTCTTTGTCCAACAGTTTGGAGAGGAACTCGCTGGTCTCAATGGCCACCGTGCCGACCAGCACCGGCTGCCCCTTCTTGTGGCGCTCGGCAATTTCATTGACGACCGCGCGCCACTTGGCCTTCTGGTTGAGGTAGATGAAGTCCTGACGATCCACGCGCATCACCGGCTTATGCGTTGGGATGCTGATCACGTCGAGGTTGTAAATCTTCTCAAACTCTTCCTGCTCGGTGAGCGCCGTGCCGGTCATGCCCGCCAGCTTTTCATACATGCGGAAGAAGTTCTGGAAGGTGATGGTCGCCATGGTGATGTTCTCACGGCGGATTTTGACGCCTTCCTTAGCTTCAATGGCTTGGTGCAGCCCCTCGCTGAAGCGCCGCCCGGGCATTAAGCGCCCTGTGAAGTCATCCACAATGACCACCTGCCCATCTTGCACGACATACTCTTTATCGCGTTCGAACAGCGTCATCGCGCGCAAGCAGTTATCGAGATAAGGGATCATCTCGCTGTTTTCAGGGTGGTAGAGGCTGTCGCCTTTGAGGATGCCCGCTGAGCGCATCATGGCTTCCATCTTCTCGACGCCTGCCTCCGTCAGGTAGGCCAAACGGTCTTTGATGTCTACCACATAGTCGCCGTCGGGCGCTTTGTCGTCCACGCTGTCTTGACTGCTGGCTTTGAGCTTTTTCACCATACCGGTGAAGATGCGATAGTAATCCGACGGTTCATCGGCTTGACCGCTGATGATGAGCGGGGTGCGCGCCTCGTCGATGAGGATGTTATCCACCTCGTCGATGATGGCGAAGTACAGCTCACGTTGGGATAGGCGGTCGCGGCTCCACGCCATGTTGTCGCGCAGATAGTCAAAGCCGAACTCGTTGTTCGTGCCGTAGGTGATGTCTGCTTGGTAGGCCTCGGCGCGGGTGATGGGCCGCAGCGATTGGAAGCGCGCGTCCTCGCTGGCGAAGTTGGGGTCATACAAGAACGAGCCATCATCGGGGTTGCCGCTCGTGTTTTGGATGACGGCTGCGCTTAGGCCGAGGGTGTGATAGATGATGCCCATCGTCTGCAAGCCGTATTTGCTCAGGTAGTCGTTGGGCGTCACAAGGTGCACGCCGCGCCCCGTCAGCGCGTTGAGGTAAATCGGCAGCGTGGCGACGAGCGTCTTGCCCTCGCCGGTCTTCATCTCGGCGATGCGCCCCTCGTGCAGCACCACCCCGCCGATCAACTGCACGTCGTAATGGCGCAGGCCGGTTGTGCGGCGGCTCGTCTCACGGACGAGCGCGAAGGCCTCCGGCAGCAGGTCATCAAGGGTCTCGCCCTCTGCCAGCCGCTTCTTGAACTCTTCGGTTTTGAGCGGCAGCTCGTCATCGCGCAGGGCCTGCATGGCTGGCTCCAGCGCGTTAATCTTCTCTACTACCGAGCGATACTTGTTGACCGCCCGTTCCATCGGGTCGCCAAAGACCGCCTTCATCACATTTTTGAACACACCCATCTCAGGACATCCTCTGCGGGTTAACTTCCACGCGCATTATATCATACGGTACGGCTGCTCCCGTTAGAAGTGCGTTGTATTTTCAGGGAGCCTTTATGCAGAGGATTCAGCGCCCCTGAAGGGGGCTTTAGGCCTGCCTCGTTGAACGCCGGACGCTAAAGCATCCGGCTGCCACACGCCCCCTGAAGG
>JBDNCV010000054.1:0-24036 GCA_046719465.1 Anaerolinea sp.
AGGCATGCCTCGCCCACGCCCACACACCCGAATCTGTCGCCCGAACCTGTCGATTGAGAGGACACACCATGCTGAAAACACTCATCGTCTTGCTGCTGCTGTTGGCGCTGGCCGCGTGCACCGGGGAGCCTGCCGCGCCGCCGGTGCTGGCGACCACGCCCACGCCGGACAACGCCGCCGGTGACGCCGTGCAGCGCTACTTGCAAGCGCGGATCGACGGCGACACGGACGCGCTGGCGCGGCTCTTGTGCGCCGAACGCGAGGGGGATGCCCGCCGCGAGGCAGCCTCGTTCGCGGCCGTCGAGGCCAGCCTCAAAGACGTTGCCTGCGCGTTTGACCCTGCCACAAGCACCGTCACCTGCACCGGCGCGATTGTCGCCGTCTACGACGGTGAGGGCCGCGACTTCGACATCCCGCGCTATCGCGTCGTCCAAGAGGACGGCGAGTGGAAGGTCTGCGGGGAAGCCTGAGCGCGATGAAACGCTTCCTGACTCGTGAGAACGCGCTGGCGCTGGGGCTGTGCCTGCTGCTGATTGCCCTCACCGTCGTGCTGACGGACAGCGCCCCCACGTGGATTTACCAAGCCTTCTGAGCGGCGGGCATGGGCTTCGCTGAAATTCTCGTCCTGTTGGGGCTGGCGGCGCTCTACGGGGCGCTGCTGCCAGCGGCGTGGCGCGCGTGGGCGCTCATGCTAGGCAGCGCGCTGGCGATCTACTGGCTTCAACCGCTGCTGGTCATCCGCTGGCTGGATTACAGCCTGCCGACGGCCATGCTCGCCTTAACGGTGGCCTGTTGGTGGCTCTCCAAACCGCATGATGGGCGGCGCGTCACGCGGCAGGATGCGCTTGCGCTGGCCCTCATCCTCGCGGTGATCGTCGGGCTGGCGCTGGCGCGTTATGTCGACGTTCCGGAGCTGCTGCGCCTCACCAGCCGCCCGCCGGAGCTGGCGGGGGTGCTGCTGGCGCTGGCGCTGGGGTGGGGCATCGCGTTTGGGGGCGGATGGCTCGCCCCGCGCCGCGCGGCGGGGGTGGGGCTGCTGCTGGTGATCGGCCTGCTGGGAGTGCTGCAAACGCCCGCGCTGGCGGAAGCGGCCGCCGCTGCGCTGCGCGTCCAATCGGGGCAGAACCCCGCGCTGGCCAGCCCGTTAGACTTGCGCTGGCTGGGCTTCTCGTATGTGGCGTTCCGCCTCATCCACACCCTGCGCGACCGTCAGACGGGCATCCTGCCTGACCTGAGCCTGCGCGACTATGTGACGTTTGTCGTGTTTGCGCCTGCCTTCTCTGCTGGGCCGATTGACCGCGCCGAACGCTTCCAAACAGACATGGCCGCGCTGCCCGCGCTGCGCCTGTGGGACAACGAGCGAGTCCTCAACGCGCTGGAGCGGATCGGGGTAGGGCTGTTCAAGAAGTTCGTCATCGCCGACAGCTTGGCGCTGTTCGCTCTCAGCCCAGAGAACGCCGATCAAGCCGTGGGTGGCGCGGCGCTGTGGGTCATGCTGTATGCCTATGGGCTGCGGCTCTTTTTTGACTTCAGCGGCTACACCGACATTGCGATTGGCTTGGGTCGGCTGTTCGGCGTGACGCTGCCGGAGAACTTCAACCGCCCGTATCTGCGCGCGAACATCACCGCCTTCTGGCAAGCATGGCACATGAGCCTGACGAATTGGGTGCGTTTTTACGTCTTCTCGCCGCTGTCGCGCGCGCTGCTCAAGCGCGATCCCAAACCGCCCAACGAACTCATCATGTTTGTTTGTCACCTTAGCACGATGGCGTTAATCGGCGTGTGGCACGGCGTGACGCTGCCATTTTTGATCTGGGGCGTGTGGCATGGGCTGGGGCTGTGGCTTCACAAGCTGTGGTCAGATCGCACGCGCGGGTGGTACTTGCGCCTCAAGAAACAGCCGCGCCGCCTCCAAGCGTGGACAGCTGTCGCGTGGCTGCTGACGTTCCACTTTGTGATGGTGGGCTGGGTGTGGTTCACCCTGCCAGACGCGGCGCAGGCGCTGCGCGTGTTCGGGCGGCTGTTTGGTAATTGAGCACCGAGAACCGCGGGACGAGTGCCGAGGGGTGGTGGAGTAGAATGGTAGAGGTAAAGGTGCTTGAGGAGGAGGCGATGAGCGACGTGAAGCGGTTTGAAGATTTGATCGCGTGGCAGAAGGCGCGGGTGTTGACGGTCAACGTTTATGAGCTGACGCGGTCAGGGGCGCTCGCGGCGGATTTTGGCCTACGCGATCAACTGCGCCGTGCCTGTATTTCTGTGATGTCAAACATCGCAGAAGGGTTCGAGCGCTGCAGCGTTCCCGACTATCTTCGCTTCTTGACGATGGCGAAAGCCTCATGTGCTGAGGTGCGCCGTCAATCTTACATTGCGTTCGACGTAGGTGATATCACACAGGCGCAGCACGCTCACTTGCTCAGCCTAACGGACGAACTCGCTCGCATCCTCGCAGGCCTCATGGCTGCTCTCGAACGGCGTAAATGACGCACTTCAGCCCTCGGTTCTCGGCTCTCGGTTCTCGGCCCTCGGCTCTGCGTATCGCGCTCAAGGGCGCGGCGCTGTTCGCGGCCTTCAACCTGCTGTGGCTCGTCGCCCAGCCAATGCCCGCGTTGGGGTCGTTGAGCGTCTACGGCTGGCTCGTGCCGTATCGCGAGCGGCTGCCGTATGGCGAAACGCCCGCCGCCAACAACCTCAGCACCAACAGCCTCGAGACGATGATCGCCACGCACGCCATCCGCGCGCCCAAGCCCTCGGATGAGTTCCGCGTGGTGGTCATCGGCGACAGCGCCACATGGGGCATCCTGCTCACGCCGGAGGAAACGCTCACCAGCCAACTGAACGCGCGCGCGCTTGTTGCAGCAGACGGACGGCGGATGCGCTTCTACAACCTTGCGCACCCCATCATGTCGCTCACCAAAGATCTGCTGCTGCTGGAGGCTGCGCGGGCTTACGAGCCGGACGGGGTGATCTGGCTGCACACGTTGGAGTCGTTCTACCGCCCAGAGCAGCTCCGCCCGCCGCTGCTGCAAGCCAACGCTGATCGCGTCCGCGCGCTGGCCACCCGCTTCGGCCTCGCGCTGGACGTGGACAGCTTGCCCGTGCCGGACTGGTTCGAGCGGACGTTCGTCGGCCAGCGGCGCTTGGTGGCGGATTGGTGGCGCTTGCAGTGGTTTGGCTTGGCATGGGCAACCACAGGGATTGACCAGATTTACCCAGAGTACACCCCGCGCCGCAGCGATTTTGAGGCCGACGTTTCGTGGAAGGCCTTCACCGCGCCGGATGACCTGACGCCTGCGCTGGCCTTCGACGTGATCGCGGCGGCGCACGTCATGCTCGGCGATGTGCCGCTGCTGCTGGTCAACCAACCGATCTTCATCTCCAGCGGCCAGAACAGCGAAATTCGCTACAATACATGGTATCCACGCTGGGCGTTTGACCAGTTCCGCATGACCTATGCCGATCAAGCCGCAGCCAACGGCTGGCGCATGATCGACCTGTGGGATGTCGTCTCGCCAGAGCGCTTCACCGACAGCCCCGTGCACCTTGACGCGCTGGGCGTGCAGGTGTTGGCGGGTGCGCTGGCGCTTGAAACTGACCACCTTGAGAATGGAGATCCTCCATGACCGAATCTGAAGTGCGCGCGAGCATCCGCACGTATATTTGCAGCGAACTCATCCGCGACCCTAACTACCCGCTGAGCGACACCGAAGGCATCATCACCGGCGGCTTGATCGACTCGTTCGCGCTGGCAGAGCTGGCCGTCTACGTCGAGAAGGCCTTCAACGTCTACATCCCCGACCCCGATCTTACCGTCGCCAAGATGGACACGCTCAACCAAATGGTGGCGCGCGTCATGAAGGATCTAGGTTGAGATGCTGACGCTCGCCACGCGCGACACGATGCGCACCCTCCTTAACGCCGCTGCTCTGCAAATGGTCGATGCGCAGCGCCCCGCGATCTACTTCGTCGCCACCGATCAAGCTGCGCGCGTCGTCACCCGCGCCGAGTTCCGCGCTCAAGTCGTCTTGTACGCCAACGCATTGGCCCAGCAGGGCATCCGCAAGCGCGATCTGGTGGTCATCGCGCGCACGCAGGACTTGGAGAGCGTCTACCTGTTTTGGGCGGCGCTCATGATCGGCGCGGTTCCCTCGATGTTCCCCACGCTGACCGAGAAGCTCGACCCCAGCATCTACCTGCGCAGCCTCGCCGAGCTGGTGCGGCTTTCGGAGGTGCGGGCAGTGCTGACGACCGACGACTTCGCGCCGACGTTGAGGGCAGCGCTGTCCTGCAAGGTGATCGACACGCGCGCCCTCAACCCAGACACCGAGCGCACGGTGGCGCTTTATCGCCCGCAGCCTGAACAGGTCGCCTTCCTTCAACACAGCAGCGGCACAACCGGTTTACAGAAAGGGGTGGCGCTGTCGCATCAGGCCGTCCTCAACCAGATCGCCAGCTACAGTGATGCGCTGCGCCTCAGCGCGGACGATGTGATCGTGAGCTGGCTGCCGCTGTACCACGACATGGGCTTGATCGCGGGCTTCATCCTGCCGCTGGTGCAGGGCGTGCCGCTGGTGCTCATGTCCCCGTTCGACTGGGTGCAGCATCCGGCCTTGCTGCTGCGCGCCATTCACCAGCACAGGGGGACGCTCTGCTGGCTGCCCAACTTTGCCTATAACCACATGGCGCGCCGCATCCGCGAGCGCGACAGCGACGGCCTATCGCTGGCGACGATGCGCGCCTTCATCAATTGCAGCGAGCCTGTCCGCGCGGACAGCCACGCCCTGTTCTTGGAGCGCTTCCGGCCTAATGGCCTGACCGAGGCCATGCTCCAGACGAGCTACGCCATGGCCGAGAACACCTTCGCCGTCACGCAGAGCGCCCTCGGCCAGCCCGTGCGCATCGACTGGGTGGATCGCGCTCAATTGCAGCAGGCGCTCTACGCCCAGCCAACCGCCCCCGACGCCCCCGACGCGCTCCCACAGGTGAGCTGCGGCACGCCCATCCCTAACACAGAGGTGAAAGTGCTGGACGACAGCGGCCAGCCCGCCCCCGAACGCCGCGTGGGGGAAGTTTACGTCCGCAGTGACTGTATGCTCAGCGGCTACTATCAACGGCCCGACCTACAGCCGTTCGACGCGGACGGTTGGTATCAGACCGGCGACCGTGGCTACCTCGCCGAGGGGCACGTCTACATCGTCGGCCGCAGCAAAGACCTCATCATCAACGCGGGCAAGAACATCTACCCGCAGGATGTCGAGGCAGCGGTGAACGAGGTAGAGGGGGTGCATGCGGGGCGCGCGGTGGCCTTTGGCGTGCCCGACGAGCGCGAAGGCACGGAGCTGATCGCCGTCGTGGCGGAAGTCGACACGGACGACCCCACCGCGCGGCAGGCCATCCAGCAGCAAATTCGCCAGCGCGTGGCCGGGGCGCTCGGCGTGACGGTGACGTATGTCTCGCTCGTAGAGGCGGGCTGGCTTATCAAGACCAGCAGCGGCAAGATCAGCCGCGCCCGCAACCGCGAGAAGTGGCAGGCGATGCAAGGCTCGTAGGGACAAGGCCTGCCTTGTCCCTACGAATGCACAACATCCCTCAATCGAGCGCCGCCAGCAGCGGCGCGATGTGCGCGGCCACGTCGGCGTCTGTTTCGGGGCGTGGCACATCTGACCATAAGTGCCACGTCTCGGTGTGGGTGGCGCTTTGGCCCGGCTCCAGCGTGATCAGCGGGCTGAGCGTCTCTACCTCCATAATCTGATAGTTGGTGAAGAACTCATACGAACAACCGTAGTCGGGGTACTCGGCGTCGGTTTGATGTGCCGCGCAGCAGGCGAACAGCGTGCCGCTGTTCCAATGGGCTGCCCAGCCGTGCGCGTTGCCGAGGCCGAACTTCTGCGGCGTTGGGGCCGCCGCGTCGTGGCGCAGCAGCACATACTCGCGCCCCCACGTCCAACGCGGGTCGCTCATGTCGGTGTAGGGCCACAGCGTGAGCCGTGTGTTGGGCAGCAGCTCGGTCTCGTGGCTGCCGCGCGGGGGTAGGGGAACGATCGTCACGCCGCCATTGGCCATGACCGAGAGCGCCCACACCGCGAGCGTCACCGGCCACACGCCCCGATTCGTCAACCGGTGCAGCACGGTTGCGCGGGGCGCGCGCGCGTCGAGCGTGATCTCGATCTGCTTCTGTATGCCCGCGTGATCAACCGGTTGGGTGACGATCAGCGTGTCGTCGCGCTGTGTGTGCTCCACGGGGAAGTTGTCGCGGCTGTAGGTGCGCTCGAACGTTTCGGGGGCGTGCCACAGCCGATGCCCACCGTAGATGCGCCACGCATCGCCGCCGCGCGCCCCTAATTCCTCCGGCACTTCCAAGAATTGGTTAGCCTGCCCGATGAAGCCGAAGCGCATCACGCGGATGCCGATGTCCTGCGGCACGACTAGCTCGACGCTGCCGTTGTGAAGGCGCGTGCTCTGCCAGCCTTGATACATCACGGTTTCAACGACAACGCTCATAAGAAACTGCCTCTTTCATGTGCGATGAATGCTGCTTGATTGTAGCGCATCACTCGCCTGTTCTAATGGATTTATTATGGTGTTTTTGCCTGCTAATCATTAGACTATCAAATGATTTGAATACAAATGATTTGGATACAGGCTATGTCTGACAAGCTGCGCCATGCCGCTGTGGAACTGAAGATGCTGGGGGCGCTCATCATGAAGGTGGGGCGCGAGAGCTTCGAGCAGCGGATGCAGCGCGAAGGCTACGAGATCAGCGTCTTGCAGTTCGGCCTCATTCGCATGTTGGCGATGGACGGCGAGCACTCGCTCAAAGAGCTGAGTCAGAAAGTCATGGTAGATCCATCTACGCTTGTCCCGTCGATTGATGCGCTAGAGCGCAAAGACATCGTGTTCCGCCATCGTGACCCGCAAGACCGCCGCCGCGTGGTCATCGGCTTGACGGAGCAGGGGCACAGCGTGGCGCAGCGCTTCCACGCGGTGGCCGATGATGACGCCATCTATCAGGCCCTCTTGCAGATGGACGAAGCTGATGTTGATCACCTGCTGCGCTTGATGCGGACGTTGATCCAAGCGCTGCCCGCGGGCGACCAGATGATGGACAGCCTGTGCACGCGCCTGCGCAGCGCTCAGATATCCACCAACGATAGCCCTTCATAAAGCGCTGCCTGTAGTGGCCGCGAGTGAGCGTGCTGCCGCGCCATGTCTCGAACATTCAAAGGAATTCTTCTTACTAGGGGTTGTTGTTTCTATCAAGAACAAAAAGGGGATCGTCTATGCAGGCAAGTGTGCCACGAGGTCAAGTGATGGAGGTTCCATCACGTAAAGGGAAGCGCAGCTCGAATGCGCTGCCGCGCGCCATCGCCTACCTGAAAAATCATCGCCGCACCACCGGCATCGCGCTGGCGGCCCTCATCATCGCCACCATTGTGCAGCTCTTGGTTCCTCAGTTCATCCAAAGCATGTTCAACTACATCACCGACGGCTTCCGCGCGGATGTGGTGCTCTCGATTCAGCCGGAGTTTGCCCGTCAAGCGGCCGCTCGACTCATGGGCGAGACGGTTGAATCGCTCGACCTGACGCGCACGCTGGCCGGGCAGATGCTGCTCAACACCGCGGTAATCGTGATCGTGGCGGCCATCTTCCGCGGCGTGTTTGCCTTCGTCCAAACCTACATGGCGGAAAGCACCTCACAAGGCCTTGCCTTTGACTTTCGCAACGCCATCTTCAGCAAGATCAGCCGCCTATCCTTCAGCTACTATGACCGCAACCAAACTGGCCAGTTGATGATCCGCGCGACGAGCGACGTAGAGAACTTGCGCTTGTTCATCGCACAGGGGCTGTTGGGGGCGGTGCAGGCCTTTTTGCTGCTGTCGCTCACGCTGGTGATCTTGTTCCTGAGCAACGTGCGGCTGGCGCTGGTTGTCGTCGCCATCTTGCCGCTGACGTTTGTCATCTTCGCCATCTTCGGGCGTGTGTCGCAGCCCTTGTTTGCGGAGGTGCAGCGCCGCCTCGCGCGGTTGAACACCGTGCTGCAAGAGAACGTCGCTGGGATCAAGGTCGTGCGCGCTTTCGTCCGAGAGCGGCAAGAAGCAGAACGCTTCTACGCTGCTACCGATGCGCTCTACCAGCAGCAGTTGATCATCGGGCGCACCTTCAGCGTGCTGTTTCCCCTCATCTTCTTGATCGCACAGGCGGGCACGATCCTGATCTTGGGCGCGGCGGCTGACCCAATCTTGCGCGGCGAGATCACCCTCGGCGAGTATCAGGCCTTCACGCTCTACTTGGCGCTGCTGTTCGTCCCGTTGGGCAACTTGGGCTTCATCGTGTCGCTGCTGGCGCAGGCCTCGGCCTCAGCTGAGCGCATCTTCGAAATCCTCGACGCGGAGAGCGACGTGAAGGAGAAGCCTAACGCGCTCCACCTCGAGGATGTGCGCGGCGATGTGACGTTTGAACATGTCACCTTCCGCTACTTCAACAGCGGCGAGCCGGTGCTAAAAGACGTTAGCTTCGAGGTGAAGGCGGGGCAGACGGTCGCGCTGCTTGGCTCCACCGGCAGCGGCAAGACGACCATCATCAACTTGATCCCGCGCTTCTACGACGTGAGCGAAGGCCGCATCACCATTGACGGCCATGACATCCGCGACTTGACCATCGACAGCCTGCGCGGCCACATCGGGATTGTGCTGCAAGAGACCAATCTGTTCAGCGGCACGATCCGCGACAACATCGCCTTTGGCCGTCCTGAGGCCAGCGATGAAGAGGTGATCGAAGCGGCCAAAGCCGCCGCCGCCCACGACTTCATCATGAGCTTCCCCGAGGGGTATAACACGCCCGTGGGCGAGCGCGGCAGCACGCTCTCCGGCGGCCAGAAGCAGCGTATCGCCATTGCCCGCGCGCTGCTGCTCAAGCCAAGCATTCTCATCCTCGACGACAGCACCAGCGCCGTCGACTTCGCCACCGAGGCCAAGATTCAGCAAGCGCTGGATCGCCTCATGGACGGGCGCACCAGCTTCGTGATCGCCCAGCGCATCAGCACCGTGCGCAACGCTGACCTGATCCTCGTGCTCGACAAAGGCCAGATCGTCGCCAGCGGCACACACGACTATCTGCTGGAGCACAGCGCCGTCTACGCCGAAATCTTTAACAGCCAATTGGTGGCTGATGCCGCCTCAGATGCAAAGGATGCGTAACCATGTTCATGGATGGGGGTCGTCAACTTTTAGACCGAGAGACAGCGCGCCCTAAGAGCGTCGCCGCGACGCTGGGGCGCTTCTGGCAGTACTTCCGCCATCATTGGGTGGCGCTGATCTTGGTGCTGGTGCTGACGTTGAGCGCCGTCTGGGCGGGCATCCAAGTCCCGCTCGTCACGGAGCAAGCCGTCAACTGCTACCTCGTCCCGAACGCGCAGGCGTGCACGTTCATTCAAGTGCCTGTGGAATGGACGACCGCAGCCGGCGCGACGGGGGAGGCGCTCGGCGCGCGGCTGCGTGGGGTAGGGGAGCTGACGCTGCTGGCGCTGGGGCTGCTCGTCATGAACGCGGCGCTCATCGGCGCGGCGTTTTACTCGATGCGCTACGCAGGGCAGAACGTCATCCGCCGCTTGCAGCGCGAGATGCTGCACCAGATTCACCGCCTGTCGCTCGGCTATTACAGCAAGAACGAAGCAGGTGACATCATGAGCCGCGTCACCAACGATGTGGACACGCTTCAGCAGACGTTCGGCTTTGCGCTGATGCAGGTGGTGACGGCGGTGCTGAACGTGGGCTGGATCATCATCGTGATGCTTCAGCGTCAGTGGGAGTTTGCGCTGCTGAGCTTGTCGATTGTGCCGGTCATGCTGGCCGTGACGTGGTACTTCAGCAGCCAAGCGCGCAAGGCTTTCCGCCGCGCCCGCCGCGAGATCGGCAGCGTGAACGCCAACTTGCAGGAGAGCATCGCAGGGGCGCGCGAGGTGCAGGCCTTCAACCGCGAAGAGGAGGCTATCGCCCAGTTCATGACCAGCAACGACGCCAACCGCGCCGCCAACGTGCGCGCCGCGCTCTACACCAGCGCGCTCTCGCCTGTGTTGGAAGCGCTGAGCTACGTTAGCTTAGGGATCGTCGTGGTGGTCGGCGGCTTGGGGCTGTTGGGGATGATCCCGTTCATCGACAAGAACAGCATCTCGTTGGGGCTGGTGATCGCCTTCATCCTCTACACCCAGCGCGCCACCCAGCCCATCCAGCAGATCGCGCTGCTGTGGGCGAACGTGCAAAGCGGCATCGCGGGCGGCGAACGCATCTTCAGCTTCTTGGACGAAAAGCCCGACATCGTCGAACTGCCCAACGCCAAGCCGCTGCCGCCGATTGAAGGCCGCGTGACGTTCGAACACGTGTCAGCGGAATATGTGAAGGGCGAGAAGGTGCTGGACGACATCAGCTTCGACGTGCAGCCCGGCCAGATGATCGCCCTTGTGGGGCCGACTGGCGCAGGCAAGACGACCGTCATCAACCTCATCCCGCGCTTTTACGACGTGAGCAGCGGCGCGGTCAAGATCGACGGCGTGGACGTGCGCACCGTGACGACGGACAGCCTGCGCAGCCAGATCGGCATTGTGCTGCAAGACACCTACTTGTTCAGCACAACGGTGATGGAGAACATCCGCTATGGCCGCCCCGAGGCCAGCGACGATGAGGTGATCGCTGCGGCGAAGCTGGTGGCGGCGCATGACTTCATCGAGCGCCTGCCTGACGGCTATCAGACGGTCTTGGGCGAGCGCGGCGGCGGCCTCTCGCAAGGGCAGCGCCAGCTAATCGCCATCGCGCGGGTGGCTTTGATGAACCCGCGCCTGCTGATCCTCGACGAGGCCACCAGCAGCGTCGACACGCGCACCGAACGCATCATCCAAGCGGCGTTTGATAAGCTGCTGCAAGGCCGCACCAGCTTCGTCATCGCGCATCGCCTGTCCACCATCCGCAGCGCGGATCAAATCTACATGCTCAAGGCTGGTCGCATCGTAGAACATGGCACCCACGATGAGTTGATGGCGCGGCGCGGCGAGTACTACGCGCTGTACATGAGCCAGTTCAAGCAGCAAGAAGAACCCGCCCACCCCCTGCCTGTGGCGGGCGACTAGTAGGGACAAGGCCTGCCTTGTCCGGTGCCTGCCTTGTCCGGTGCCTGCCTTGTCCGGTGCCTGCCTTGTCCGCGATGGTGAGGCCTCACTGACATCGTTCACGGCATGGGCGGCACAGGGGCAAGGCCAGCGCTGTCCACGTCAGTCACAGCGCCCGCGCGAACTCGCTGGCAGTGGCGAAGCGGCGCGCGGGGTCTTTATCGAGCGCGCGCAGGATTGCCTCAGCGGTAGGGCGGGGGATGGCGCTGTTCAGATCGCGCGGGTCGCGCGCGGGGGTGTGGACAATGGCCAGCATCTTCTGGCGCAGGCTGCCTTCGAACGGCTTTTGACCTACCAACATACGATAAGCCACTACCCCCAGCGAGTAGACATCGGTGGCAGGGCTGGGGTGGCCGTCCTCTCGAAGCTGCTCCGGCGCGGTGTAGTCGGGCGTGGTGAGCAGCAGGTGGCCAGTGCTTTGTGTGCCGCTTAGCATTCGCGCGGTGCCGAAGTCGGTCAGCACCGCGCGCACGTCCTGCAAGATGATATTGCGTGGCTTCACGTCGCAGTGGAGGATGTTGTGCTCGTGCAGGTAGTCAAGCGCTGCTGCGATATCGCGGATGATGAGGCGCGTTTCTTCCAACGTTAGCACGCCGCGCACTTCTAAGACGTCCTCCAACTCCTCACCTTCAACGTACTCCATGATGATGTAAGGCGCGCCCTGATGCAGCCCGCTGCCCAGCATCTGACAGATGTTGGGATGTTTGAGGTTGCGGAAAAACGTCATCTCGCGCTGGATCAGCTGCTGGCTTAGTTCATCGTCGTGTGTTTCCTGTGGCAGCAGTTTGACAGCAACACGCTGATCGCGGTGTGTGGCTGTGTACACCTGCCCTATGCTGCCGCGCGCCACCAGATCGCCGATGACGAGTTCGTCAAGCTGAATGCCTTTCCACGATTGAGCCATGTTGAGGGCAGCTTCGCGCATTTTGAAAGTTTTGGGAGGGAGCCGCAGCCGGAAGAACCGCTGATCCACGAAGCGTTGAACCTGCGAACGCACCGGCTGATACAACCACGCCACGAGCAGCGCTGAGAGCACCGTCATCAACAGTCGCGCGTCGCTTGTGTTCACAAACTGCGATAGCACCACTTGAGAGATAAACAGGCTGAACGCCAGCAGGCCTGCGATGAGCAGCGTTATCAAGGCGTAAACAATGCTGCGGTTGAGCACCCAGTCCACGTCGTAAAGGCGATAGCGCAGCAGCGCCAGCGTGATCGCCACTGGGATCGACAGCACGGCCACCCGCGACACGCTGTAGATGACAGCGTACAGCTCTGGGAAGCTCTCCAACAGATACATATCGGCCAGCCGACGCACAAAGAAGAACCCCAGTCCGAACCCCATCCCGAGCAGAATCCACTTGGTTTGTTGGCGTTCAATTGAGATGCGATCCTGCTTGAAGCGTTGATATTGAGCGACCATCAGCGCCCCAAACATCACAATGTCGATGTAGATGTAAAGTTGGTTCAACACGGGGATCGCGTTGGTGACGTAGTTCAGTATGATGGGGAGGCGCGCCAACAGCCACCACCGCACCCATCTGGGGCGGACTACGCCATCCGGAAACAGGGCAACCACCACATAGGATAGTGTGGCGAACACCGCCAGAAAAACCACCTGCGCCGCGGGCGGATACCACGATGGCAGCGCTTGCAGCGGGATCACCTGCATAAATGCCACCCGCACTGGCATCATGAAGCCCACCATCGCGGTGAGCAGCACTATCACGCTGTCGGGGCGGCGAACCAGCAAATAGATCGACGCGCCCCAGAAGGTCAGCGCCAGCGTGACCTCGATGATCACCATCACGGGCAGCTGCACTGCCATCGGAATACCAAGCAGCCCGGGCAGGCCGCCGTGTGCTTCCCAATAGCTGAACGCCGCTTGAAAGTACACCCCGTACAAGAAGAGCGATACTGCTGCCACCCCAACGAATCCGAAACGCAGCCCGGCGATGATGAGTGAATTTATGTCAACGCGGTTTTGGAGGCTGGCTGTCATAACGTCCTTTCTCGATGCGCTGCTAGGATGCGCAAAACAGCAAATCCGATGCCGCCCCAGATGAAGGCTGCGATCTGCTGGAACCCGTTGAGCAGCAGGCCGAGCGCCGTGGCTTCGCTCAGAGGCAGGCCTGCGTAGCGCGCCAAGCCGAAGGCAAGGCTCCATTCGACCAGCCCAAAGCCGCTGATGTTGAACGGGAACGCCGTTGCAAACATCCCTAAACTGATGACGATCACAAACTCATGAAAGGTCAGGGCAATGCCGAGGGTGTTCAGCAGCACAAGGCTGGTGAGAAACGTGCTGCCATACGTGCCGCATGACCACAGCAGCCCGCCGAGCAAGCGCCGCGGCTCGCGCAGCGCCTCGACTTCGTCCAACAGCCGCATCACGGCCGGGCTGATGCGGCGGAGCAGCGGCAGGCGCGCTTCGCCCGCCCACAGCAGCCGACGCAGCGCCGCTGGGCTATGCAGGACGATCACCCCCATGCCAACGCCCGACCCAGCCAACCCTAGCACCAGCAGGCGCGCCTCCAGCGGCAGATCGCCCGTTAGCAGCAGCGCGAGCGCTGCCACGGCTAGGATCACGACCAACTCCAGCCCGCGCGACCACAACAAACTGGTGATCCCTGCTGACAGGCGCACGCCAAAACGCCGCTGCATGAGCACAACATAGGTTGCCTCGCCCAGTTTAAAGGGCAGCAGCCGCACCATCCCATTGTGATACAACGAGATGGCTGTCAAGGGGGCGAGGGGCAGGTCTGGCCGCCCTAACAGCGCCCGATAGCGCAGCGCCCGAAAGACGTTCTGCGCACCGTAGGCAGCAAAAGCCGCTGCCAACGTCCCGCTGGAAAGTCGTCCGGCGTACTGCGCAAATGCGCCAAAGTCGATGGTCAGCAGTACGCCCAACAACAGCGCGACGGCCGCTGCCGCTGTTGCCCAGCGCATCCCGTGCTGCTTCCATGCGTGGTGTGCCATGCCGCCCCGACTAAAAATGTAAGCGTTCCCATGCATAGATGATAGCGCTTACATAGATCCTTCACCAGTGTTTCCCCAATAGATTGGGGCAATGAAAGTTGATTGAAAGGTTATTCGTAGCGCAGAACGTTTAGTGGCTTCTCGCCGGAAGCGCCCCATGCCGTCGTCAGTGCCGCGCTGAGCGCCACGCCCACGCACAGCGCCATCAGCAGCAGCACCGTCGGCCAGTTGATGGGCGCGTCGATCTGCCCTTGCAGCAGCACGATCAACCCCACCAGCCCCAGCCCAATGCCAACAATCCCGCCGACCAAGCCCAAGATGGCGTTTTCGATGAGCAGCATCCCCAACACGCGCTCGCGCTGGAGGCCGATGCTTTTCATCACGGCGATCTCGCGCCGCCGCTCCAACGTGGAAAGCGCCACCGAGTTGGCGATCACCACCCCGCCGACCACCAACCCCAACAGCGCCACCAACAGCGGGAAAGACGTGAATTGCCCCAGCAGCGCCTCAAACAAGCGGACGAACACCTCTGTTTCGATCAAGAACGTCTGCGGAATGTCCGCAATGGCACGGCGCAGCGGGGCGATCTGATCTGGTGGGATGCTGGCGGCGATGCCGATGCTGTTCGGGGCGAGGTCATCCGGCAGCGACGACATCAGGACGTAGTTCGTCGGCTGGCCAAGCGCGAAGTCTGTCGGCTGGGGGCGAATCCCGACGATGGTGAAGCGCAGCTCGTTGGTGCGCGCCCCAAAGCCCAAAAAGCCGCCCACGCTGTAGGTGTAAACGACCGTATCGCCCACTTGCAGCCCGGCATCCGTGATCAGCGACGACTCGGTGAGGACGAGGCCGTTTGTATCCGCGGGGGTGAGCTGCCGCCCGCTGACGAAGCTCACCTCGGGCTGCGCGGCAAGCTGTTCAGGCGTCAGCGCGCCCAGCCCGCCGATGATCTGCACAAACTCGTTGCGGCGGCGCAGCTCTTGCGCCCGCAGCTGCCGCTGACGATCCAGCGGGATTTCTTCACCGGGCGCGGGCGTGGATCGGAAGGCGAGGAACGGGTCAGCTGCGATCAAGCGCGCTTGAATCTGCTCAAGGGTGAGCGTGCTGCCATCAGCGCGCACCACCTCCACAAAGTTGAGGCGGTACGCGAAGTTGACGCTGTACTGCACGTTGCCGCTGAGCGCGGCAAGCTCCGTCTCCACCTGCTGCAGCGCGGTGCGGTTGGGCACTTGGATGAAGACGTTGTCCTCTTGCTCCAGCAGTTGGCTGATGCTCTGTGTGACGGCATCCGCCAGCAGCGTGATCAAGCTCAGCGAGAACACCCCCACCACCAGCGCCAACAGCGTGACGGCTGCCCGCCCGCGCGTGACGAGCATCTCACGCAGCGCGATCTTCAGGTCGACCACGCCAAAGCTGGGCAAGAAACGCGCGATGAGCCAGATCGTCAGCGTCAGCAGGGCGAACAAAACGCCAGCCACGATGAACGCGCCGACGATCACTGCGACCGCTTGCAGCGCGCTGCCGAGGATGCCCGCCGCCACTGCGCTGAGCGCCGCCATGACGATCAACAGCGCCCCCAACGTGCTAAGCCGCCCCGAACGTGGGATGAGCGTGTCCTCAGGCCGCAGCACGGCAGCCGGGCGCACCTTGCCCGCTGAAAGCGTCGGGATGAAGCCGAACACCGTCGTAACGAGCGTGCCGACGACGACCCCGGCGATCACCGCGTTAGGCGCGATGATGAAGGCCAGCGGCTGCCCGAGCAGGCTTTCTGCCACGCCGCGGATGGCGAACACCAACCCCCAGCCCAACACCACGCCGAACGCGCTGCCCAGCGCGCCCATCACGGCCGCCTCGAACAAGAACAGCGCCGTGATCTGGTTGCTTTGCAGCCCAAGCGTCTTGAGCACCGCGATCTCCAACACGCGCCGCCGGACGACCACCTGCATCGTGTTGATGATGCCGACGCACCCCAACAGCAGCGCGATCAAGCCCATGACCGTCACCAGTTGGTTGACGTTCTCCGAGACGCGCTCATACGTCCGGCGCAGGTCTTCCGTGGTTGTGGCGCGCGTGAAGGGGAAACGCTGCCCCAGCGCCCGCTCCACCGCGACGACGTCCGTCCCCTCAGGCAGGCGGACGTAGATCGGGTCGATGCGGGGCGCAGCCTGATTGAAGCGCGTCAGCGCCGCCACGTCGAGCATGTAGAAGCCGTTGAGCGCGGCCAAGAAGTCCTGCGCGGGGTTGCGGACTTCCGCATCCGTCGGGACGATCCCGCGCACGGTGAACGTGCCGTCGATGCCTTGCAGCGTCACGACGTCGCCCACTGCCGCGCCGATGCGCTCCGCAACGATGGTGTTGAGCACAATGTCATCCGCGCCGGTGAGCATCTGCGCCAGCGGCACGCCCTCCAAGCTGAGGATGTCCCCGTAGAAGGGGTAACGGGCCGCCTCGATCACCACGGGGAAGACCCCACGGGCTTCTTGGCCCGTCTGGGGATGGGTGATGGCCACGCCTTGCCCGCTCCCTGTGAACAACGCCACTGGGCTGGCGACGTTGACGCGATAGGTGACCGCTGTGCCCGGATAGGTCGCTTGCAGCCACTCGCGGAGTTGATCGTAGCCCGCCGCGCTGAAGAAGTACTGCGTCGTGCCGAAGCCGCCAAAGGTCAGGTCGTTCGTCACGAGCAGTCCGGCCTCTACGCCTGCTTTCAGCGCCGCTTCGCCGTCCTCGTTGTTGCTGTTGGCCGGGCGGATTTGCAGGTCGCCGCGGTTGCTCTGCTGCAAGTTGGCCGTCAGCGTGTTTTGCACCATCCCCGCCAGCGTTTGCAAGCTGACGATGGCGGCCACGCCTGCCGCGATGCACAGCAGGGCGAACGCCGTGCGCTGGGGGTTGCTGCGCAGGTCGTTCCACGAGTGCGCGGCGTAAAACCGCAATTGCTCCAGCATTAAACCGGTTCTCCTACGACCGCAGGCTCCGTCAAGATGGCTGCGGTTGGCGCGTCTTCCGCCACGCGCCCGTCTACGATGCGGATGATGCGATCCGCAGTGGAGGCGATGTCCATGTCGTGGGTGACGATGATCACCGTCGTGCCAAAGTCGCGCTGAATCTTGCGGAAGGCGTCCAGCACAATCTGAGTGCTGGCGGTGTCGAGGTTGCCGGTTGGCTCATCCGCCAGCAGCATCGGCGGGTTGTTGGCCAGCGCGCGCGCGATGGCGACGCGCTGCTGCTGCCCGCCGGAAAGCTGGGCGGGACGGTGATGCGCGCGATCCCCGAGGCCGAACAGCGTCAGCAGTTCACGCGCGCGGGTGATGGGGTGGAAGGTGCGAATGCGCGAGAACTGAATCGGCAGGGCGACATTTTCTTCCGCGGTCAGCGTTGGGATGAGGTTGAACGACTGGAAGATGAAGCCGATCTTCTCGTTGCGGATGCGCGTCAGCTCACGCTCGTTCATGCGGGTGATGTCGACGCCGTCGATGAACAGTTGGCCGCTGGTGGGGCTGTCGAGGCCGCCCATAAGGCCCAGCAGCGTGCTCTTGCCGCTGCCGCTGGGGCCGATCACCGCGACGAACTCGCCGCGTGCCACGGTCAAGCTCACGCCGCGCAGCGCGTCCACTTTCACTTCGCCTACTTTCAACTGCTTGGTCAGGTTCACTGCCCGCAGCACTGCATCGCCTGTTTTCACCCGTGCTTGCCTTTTGGTCTTTCGTGCATAACGCCTCTAAGTCTACAGGAAGAATGTGTAAGATTGGCAGCGAAAAAGTGAAAAAATGCCAAGAGAACGCGGCGCTCACTGCGGCACAACTGCGCTACAATCACAAGTGTGTGGAAGATAAGGCCACCCTTGTATGGTGATCGACAACGAAACCTTTCTGGCACTAGAGAGCAAAAACCCTCTGATCCGCCGCCAAGCGATCAACAAGCTGGCGCAAGAGGGGGATGAGCTGGCGATCAAGGCGCTGGCAAAAGTCTACAAGACCGACCCGCTGCCAGAGCTGCGGACAGCGGCGAAGTTCGCTGCCAAGATGATTCGTGATCGCTTGAACGCGCCACCGCCTGCGGCCGTCAGCAGCCCGCGCGTTGTCCTGCCGGATGACCCCAACATGCCGATCAGCACGGCGCTCAAGGGGGGCATCAAAACCGCCAAGCGCACCGCGGAGCAGCAGCTCAACCGTCGCTTGTGGTTCGCCCTCATCACGCTGACAATCGTTGGAATGGGCGTTGGGGTGCTCGTGTTCAACCTCGGTCGCCTCATCCTCAGCAGCTATCAGCAGCAGGAAGTGCTCCTACGCCTAGACGACGCCGTGCCGTTTGACGCCGCTGCTGGGCAGGCGCTGGACGGTCGGCTGTACGTCGGGCAGACCTCGCAGGGTGGGCGCTTCTTCGTCAGCACGCCGGCGCGCCCGATGCCTGCGCAGGGGGTGACGGTGATCGTCGCGCTGACCACCGGCCAACCGACTGATGCGCTGCGCTTCATGAATGCGCAGGTCACCGCGGCAGGCTATGTGCTGGTGGCCCCTGCGGCCATCATGCTCAACGACGACATGATCAACGTAGAGGCGACTGTGGCTCATCTCAACGAGGTGGTGCGGGCGCTGCGCTCGGTTTACAACGTGCACGCGGGCAGTTTCACTTTGTATGGCAGCGGGGCAGGGGCGGAGGTCGCCGCGCTGTATGTCGCGCGCTTCATGCGCGATTTTGCGGTTGTTTCGCTGGCCAATGGTCGGGGCTACACCCCGCCCGCGCTCGACAGCGGCGCGCGCTACATCGTGCTGGCGGGGGAGCAAGATTCCGCCCTCGCTGAGGCCGCCATCCGCTACAAGGCAGCCCTCGACGGCCTCATGAAGCCGGTGCTGGCCTTTGAAGTCATCAAGGAGGCGGGCGCGGGCGATCTGCCGCGGCAGCTTCTGATCACGCTGGCGCAGCTTCGATCACTCGTTCCTGCGCCCTAATTTATCAACGTCTCACGCGAGGGCGCTATAGTAGGTGGCAGTCTCAACGTCACAATGGCTGAGCAAGACAGCATGACCACCACATCCCCTTCGATCGACAAGCGCCGCGCATGGCTCCAAGCGGCGCGCCCGCGTGTGTTCACCGCCTCGTATGTGCCGATGGGTTTGGCGGCGGTGATCGCGCTGCAAGATGGGGTGTTCAATCTGGTTACCTTTGTGTTGGCCGTAATCGGCGTGATGCTGCTGCAAACGACCGCCAACCTCGTCAACGAATACGCCGACTATCGACGCGGCGCGGATGAGCTGAAGGTGGCGGGGCAGGGCATGGCCCTCAAAGACAAGGTGCTCACCCCGCAAGAGGTGCTGATCGGCGCGGTGGTGGTGACGGTGCTGGGCTGCCTCATCGGGCTGTACATGCTGGCCATCAGCGGGCCGTATCTGTGGCTCATCGGGTTGGGGGGCGTGCTGGTGGCGATCACCTACACGGCTGGGCCGTTCCCGCTGGCCTATAACGGACTCGGCGAGGTGGCGGCGGGCGTGTTCATGGGGCCGATGATCGTGCTGGGCGCGTACTACGTCATGGATCCCACCATCAGCGCGGAGAAGGGCGTCTATCTCGGCTTGGTGTCGCTGCCGATTACGTTCATGGTGGCTAACATCCTGCACGCCAACAACATCCGCGATATGGACGCTGACCGCGCCGTCAACAAACGGACGTTGGCGGTGCGCTTTGGGCGCGATGTGGCGCGGCTGGAGTATAAAGTGCTGACGGCGCTCACGTATCTGTCGCAGCTTGGGTTGATCGTGGTGGGGTGGATGCCGCCTACCACGCTGCTGACGCTGCTGACGCTGCCCGAGGCGCTGGCGCTCATCCGCATCGTCAACACCGAAACCGACCCCAAAGCGCTGCACATGGCGCAAGGCCGCACGGCGCGCCTGCATGGGCGCATCGGTCTAGCGCTCGTGGCAGGGTGGGCGCTGTGGCTGCTGCTGCGCGCGTTTTCAGTAGTCTGATTGTTGCAACTTTGCAATTATGGTAAGCTTAGCCCACATGATCTACGTGAAGAGAGACCCGCAATGACTGAACCTACGCCCCCTGATATTGAACAAGTCACTCAGGAGATTGCGAGGCATTTAAACGAGACGCTGGACGGCCCCGTGCGCCAAATTCGCATGGTGGTCACCCATATGGGCGTCGAATTTGCGCGGGAGATGCTGCGAGAGACGTTGGCGGTGGAGGCTACCGGGGGCATGCTGACGGCGGATCAAACGCGCCGCCGCACGCCGGGCGGGGTCTTTTTCTATCTGGCAAAAGGCAAAATGCCGCGCGAGGCGCGCGAGATCATCTTCCCGCTCCCGCATCAAGCCAAGCGGATTCCGCCAGTGCCGTGGGAGAGCCGCCTTGAGATCGCGCGGCAGGCGCTGGAGGCCAGCGCGGCTGGCCAAACCGGCAACCTGACGGCGCTGCCGCGTCTGACGCTCATCGGGCGGCCCGGCCCGGTCTTCCGCGGGGGGAACACGGTCGCCTTTGAGTTGCAGTATCAAGTCCCCAACGAGGTGACCTTTCCGCGTGGCATTCCACAGCCGCCTGAGCTGCTGCTGCGCTTCATGATCTTGGCCAGCCGCCAGCAGTATGAACGGGTGGAGCGGGCGCTGCGCAAGTCCTCTAAAGAACGGTTGATCATCGAGGGCATTTGCACCTATGACCCAGAGCTGGGCACTATGGTGGTGCTGCCGGTTATTCTGACGACGCGCACGAACCAGAAGCGCGCGAGGGAAGACCTGCGCCAGCCGATGATCACGCCTGAGGACGAAGACTCGCTCATCGCGCTGCCGGGTCATCCCGTGCCCCACCCAACCCTCGAACGCGAAAAGCAGCAGCAGCGTGAACTCTACCGCCGTATGAAGGAAAAAGCCGAGGAGCGCGAGAAGGCGCGCGCCGAGCGTGCCGCACGCAAGGCGGCACAAGCCGAGAATGAGGCGCAAGGCGCAAAGGATGTCACTGCCGAAGCAGAAGCGCCTAAGCCACCGAAGCAGCCCAAACCCGCCAAACCCGCCGCCAAGCCTGCCTCCGCTGCACAGAAGCCAGCGGCTGCCCCCGTCTCGGATGCGGTGCTGGCGCAAATCCGCGAGTTGGAGCTGGCCGCGACGACGCTGCGCCAACGCATCAGCATGATGGAGGCTAAAAAGCAGCCCGGCGTCGCCATGACCAAGAAGATCCTCGAAAACACCGAGCGCCAGCTTGAAGCCCTCCGCCGCGAGTTATCCTCGTAGTAGGCTGAGCGCGGATCACTGTAACAGCAGGCGTGCGTTGTCGCGCTGCCAGCGCAGCCGCACCACCTCGCGCTCACGGATGAGCTGGGCGGCGGCGGCGTTCACGTTCTGGACGCGCACGCGCACGCTGTGCCCCCCAAACCGCACGTAGTAGCGCATATCAGTTCCGATGTACTGCACCTGCTCCACATGCGCGATCACCTCCTCCCAGCCTTCAGGCAGGGGGGAGGCGCTGTTGTGGGGCTGGATCACCAAGCGCTCAGGGCGGATGGCTAGTGTGACACGTTGATCAACGACCACGCCGCGCTCAGGCAGGGCAACGCGCACGCGCGTTTCGTCATCCAACGCAACAAACCCTTCTGTCCCCTCTTGGCCTACGAGCTGCGCCTCTAGGAAGTTGGTCTCCCCGATGAAGTCAGCCACAAAGCGCGAGTTGGGCGTCTCGTAGATGGCGCTGGGCGTGCCGATTTGCAGGACGTGCCCGCCCTCCATGACGGCGATGCGGTCGGCCATCGTGAGCGCTTCTTCTTGGTCGTGGGTGACGTAGACGAACGTGATCCCAAGCTCGGCCTGCATGGCCTTGAGTTCGACCTGCATCTCACGCCGCAGCTTCAGATCAAGCGCGCCCAGCGGCTCATCGAGCAGCAGCACGCTGGGCCGGTTGACCAGCGCCCGCGCCAGCGCGACGCGCTGCTGCTGCCCGCCCGAGAGTTCACGCGGCTTGCGATCTGCCACTTTGGGCAGGCGCACCAGATCAAGCGCGTCTTGGGCGCGGCGGATGGCCTCGGCTTTGGGCACTTTGGCCATTTGCAGCCCGAACATCACGTTTTGCAGCACGGTCATATGCGGAAACAGCACATAGTCCTGAAACACGGTGTTGACGGGGCGTTGGAAAGCCGGAACGCCCTGCATCGGCACGCCGTCGATGATGATCTCGCCGCTGGTGGGCTGCTCAAACCCTGCGATCATGCGGAGGGTTGTAGTCTTACCGCAGCCGCTGGGGCCGAGCATGGCGAAGAACTCGCCGTCGTAGATATCGAAGCTGATGCCGTCAACGGCGCGCGTCTGGCCGGATTGTTCCCGCGAGGGGAATTCCTTGACGACGTTTACCAAGCGCACTTTCACATCGGACATAAGGTCTGCTGCTTCCTCCTCGGTCGGTTCACAAGAAAAAGGACAGGTCTGGCCTGTCCATGATAGGGATGCAAGGGCAGGGCAGGCATACTGTCGCCCTGCCCGGCGCGGCTAATTGCCGATGCCCAACTGAATGCGGATTTCATCCCACAGCATTTGATACTCACCTTCGGCCTCGGTGATAGGACGATAGAACTCCAAGCGTGTCATCGTCTCCGGCCCGACGAACAGCGCCGGGTTGTTGAACACCTCAGGGCGGATGAAGCCGCTGTCGATGGCGGCTTGGTTGGTCGTGTTGTAGCCGGTGTCGTTCACGATCTGAGCGGCCACGAACGGATCGTTCAGATAGTCGATGAAGGCCTCGGCCAAGCGCTGATTTTGTGCGCCGCGCAGGATGACCGCCATCGTCACGTCAACCGCGGAGCCTTCCTGCGGCACGACGTAGACGAAGCGATCACACTGGCACTTCTCCGGCAGCGAATAGGCGTAGCTGCTGTAGGTGAGGATCATGTCCACCTCGCCATTCTCCAGCGCCTCGGTGAAGCCGCCCGTCATGCTGACGGCGTTGCTGCCGTTGGCCTTGAGGAACTCAGCGGCTTTGCGGATTTCCTCCAGATCGGTGCTGCTCGCGCTGACGCCCATCAGCCAGAAGGCGGGGCCGAACATGCCGCGGTAGTCGTCGATCCACTGCACCGGGCCGTTGTGGGTGAAGAAGTCCATCCACGACACGGGCGGGGTGCTCACGCGCTCACGGTTGTAGACGATGCCATAGGTCGACCACAGGTAGGGCACGCCCCACTCGTTGTTGGGGTCAAAATATTGGCCTTTCCAGCGCTCAGCCACGTTGGCGTAGTTGGGGATGTTCTCAAAGTTGACGCGCTCCAGCAGCCCCTCGCTGGCGAGGATGGCGATGGCGTAGTCGTTGGGGAAGGCGATGTCATAGCCCGGGTTGCCGATGCGCATCTGGGTGATGAGCGTCTCGTTGGTGTCGAAGTAGCCCAGCGTCACCGTCACACCCTCGCACAGGCGCGTGAAGTCCTGAATGGTGGTGTTGCCGATGTATTCCGCCCAGTTGTAGATGCGAAGCTGCTGGCCGCTGAAGTCCTCGGGGCACGTCCACGTGATGCCGCCCGGGGTGACGGTGGCGACGGCAGGCGCTTCCGTCGCGGCGGGCATGGCCTCGCTGGTGGCTTCGGGGGTCGCTTCGGGCGTGGCCTCTGGCTCAACGGTGGCTTCTGGTTCGGTGGTCGGTTCTAGGGTTGCTTCCGGTGTGGCTTCCGGCACAGCGGCCTCGGCAGTGGCCTCAGCGGTGGCTTCAGGGGTGACCTCGGGCGTCGCCTCGGGCGTGGCCGCGGCTGCGGCGGCCTGCGCCGCGCGCAGGATCGCTATCGCCACACCGCCGGTCTGGGTGCGCGTTGGCACGGCCACGACAGCGGGGGTCGGCTCCACTGTCACTTCAGGGGTGGCTTCAGGGGTGACCTCGGGTGTGGCTTCAACGACAACTTCGGGCGTGACCTCAGGGGTCGCTTCAGGCGTCACTTCGGGCGTGACCTC
>JBDNCV010000055.1:0-23884 GCA_046719465.1 Anaerolinea sp.
TTTACGAGTATATCCGCCAAGATCACCCTGCCCTGCTGGAGCGCGTCAAAGACGCGGTGAAGGCGCGCCGTTGGGAGCTAATCGGCGGGATGTGGGTGGAGGCCGACTGCAACGTCAGCGGCAGCGAGAGCCTCGCCCGCCAGTTCCTCTTAGGACGGCGCTTCTTCCGCGAGCACTTCGGCCCAGATCAAGATTCGCCCGTGCTGTGGCTGCCGGACGTGTTCGGCTACAGCGCCCAGCTCCCTCAGTTGATCCGGCTCGCTGGGATGCAGTACTTCTTCACGATCAAGATCGGCTGGAACCAGTATAACAAGCTGCCCTATGACAGCTTCTGGTGGCAAGGCCTCGACGGGTCGCGCGTGATCACGCATTTTAGCACCACCCCAGAGACGGATAACCCGCTCTACTCCAGCACCTACAACGCGGCCGCCCTAGCAATTGACCCCCTGCGCACGTGGCAGCGCTTCAAGCAGAAAGAAACCCAGCGCGATCTGCTGATGGTCTACGGCTGGGGGGATGGCGGTGGCGGCCCCACCCGCGAGATGCTTGAAAACATCCGTGAGATTGGGCGCTTCCCGGGCAGCCCACAGAGCAAGCATGCTTTCGCTGGGGATTTCTTCAAACACCTTGAGGCCACCTGTGGCGCTCAACTGCCCACATGGAACGGCGAACTCTACTTGGAGTATCACCGCGGCACGTATACCACTCAGAGCCGCAACAAGCGCGCCAATCGCAAAGCCGAGATCGCCCTCCACAACGCCGAGTTCCTCTGCACGTACGCCAAGACGCTGAAGCCCGACTTTGCCTACCCACGCGACGCTTTCACTGAGGCATGGCGTCTGGTGTGCCTCAACCAATTCCACGACATCATCCCGGGCAGCAGCATCGGCGCGGTGTACGTCGAGAGCTTGCAGCAGTATGAACGGGTGATGCTCATCGCGGAGCAGGCCCAAAACGCCGCGTTAGCGGTGATCCGTCAGCACATCGCCAGCGATGCCGTCGTGAACCCCGCCCCCGTTGAGCAGGACGGCATCCCACCGTATGCCATCGCCTCCAGCATCCCCCAACCCACCCGCACGGCAGCGATCACCCTCGGGGATGTCAACACACTGGAGAATGAGCGCTTGCTCGCAGTGTTTGATGCAGCAGGTGATCTAATAAGGCTGTACGATAAGGCCAACGGGCGCGAAGTGCTGCCCGCGGGCGCAATCGGCAACCAGATGCAGGCCTTTGAAGATCGCCCACAAATGTGGGATGCGTGGGACATCGACATCTTCTATCAAGATCGGATGTGGCTGGCTGACCCAGCGCGCAGCATCACCCGCGATGGCGACACCCTGATCATCCAGCGCCAGATCATGAGCAGCCCTTACACCCAACGCATCCGCCTTGAGGGAGACCTGCTGCGTTTCGACACCGAGATCGACTGGCGCGAGCGGCACATTCTGCTCAAGGTGGCTTTCCCGGTCGACATCCTGTCGCCCGTGGCCACGTATGACGTGCAGTGGGGACATGTACAGCGGCCCACTCATTGGAACACAAGCTGGGACTGGGCGCGGTTTGAGGTGGTCGGCCACAAATGGGCAGACCTCAGCGAGGGTGGCTACGGGGTCAGCCTGTTGAACGACTGCAAATATGGGCACGACATCCACGATAACGTGATGCGCCTGAGCCTCTTGAAATCCCCCACATGGCCAGACAAAACGGCTGATCTGGGCTTTCATTACTTCAGCTATGCCGTCTACCCCCACGCTGGGGCTGACCTGCGCACAACCCAAGCTCTCGGATACGCCTTCAACAACCCCACGTTCCGCCTGAGCGAAGGCATCGGCACGCAAACCGCCCTACCCTCTCTCGTCAGCGTGGAGGGCAGCGCGCTAATCGAGACGATCAAACTCGCGGAGGACGACGACAGCGTGATCGTGCGCCTCTATGAACCCAATCGTGTACGCGGCACGGTCACGCTGCGACCCAGCTTTGCAGTCAAAGAAGCGGCCATCGTCAACTTGCTTGAGGACACACTGGCTCCCCTGCCCCTCAACCCAGATGGCAGCCTGTCGCTGCCGCTCACGCCCTTCCAGATCATTACCGTGAAGCTGTATCTGTAAAGTAACAAACTCGGCCTTCAGTCTAATCCTTCAGTCTAATCATTGAAGGCCGAGTTTATGCGTCAATTATCCGGTGTTGCTTCTGAAGTAGGCGTTGTGGGTGGAATGATGGGGAAGCTAGGGGCTGGCTCAGTGTAGCTCTCCGCGTCCTCCTGCCAATCTGGTGGGAACACGCGCAGCCCAGCGCAGCCCGCGGCCACCGTTGCGGTGCTGCTCAACACCCAGCCAAACCCACCGCGATACGCTATACGATACCAGCGCCCACCTTCAACCACCCCATACGCCAGCGTGACTTCCGACGGGGTGATTACCCCTACGAGTGTCGCGGTGACAGCTGGCGCTTGGCGCACGTTGAAGCTCACATCATCAGGCATACTGATGCTGACTGCGCAGCCATCGATTGCAGCGTCCAACTCAGCGAATGTGCTGGCACGCACCACATCAGACAGGCCTTCGTTCACGCCCGCGCGGATGCCGAATCCTGCGGGTACAAGAGCGTTCTCCGTTTGTTGGGTGCTTTCTACCTGCCCTTCGCTAACGAGCATGGCGCTGCGGCCTGTTGACTCTACCCGCACTGCAAACTCCGTCCCGCGGGCGACGAGTGTCATGCCGGGGGTACGTACATCATAGATCGACTCAGTGTCGATCAAACGTGCAAGGCGTTGAATCGTCTGGCCGATGACAACTGTCACCGAGAGTCGAAACGTGACTTCCGTTCCACTGAATCGGTCAATCGTGTACTCGGTATCCGGCAGCAGCTCGGTATCAACGCCATCTGCGAAAAAAGTGATACGAGCGCGCCCTGTTCCGTCGGTGCGGATAACATCCCCCACCCCCACGATAGCCTCTTGACTTACGGGGATGAAGGCAGCCGTATTGACCCGACGAACACTTACTCCTGCATTGAGCACTTCCAGCGTTGCTGCTAAATCAGTTTGCGCTTGCGCGCTCAACACAATTGAGAGCACGCCTAACACCCACAGCCAACGCCGCATAATCTCTCTCCAAGTCATATCCTGCCTAGACCATATGCTGCCGATTATAACGCATCCGCGGAGGCTGCACCCTGCCCATTTGTTGCAAGCTATTTTACACTTATTTCGCTCTTGAGCAGCACTTGTAAGGACTTTAGCACCTCTATGACCGAACTCCCACGTGGGATCTCTATCATTCTGGCCACACACAACCGCGCCGACTCGCTGCGCATCACGCTTGAATCGCTAGCCGCTGTCAAACCGCCTACCCTACCGTGGGAGCTGCTGATCGTCGATAACGCTTCGTCTGATCACACCCAAGAGGTTATTGCCGCGTTTGCGGATCGCTTGCCTATCGTTGCAATCAAGGAACCTCGCCTCGGTAAGACCTATGCGCTCAACAGCGCCATCCCTCGAGGGCGCTATGAGTTAAAGCTGTTCACCGATGACGATGTGCTGTTCGACGTAAATTGGCTGTGTGCTTATGAACGCGCCTTGCAGGATCATCCAGAAGCAGGTTACTTCGGTGGGCCGATCCACCTCAAGCTGCCGAACGATGAAGTCCCTGCATGGGCGCAGGATGGACACGGGCAAATGGCTATCTGGATTCGCAACTCCCTGTCCTACTTGGATGAAACGATCGTCCAGAACAGCCCCAACAGCTACTATGGCGCGAACATGGCTGTGCGTCAGCAGACGTTTGATGAGCACGGCTTATACGACAGCAAAGTCACCTACATTGGCCGAAAGCGCTTGGGTGGCATGGAAACGTGGCTGCAAGCCCGTTTTGCAAGTGCAGGTGTGCCCAGCGCCTACGTGCCGGATGCGCTTGTCTACCATCGCATCCGACCCGATGAGATGACAGTCAAGAGCCGCCTTGCTGCCCGCGTCTGGATGGGACGTTCTCGCGCCAAAAACAATTACCTTGCTGGCACTCAGAAGCGCTTCAACCCGCGTCGTGCGTTGAGCGTGCTGCGATTTGCGCTCACGCTCGGCCTGAAGTGGCCGTTCTTGCCGCCGCATGAGCGCCTTGAACAACGCGCTGGGCTTCTGATGCGAGCAGCGTATGAGGCGCAAATGTGGCGAATGTTGTTCACGGACGAAGACATCCGAGGGAACTAAGTGAAAACAGTCGTCAGCGTCATCGGCACACGCCCCGAGGCCACCAAGATGCTGCCCGTCTTACAGGAACTGCGCCGTCATCAGGATGTGCGCAGCGTTCTTGTCTCCACTGGTCAGCACCGCGAAATGCTGCGGCAAACCTTCACCGCGCTGGGCCTCACGCCTGACCACAACCTCGATTTGATGCAGCCCGACCAAACGCTTGCCCAATTGACCGCCAACCTCTTGACCAGCCTTGATCCGCTCCTAGGCAACCTCCAACCGGATTGGGTCATCGCGCAGGGTGACACAACGACCGTTATGGTTACAGCGATGCTGGCGTTCTATCGACGGCTGCGCTTTGGGCACGTCGAGGCTGGCCTGCGCACATACGACTTTGAAGCACCCTTCCCTGAAGAATACAACCGCCGAGTGGCAGATCTCGCCGCTGCGGCTTACTTCGCCCCCACGGAACACGCTGCGGAGGCGCTGCGCCGAGAAGGCATCGCCGAGCCGCTCATCCACATCACCGGCAACACCGGGGTAGACGCTGCGTTGATGTTGAGCCAGCAGCCTTTTGACTGGTCAGCCAGCGCATTAGCCACCGTTGATCCTGACCAACCCTTTGTGCTGATTACGGCGCATCGGCGTGAAAACTTTGGTGAGCCGCTCCTGCGCATCTGTGAGGCGATCACTCGGCTTGCGCAGCGTTTTACACACGTTCAATTTGTGTACACCGTCCACCTCAACCCCAACGTGCAGCGCACGGTTTACACGCGGCTCGGTCAACTGGCAAACGTTCATCTGCTGCCACCGCTGGACTACCCTACAATGGTACATGCCATACGCCATGCCTACATCATCCTGACTGATTCAGGCGGCATTCAAGAAGAAGCGCCTAGCTTCGGCGTCCCGCTGTTGGTGCTGCGTGAGGTCACAGAGCGCCCAGAAGGGGTTGCTGTGGGCTGTGCGGAGCTGGTGGGCACAGACGTTGATCTGATTGTGCAGCGCGCGTCATCGTACCTCATGGGATCAACACGGCCCCGCCATCAGATCCCCAACCCTTACGGTGATGGTCAAGCGGCAGCCCGCATCGTTGATATCTTGCTTCGGAGTTAGCCATGCCGCTGATCAGTGTTGTGCTGCCCACATATAACCGCGCTCATTGGCTGCCCCGCGCGGTGGAGACCGTCCTAGCCCAAGACACCGCCGATTGGGAACTGATCATCGTGAACGATTGCAGCACGGATGACACGGCTAATGTCGCTGACCGTTTTGCAGCCCAAGATAGCCGCATTCGCGTCGTCCACAATCCGGTCAATCGCAAGCTGCCAGCAAGCCTCAATATCGGCTTTGCGCTAGCCACAGGAGATTACTTCACGTGGACGAGCGATGACAACTTGTATCGGCCTCAGGCGCTGCGCGTGCTTGCAAACGCGCTGGACGCGCATGCTGACGTTGGTGTGGTCTACAGCGCACTGACGATCATCGACGCAGACGACCGCCCCATCGGCAAGCGGCCTGCCCTGCCCATGCACTATATGACGTTCAAGAACGTGGCAGGCGCATCATTCATGTATCGCCGTGACGTACATGAGGCGCTTGGCGGCTATGACGAGAGCTTGTTCCTCGTGGAGGATTACGACTTCTGGTTGCGCGCCAGCGTCCATTTTAAGATGCTGAGTTTGCCAGATGATTTGTACATGGCGCGGATGCACGATCAGAATCTCACGACCAGCCGCAAGCAGGAGATCATCCTTGCCCGCGAGAAGCTGCTGCTGCATCACCTGCCGCGTTTGACGTGGGCCACGCGCAAAGACCGTATGGAAGCCTATGCGCTCATGGCGCTGGAACTGCGCGAGATTGCCCCCGAACGCGCTCGCCGCTACCAGCGTATCGCGTGGCAGCTCGCTCCGCATGTGATGGCACGACGCGCGCTGCTGCGTTGGGTACGGCGCTACACCGCGCGCACTTCGTTCGCGTAAAAGGCCAAACGCTGCGCCAAATACGGGTGCTGTTGGCGCGTGTGATCGTCAATTAGTGCGATTGTATGCGCTTGAATGCGGGTGTTCTGGATAGTTTCCAGAACGCGTGCGAGCATTTCGGGGTCAGCGCTGGCGCTTACTGGCAGCAGAGCAACATCTGCTTCCAATTTCCATACCGTCGGGATCAACGACCCTGCTAATGTGCAGCACACGCACCCACCCGCAAAGCGTGACCGGTCGACCCCGTTAAGCTGGATGGGCTGTTCGGTGTTGTCGAGCAGCGCCACCCGCAGCCCCGCCGCGCTGTGCTGCGCTGCTAACTCGCGCACGAGCGCGACCTTCGGCCCATAACGCATCCCTGTAATTGCGATGAGCTGCACCTCTACCTCCTGAACAAAGAACCCCCTTCACTTGAAGGGGGTCGTAGTTGTTTCAGCGTGCAGTTTAACGCATCGCTTGCGGCAGGCGTTCCTTGATGTTCATCAAGTCGCGCAGGAAGTCCTCCTCGCGTTCGAACGTGGGCAGCGGAAGCTGGCGCACCGGCGTGAGGAACGGCGTCGTGAGGTTGCCCTCGCTGACGATGTCGTTGAACGCCTTCACGAAGGCGTTGTACTGCTGCACGATAACGTTCAGATAACGGTCATCCTCGTAGACGCGCCACATCTCGCCCGCTGCTTGGATTGCCTCCATCCAGTGGAGCAACGTGCCGGTCTTATACTTGTACTCGGCCTCGCTGGCGTAGCCCTTGCTGTCCAGCTCAGCCAGCAGCGCCTTCACGCTGTTGATAATCACTGCACCGTCCACATCCACCGGCGCGTTGATCTGCTTCCAGTAGTCCACGTAGTCAAAGAAGGCCGGACGACGAATGTCTGAGGGCTTGGCATTCAACTGGTTGCCGGGCTTGGCGATGAACAAATTCTCGCGCAGGAAAGCGATACGATCCGCCAGATTTTCCTTGCGCGTTGCCACCACGTAGTCATCGATCATCTTGGCGGTCATCAAGGTGTTGATGGTGTAGTGCCCATCGAACACCGGCAGCACGAAGCTGTCAAACGCATTGCGGCCAATGGGGGACTCTTTCAAGAAGCCCTTGCTGCCTGCTACCAACAAGTTCTGTGATTGCAGCTCGTTCATGCGCAGCAGCAAGAACGACTTGAGGATCGTCCCGTGGAACTGCAAGAAGCTGCTGTCCGAGAGCGCGGTCGCGCGGTAGAACATGAACTCGTAAAACGCGCGGTTCAGCACAATGTTGTACATCTGACGGAACACGTTGGAGAAGCGGATCGGCTCGTTATCGAAGATGTGCTTCGTCGAGAGGTGTTGGAGAGCCGCATCAACCGAGTGCACCATCATCCGAACGCCTACGTAGGTGCAGATGAATTTGCTTGGCATGGCCATCCGCTGGAGGATCGTCAGACCATGCCCGACCTTGCCGATGAGCCTGCCCGGGCCGTCGATCTCAAACTTCGTCAGCACCATGTTGGGCAGCACCACAGTGGGAAGCCGTTCCCAGTTCTTGCATGAGCTGCGCGGGACGATGAACAAGGACAGTGACCGTGGGCCGTTCTGCGTGGGGTCAATCTTGGCAACGACGAGGTGATAATCGGCATGATAGCTGTTGTTGATGAGCCACTTACGCCCCCGCACGTGGTAGTTCTTCTCGTTGGGGTCATCGCTCATCGGGGTAGCGGTCGTGGTGTTGCTCAAGAGATCACTGCCCGCGTGTTCTTCTGTCCAACCGAGCGTCCACAGGTAGTCCTTCGCCCATTCGGCCAGCTCGTGCTCATCCGCGGCCAGAATGATCGAATAGGCTAGCAAGCTCGCCCCCCCCGTGACCATAAACGGGTTGGAATCGTCGAACAGCTCTGTTCCCTTCTCGACCGATTTCAGCATATTGAACTCGGGATACAGGCTGTCATAGCTCGCGCGCAGTGCTTTACGCGCAAAATCGAAATCCACGATTTCGCCAAATTGCGGATCGTTCACAAAGTCTACCATCTTCAACCTCGTCGTCATTTACATAGAGCCACAGCGATTATAGGGGGCATGAATGCTATTTGCCCAGCCTTATCGTGACAAGTGTCACAATACCCTTTTGACTATGTATAACACATAAGACAGACTGTAGTTACAAAGTTGTGGGGATTTCGTCCGGCCAAGCAGCTTGGTCAACATACCACCACACGCGCCCATGCTGCGGACGGATGAGCTGGGCGGGCGTCTCATTCGCCTGAGACGGCCCCCAGACGCGCCGCAGCGCCTCCGTTTTGTCTGCCCCGCTCACCAGAAAAAGGATTTGTTTCGATGTGTTGATAAAAGATGCCGTCAAGGTAATGCGCCATGCTGCAAGCTGCGGCACTTCATTGGCAACCACATGGCGGCTTTGCTCGTTGAGCGCTTGGGTATGGGGGAACAAAGAGGCAGTATGGCCATCTTGGCCTAACCCTAACAACGTGAGATCCAACCCCTCACTAGGTGAGAAATAAGCCCCTAAGGTTTGCTCATACGCCTCGGCAGCCGCCGCTGGTGACGGCTCCGATGGGATGCGGTGGACAGCGCCAACGGGCACATGAGCGAGGAGCGCCTCATGCGCCATGCGATAGTTGCTATCTGGGTGATCAGGTGGCACGAAGCGCTCATCGCCCCAGAAAACGTGGACGCGCGGCCAATCCACAGGGTATGCAAGCTGATCTGTCAGCAGGTGATACAGCGCGCGTGGCGTGCTCCCACCAGAGAGCGCCACAGTGAACATCCCGTGGGCTTGGATAGCCTCTTGGGCGCTGCGCACAAAGAAGTCGGCAGCGCCTGCCGCCAACGCCGCAGCATCTGCAAACCGCACGACTTTAGACATCACAGTTCACACACGTCACATTCCAACGAAACCCGTCACGGTACAGCAGCTTTTCTGCGGCAGACGGCCCCCATGACCCGCGCAAATATGTTTCCACGGGGGCGTTTGCCTCCTCCCAAGCGTGAAATATGGCATCAATGACCCGCCACGAGGCGATGATTTCATCCTCACGGGCAAAGAGCGTCGCATCCCCCAGCAGCGCATCCAGCAGCAGTCGCTCATAGGCCTCGGGGATAGCCCCTGCCCCAAAAGCATCGGCATAACGAAACTCCATATCGACCAAGCCGCCCTCGCGTTGATCTGGCAGCTTGGCCTCGAAGCGCAAGTGCATCCCTTCATTGGGCTGAATGTGGATGGCCAATAAGTTTGGCGACTCTTCATCGTGCGCGCCCTGAAACAACTTTAACGGAGGGCGCTTGAACTGGATGGCAATTTCAGAGGCCTTTTGCTGCATCGCCTTGCCGGAGCGCAAATAGAACGGGACGCCCTGCCAGCGCCAGTTATCCACAAACAAGCGCAGCGCCGCATAGGTGGCTGTTTTCGATTGTGGGTCAACCCCCTTCGTCTCACGGTAGCCCTCATACTGGGCGCGCACGGCGTCTTGAGCGCGCGGTGTGCGGATCGCATGGATCACCTTAGCTTTCTCAGCGCGCAGATGGTCTGCTTCTAATGAAATAGGTGGCTCCATCGCAGTGAGCGCCAAAAGCTGCATAAGGTGGTTCTGGAACATATCCCGCAGAACGCCCGCTTGATCGTAGTAATCGCCTCGACTGCCCACATCGACCGACTCCGCCACGGTGATTTGCACGTTGTCGATGTAGTTGCGGTTCCAGATCGGCTCAAAGATGGTGTTGGCAAAGCGCAGGAACAGCAAGTTTTGGGCGGTCTCTTTGCCGAGGTAGTGATCAATGCGATACACCTGATGCTCAGCAAAGCCGCGGTGTACAACAGCATTCAACGATTCAGCCGAGGCGGTATCATAACCGAAGGGCTTCTCAATTACGATGCGCCGCCACCCTTGCGTTTCATCTGTCATGCCAGATGCGCCCAAGTTCTCCAAGATTGGCTCATAAAGGGATGGAGCCGTCGAAAGGTAAAACAGGCGGTTGTGGTGATCGGCTTCACGTTCGTTGAGGAACGCATCGAGTGTGCGATAATCCTCCAGACGACTAGCGTCCCCCGGGTGGTAAAACAGCTTTGCGCTGAAGCGTTCCCATATCTCAGCATCGAACGTCTCAGCGTGAGCCTTTGCAACGGCTTCGCGCATTTTGGCGCGGAAGGCATCATGGGTAAAATCAGTGCGCGACACGCCGACGATCTGAAAATCGCTGAGAAACCGCTGCTTCACATACAGGTTGTACAGCGCAGGGATGAGTTTGCGTTGGGTCAAGTCACCCGATGCTCCGAAAATGACGATGCTCACCGCACCGCACACATCCTGCTGATTCATCATTTGATCACTCGGCTTTCTTCACAGCATGGCCGCCAAACTGGTTACGCAGCGCCGCGAGCAGCTTAGCAGCGAAGCTCTCCTCTTGACGGCTCACAAAGCGCGCCATCAGCGAGGCGGTGATGACCGGTGCAGGGATATCGAGCGCGATGGCCTCCGCCACCGTCCAACGCCCTTCACCGCTGTCTGCCACCCAACCACGAATCCCTGAAAGATGGGGATCATCCGCCAGCGCATTGGCAGTCAAATCGAGCAACCATGAGCGAACAACGCTGCCGTGGCGCCAAATCTCAGCGATTTGATGCAGGTCAAGCTCAAAATCCGGTTTAGCGCGCATGATCTCGAAGCCTTCAGCATAGGCCTGCATCAGACCGTACTCGATACCGTTGTGCACCATTTTCACAAAGTGGCCGCTGCCGCTTGGCCCCACGTGCCCCCAGCCCAAATCAGGCGCAGGAGCCAGCGACTCGAACACAGGCCGCAGCCGCTCCACAGCACTGGTCTCACCGCCAATCATCAGGCTGTAGCCTTCAGTTAAGCCCCAGATGCCGCCGCTCGTCCCCACATCGACCAGAGAAAGACCTCGCTCAGCAAAGGCTGCTGCCCGGCGCATGGTGTCGGCATAGTTGCTGTTCCCGCCGTCAACCACAATGTCACCAGCGCTGAGCAGGTGTGACAAGGTTTGCAAAGTGTGCTCGGTGGGGTCGCCCGCCGGAACCATGACCCATACCGCACGTGGTGCAGCCAGCGCATGAACCAGCGCTTCAAGATCAGCAGCGCCCACGGCCCCATCGGCTGCCGCTGCTTCCATTGCCTGCGGATTCACATCAGTAACAACAACATGATGCCCCGACTGTAACAAGCGGCGCGTCATGTTCGCGCCCATCCGCCCCAACCCCACCATTCCAATTTGCATTGGATCATCTCCTGATCTCGATGTAAGCGTTCATATGGTTATTCAGACGCGGGCAGCGCATACAGTCGCACGTTTGCTTTTAGGATTCAACTGGCATAATCTCGACCAGCAGGCCGCTGCTCCAACCGTATTTGCCGTTGAACAGCTGCGTGACGACGTGGTGTAGGTTGCGGTCAACGGTAGGGTCAAGAGGCCGCGCGACAGCCGCTGACCGTGCCACCAGCGCCTCACGATTGCTGCGCGTGCCCACGCTGAACGTGACGCTGGGCTGTGCGAGCAAGTTCTGTACCCAGTGGGCACGGTCACGGCCTTCAGCACACAAGTAGAACCCTTCACCGTGTTCGACGTACCAGATCTCGATCTCGTGTGGCTGACCGCTTTTATGGCCCACAGTCGTTAGATAGAGAAATGCTTCAGTTCGGCTCATTTGACCGCGCCGCTCGTCAACCCGCGCACCAATTGACGGCTGAAAATCATGTACAGCACGATGACCGGCACCATCGACAGCGTGAGCGATGCAAGGATGGCGTTGTAATCGTTGGCGAATTGACCCATGAAGGCCTGCGCCCCATAGGTGATCGTCCGCACGCGGTCGCTGCTGGTCAACACGAGTGGGAACCACAGATCGTTCCAGATCGGGATGATGTTGAACACCGCAACCGTCCCTAGCGCAGGCCGAACCAGCGGCAGCACCATCAAGAAGATACGATACTCGCTCGCGCCGTCCACACGAGCCGCATCTTTCAAGTCTTGGGGGATGCTCTGCATAAAGCTCGTCAAAACGAACACTGCCAGAGGCATCCCGCTGGCCACGTACACCAAGATAAGCGCCAGCAGCGTGTCGATGATCCCTAGAGTGCGCATCAGCACGATGATGCTGACCGTCCCGAGCCGGATCGGGATCATGATCCCCGCCGACATGTAGAGCGAGAGCAGCGTGCTGCCGGGGAACTTATACTCGCTGAAAGCAAAGGCCATCATCGACGCGAACAGCATAATGCACAGCACCGAAACGACGACCACAACAAAGCTGTTAAAGAAGTACAGTGGGAAGTTGCCGCTGGTGGTCAACGTCTCAAAGCCTACCAGCGTAAATGTTTCGGGCGTGGGCAGCGCAAACGGATCACGAAAGATAGCGCGACGCTCCTTAAACGCATTGATGAGGATGATAATTACTGGATAGATTGCCAGCGCGGTATACGCCAGCAGAACAGCTTGAGCAGCTATCTGCTGCAACCAGCGAGACACAAGCGTATTGCGCATCGGCTACAACTCCACCCGCGTAATGCGCCGTTGATACCCGAACAAGTAGATCAACACCCCTGTGAGGATAATCATAAACATCACCCCCGCGATGGTCGCACCCATCGTAGGGTTACCCGCCTGAAGCTGGAAGCCAAAGTACGTTCGATAGAAGAACGTGCCCAGCAAGTCTGTACTGAAGTTGGGGTTGCCCATCGCGGATTGCATCGTGTACACCAAGTCGAAAGCGTTGAAGTTGCCAACGAACGTCAACACGCCGACAATCCCCACCGTCGGCAAGATCAAAGGGAATTTGATCCGCCAGAACACCGTCCAGAAGTTGGCTCCATCCACCCGCGCCGCCTCGATGATCTCATCCGGAATGCTAATGAGCGCCGCAGTGAACAGCATCATCGGAATGCCGACGTACTGCCACACGCTGATCAACGACACGGTAACCAGCGCGGTAGGTTCTTGCCCCAAGACCGGCTGATACAAATCCCCTAGCCCCACCCCTCGCAGCAACCCGCGCGCGATCCCCCACAGTGGGCTAAGCATGATCTGCCACACGAAGCCCACCAGCACAAAGCTCAGCACCGTCGGGGTGAAGATCAACGTGCGGTAGACCGTGCGGAAGCGCACGAACTGCGAGCTAATCAGCGACGCCAGCAGCAGCCCAATTGGGTTTTGCACCAGCATGTGGATGAGAAAAAACGAGAAGTTGTTGCGAATCGCGCCGAATAGCCGGTCTGTCCACTGGGGCGCGGTCAGCAGCGTTTCGTAGTTGCGCAGCCCCACAAAGTCCAACTGCTGGACGTTCTGGGGGTTAGGCGCGTATAGGCTGGTGACAAGGCTGCCGAAGATCGGGTAGATCATGAAGATGGTGTAGACGAGGAAGCCCGGGGCCAAAAATACCACGATGTGCCACGGGAAGGGCCGCCGTGCGCTGTGCTTTGCTTTCGAGGTGGAGGATGCTGTCAAGGTCGCCATGCTGCAAGATATACCGCATTTTAGAGCAGACGTCGACAATTCGCTCAAGCTGCCAAGCGCACCCGCACTAGCTCGCTGATGTGTGCCCGCTGCCAGAGCCACATCCCAACCACCGCGCTAAGCGTGCCGTAAAGCGCCAGCGCCGCCGGTGTGCCGACCGCGTTGGCGATGAACCCCAACATGAGCGCGCCAAAGGGCGCAATCCCGGTAAATGACAAGGTATACAAAGCCATCACTCGCCCGCGATAGTCTGACGGCACGATGAGCTGAAGCGTGGTGTTAATGGCGATGAACTGCAAGATCATGAAGAAGCCCACCAACAGGCTGACCAACCCAGCTGTAATCACCGTTTGCTGCGCTGCCAGCAGCACCATGAACGCGCCCGCCAGCAGTGTCGCCGTCGGGATGATCCGCTGGAAGCCCCAGCGCGCCGCAAGCAGTCCAACAGCCGCCCCCGCCGCCACTGACCCCGCTCCCTGAGCCGCTGACAGCGCTGCATAACCTTCTTCTGGTGAGTTGAGGACGACATCCGCAAACGCAGGCATCAACTGCAGCAGTGGTATCACGAACACGCCGCCGATTACTGCCAGCAGCAGCAGCACGCGCACCACCGCATCCTGACGCACGAACGTGAATCCCGCGCGGAGCTGCGCCATAGGGTCTGTCCCACGTGTGGGAGGAAGCTCATAAGGGATACGAATCAGCGTGAGGCTGGTCATGGCCGCCAGATAGCTGAGCGCGTTCAGCAAGAAGCACAAGGCAGGGCCGAAGCGCACCAACACCAACCCCGCAACGACCGGCCCCAACACCCGCGCCCCGCTGTTCAACATCGAGTTGAGGGCGATGCCGCTGCGCAAGTCCTCTTTGCTGACCAGCTCGCTGACAATCGTCCAACGCGCGGGCACGTCAATCGCATTCGTCGCGCCCAACAGCAGCGCCAGCGTCACAATGTGCCACACCTGCACCTGCTCGCTCGCGGTGAGATACGCCAGCAGCAGCGCAAACACCATCTGGCAGACCTGCGTGAAGTAGAGAAGCTGACGCCGTGGGAACCGCTCCACCAGCACACCGGTCAGGGGTGACATCAACACGATAGGCAGGCCAGCCGCGCACGCCACGATCCCCAGCCACGCTTCGCTGCGCGTCAACTGGAACACCAAGTAGCCTTGTGCGAGGTTTTGCATCCACGTCCCGCTGATCGAGATGAGCTGCCCCACAAAGTAGGTGCGGAAGTTGGCGTTACGGAAGGCGTGGAACGTTCCAATCGATTCAGGTGTAGAGGTGGTTGTAGTCATAGACGACGCTGGCAGCAGACGACGATATAGCGCCTGAGTATAACGCCGCTGGCATGGCTGGCGAGTGCCATTACTCATCACGAGCAAACCAACATTTGAGGTAAGCCCCCTCAGCAAAGCCGATGGGATGGTCGAGGGCGTGGTCAGTACGGGCGATTTCAGCAAGGTCAGGGCGTTGAGCCGTCGCAGCAGGGATGATCGTATCAAAGAACTGTTCCTCGCTGACGCGGCTGCTGCACGATGCCATCACGAACACACCATGCGGCGCGAGGAGCTGCGCTCCCATACTTGCCAGTTGACTATACGCAGTGAGTGCGCGCGGCACATCGCCTTCGCTGCTGGCAAACGTGGGCGGATCGATGATGACCATGTCATATTGGCGGCGCTGGCGAGCCAACGCGCCCAATGTCTTAAACGCATCTCCGGTGATCGTCTCAAACGGCACGTTCGGAATCCGCCCCTGTCGCACATTTAGGGCGTAAAGCTGTTTAGCCGTCTCCAGCGCTGGGGCGCTGATATCGACGCTGGTGATGTGGCTCGCCCCGCCACGCGCACAGTAAACCGCGAACGACCCGACATAGGCGAACACATCTAGCACTGTCCGCCCCTGTGCGAGCTTGCCCGCCAGCCCACGGTTATCACGCTGGTCGAAGAAGAAGCCGGTCTTGTGCCCGCGGATCACATCAGCGGTGAACAGCAGTCCATTCTCTTGAAACGTCAAGGGCGCTTTAAGGGGCGTGCCCTTCAGCACCATCCCATCTTGTAGGCCATGCGGCTGCCCTACCGTGCGCGCCAGCCGCAGCACCCAACGCTCAGCGTAGACGACCTGCTCTAGCGCGGCCAGCACCGCCCGCAGATGCGGCAGCCACGCCGCAGTGTAGAGTTTGATTACCAGCGTGGTATCGTAGCGGTCGATCACCAACCCGGGTAGGCCATCGTTTTCGCCGTGCACCAGCCGGTAACCGTTGGTGTCGCTGTCGAGCAGCGGCGCACGCAGGTTAATCGCCTCTTGTAGGCGTTCTCGAAACCAATCAGCGTTGATTTCAGCGGGGTGTTTGGTTTGCAGCACCTTCACGCGAATGGGCGAGGTCGGGTCATACAGCCCGACGGCGAGAAAGCGATTCTTCTGATCGTAGATCACGGCGAGGTCGCCCGCCTGCCCTTCATGGCTCTGGCGCGTGACGCCTTGCTCAAATACCCACGGGTGCGCCTGCTTCACCGCGCGCTCTGCGGCAGGTTTGAGATGGATTGCAACGCGCCTCGCTGACGGCGCTGGGAGCTGTGAGAGTATCAGATTCATAGTGCACACTGTTTTCTAACAAACTGCTGCGCCATCGTGTGCTAGCCTGCGTCATCCCTGTAGTACTTCTTCCCTTTTAGAGGACTAGGAAGATAGGTATCGCGTTCGCCTGAGCCATAACCGAGTTGTTTCATCAACTGGGTGGGGGCGTTGCGCAGGAACATCGGAATCTCGGCGTTGCCGTAGCGCTTGGCGTCTTCCAACGCAGCGAAGTACGCATCATAGGCGCGGCGATCTTTGGGCGCGCTGGCCAAGTACACCACGCCATGCGCAAGGTTGATCTGCGCCTCTGGCATCCCGATGACATCAACAGCACGGAATACCTCGTTGGCCACGACTAGCGCCGTAGGCAGCGCCATCCCGATGTCCTCGCTGGCGAAGATCACCATACGGCGGGCGATAAACTTAGGATCCTCCCCCGCGTCGAGCATCCGCGCGAGGTAGTACAAGGCCGCGTCAACCTGCCCTGCGCGCATGCTCTTGATGAAGGCGCTAATCGTGTTGTAGTGCTCTTCCCCGCCTTTGTCATAGCGAAGCTGCTTGCTCTGGAGCGTTTCCTTGAGGTCGCTCAACCGGATGCTGCCACCGTTCGGGGCGTACAGGCGCATTGCGTTATCGAGCAGGTTAAGGCTGGCGCGCGCGTCCCCATTGGCATATTCGGCCAGAAATGCGAGTGCATCATCTTCGAGCGTCACGTCGATGATGCGCGCCCCTCGCCGGATGATGCGCTTCAAGTCCTCGGTGCTTAAAGAGCGCAGGACGAAAATCTGAAGGCGTGAAAGCAAGGCGCTGATAACCTCAAAACTTGGGTTCTCGGTCGTCGCGCCGATCAAGATCAGCGTACCATCTTCGACGTAGGGCAAGAGAAAATCTTGCTGGGCTTTGTTGAAGCGATGAATTTCATCCAAGAAGAGGATGGGCGTGCCCTGTGCTGCGAACAACGACTTTTGACCCGATTTGATCTCATCGACGATCTCGCGCATGTCGGCTTTGCCTGCGGCCACCGCCGACAAGGCGTAAAACGGGCGCTGGGTGCTGTTGGCGATGATCCGTGCGAGGGTTGTCTTGCCGACGCCGGGCGGCCCCCAAAAGATCATGCTGGGGATGGTGTTGTTCGTGATGGCAAGGTTGAGCGGCTTGCCGACCCCCACCAAATGCTCCTGCCCAACATACTCATCGAGCGTTTGGGGGCGCATCCGCTCCGCTAATGGTGGGACGGAGTAAGTCATCTGTACGTTCCTGATGGGTGGCGACAAAAGGAAAGGGGCACGGCTGCGCGTGCCCCCTAGAAAATCAGTTTACTGCTGCTGCGGGCCGTACCAGCGTTCCAAGTTAGACTGCACAAAGTCGGCGGCCTCTTGCGCCGTCAGCTCCCCGTTGAGCAGGCGAGCGCTCGCGCTCCACAGGTCGTTCTCGTTGTTGAACTCGCTGTTGCGGCTCAAGATCTGGTAGCTGCTGCGGATGGTGCTTTCGCACTCGCTGCGCCAGCTCAGGAACTCTTGCGCCAGCGGATTCTCAAGTGTGATTTCCGCGTTCGACAAGCTGAAGAAGCCCGGCAGCGCGTTGCTATACAGCTCGGCGAATTCAGCCGTGGTCATCCACGAGAGGAAGGTCAAAGCGGCTTCCCGACGTTCACCTGTAACGGCGGCGTTCAGGCCAAGCGCGATGTCGGTGTGGTCGCTGATGTAGCACGTTTCTTGGCCATCGGGCACCGGTGGCTTGAACACGCCGATTTCAAAGTCCGCATTGGCTTCAAAGCCCGTGATCTCCCACGAGCCACCCGGGTAGATCGCGCCCAGACCGAGTGTGAAGGCGCTTTGCGCGTCAGGGTAACGAACGCCCTGATAGCCGCTAATCAGGTAAGGCCGCCATCTGGCCAATTCCTCAAAGGCTGCCAAGAAGCCGTCTTCGTTGTATTTCACGGTGCCGTTGATGAGGCCCAAACGCCCTGCCTCGCCGCCCCAGTAGTTGGGGCCGATGTTCTGGAAGCCAACGGTCGCCGCTTCCCACTGATCCGCCGTACCCATCACGAGCGGCTCAATCCCAGCCGCCTTGAGCGCGTCCAGCACGGCGTAGAACTCGCTGACGGTGGTTGGCTCACTCAGGCCAAGCTCTTCGAAGATCTCGACGTTGTAGTAGAAGCCGTGGATCACCGCGGCCATCGGAACGCAGAAGACATCGCTGCCGTCGTCAGTGATCCAAGCGCTCTTGGCCACGTCGCTGAAGTTCTCAATGCCGGGCAGGTCATTCAGCGAGGCGAGGAAGCCGCGTTCGAACAGCGCGAGCGAGGCGTCAAACGGGCGACACGTGATGAGGTCACCAGCAGTTCCTGCTTCGAGCTTACCGTTCAAGAGGCCGTTGTAATCGGCAGGTGGGGAGGGTTGGAACTCCACACGGATGTCGGGGTAGCGCGCGTTGAACGCTGGGATGATGACATCACGCCAGATGGGGAGGTCATCATTACGCCAGCTTTCGATAATGAGCGGCTGGCTGGATTGCGACTGTACGGTCATCGGCGCGATCATCATCACAAGGATGGCCATGATCGCTAAAGCCCTTAGCACTTTTACACGATTTTTGAACATAAAATACCCCCTAACATTTCTGAATTGTTGAGGCAAACCTCACATTGGCCAATTTTAACAGGAACCCCCAAAACACGCATCAACCATACAACAAAACCGCCCTCCAAGGCTTTTAGAGGGCGGTCTGTGTGTGTTGCTAATTATTACGCGCCCGGGGTAGCATCTGGGGTAGGCTCTGCCTCTTCTTCTTCGATCAAGTTGCCGGTTACTGGGTCGACACCTGTCTCTACCTCACCTGCAATCATCCGTTGAAGGATTTCTTCCACAGCTTCGTAGATTGAATCGTCAAGGTCGGCGTCGTTCTTAGGGGCAAAGCCGATACCGCCATTGGCTGCGTCCAGAATGTAATTCGAGCCACCCGGGAAGGCGTCCATGTCACCCGTCACCAGCGCTGCGATCATGTCATACACGCCCACATCGACCTGCTTGAGCGCGCTGCTGATGAGGAACTCAGCGCCGGTTGTCTCACCACCGCCGAAGGTCGTGAAGTACTCGTCTTGGTCAACGCCGATGACAAACACCCCTGCTTCTGCTGCAGCGCGAATCGCGCCGGAGCCAGTGATGCCGCCCGCGCCGACGATCACCCCCGCGCCCTCACCGATGAACTGGACGGCTGCTGCCGCACCACGATCCGGCGCGATGAAGCTGTCGATGTACGTGCCCAGCACTGGCAGGTCGGGGTTGATGAAACGCACGCCCTGCTCGAAGCCATTACGGAACTTGACCACCGGCGGGATCGCCACGCCGTAGACGCCCGCGACCGCGCTCAGGCCTTGATCTTCCGCCACCAGCGCGGCCAGCGCGCCGACGAGGAAGCCCATCTGATCCTCACGGAACTGAAGGCCGACGTAGTTGGATGGGCCGTCCATGACGAATTGATCAACGCCGATGAAGAAGATGCTGGGGTTCTCCAACGCGGCGGCGAGGGTAGCATCAGCAATCGGGAAGCCTACTGTCACGATAATCTGCGCGCCGTTCTGAATGCAGGTGTTGATGTTGGTGGTGTAGTCAGTCTCTGCGGTGGTCTCGATAAAGCTGGAGTCGAGGTCGAATTCCTCCACGGCCATCATCATGCCCTCATAGGCGTACTGGTTGAAGGTGCCGTCGTTGATGCTGCCGATGTTGGTGACGAGACAAACACTGTCGATATCTTGGGCCGCGGCAGGCAATACCCCGACAACCAGCACCCCTGCAAGAACGGCAAACAGTACCTTCTTGAGCATCAGCTTCTCTCCTCCAATACAAAAAGCGTATGAACAAAAGGGTTTCACCCAATTGTCGATAGTTTTAGGGCTTTTACAAGTGAACTACATTTAGGCTTCTCACGTGATTTTTTAGTAATTTTGACTAAAGTCTTTCATGAACTTCAGAGACAAAAAGTTATAAGGTATGCTTTTCTGAGAAAAGTCACTCCCTGCAAATAAAAACACCCTCCAGTTGGCTGGAGGGTGTTTCAAAGGTACTAGGTGTTAAGCGCCCGGGGTAGCATCTGGGGTAGGCTCTGCCTCTTCTTCTTCGATCAAGTTGCCGGTTACTGGGTCGACACCTGTCTCTACCTCACCTGCAATCATCTGCTGAAGGATCTCTTCCACAGCTTCGTAGATTGAATCGTCAAGGTCGGCGTCATGCTTCGGGCCGAAGCCAATGCCACCATTAGCCACATCCAAAATGTAATTCGAGCCACCCGGGAAGGCGTCCATGTCACCCGTCACCAGCGCTGCGATCATGTCATACACGCCCACGTCCACCTGCTTGAGCGCGCTGCTGATGAGGAACTCAGCGCCGGTCGTCTCGCCTGCGCCAAAAGTCGTGAAGTACTCGTCTTGGTCAACGCCGATGACGAACACCCCGGCTTCTGCTGCAGCGCGGATCGCGCCGGAACCCGTGGGGCCGCCTGCGCCGAAGATCACGCCCGCGCCTTCACCGATGAACTGCGCAGCAGCAGCAGCGCCACGATCTGGGGCGATAAAGCTGTCGATGTAGGTGCCGAGGATCGGTAGATCAGGGTTGATGAAGCGCACCCCTTGCTCAAAGCCATTGCGGAAACGCACCACCGGTGGGATCGCCACGCCGTAGACGCCAGCGACCGCGCTCAGGCCTTGATCTTCCGCCACCAGCGCGGCCAGCGCGCCGACGAGGAAGCCCGCCTGATCTTCACGGAACTGGATGCCGACGTAGTTGGATGGGCCGTCCATGACGAATTGATCAACACCAATGAAGTAGATATTGGGGTTCTCCAAAGCGGCTGTAAGCGTTGCATCGGCGATTAAGAAACCCACTGTGACGATGATCTGCGCGCCACTCTGAATGCAGGTGTTGATGTTGGCGGCATAATCCGTCTCTGCGGTGGTCTCGATAAAGCTGGAGTCGAGGTCGAATTCCTCAACGGCCATCATCATGCCTTCATAGGCGTACTGGTTGAAGGTGCCGTCGTTGACACGGCCAATGTCAGTCACGAGGCAAACATTGTCGATATCTTGTGCCGCAGCAGGCAGCGCTCCGACCACCAATACACCTGCTAAAACAGCAAACAACATCTTCTTGAGCATTAGCTTCTCTCCTCAATCAAAAAGCGGTGTGAGCAAAGCGGTTTCACCACATCGGTAATTGTCCATTGTTTTAAGACTTTTGCAAGTGATCCAGATTTAGGCTTAAAACGCGACTTTTTTGGTGATTTTGACCAAATTGTCTGCATTAGGAACGTCGTGCACGCTTGTTTAGCCCGTGCTATAAGAGCATTAATCGACCCTCAGCAAGCGATAATGCCTGAATAAACAAAGCTGGTATCACACTTAAAAAAAGCTGGCGCATGGATTAACAGTGTTTCGCTACTTTCTGTTTGCCGTTTGGCATCGGCAGATTTTCAAAAGCATAGGAGTGTTTACAATGCGTCGTACTTGGAAGCTCCATTCGTTGCTTGCATTGGCTTTCGCCAGCGCGTCCGTTTTGGTTTCGGCTCAAGAAACTTCCGTTACTGTTCCAACCTTATCTGGGTTTATTGTGCTGCCAGCGGATACCTTCGCTGAAGGCCCGGCCTCTGGCGCGTTCATCGCGCCAACCGCCAACACTAATGGCCGTACCGTTCCATTCGACAGCCAGCCCGTTCAAGGGTTCAGCGCGCTGATCCCTGCGCCGACCGCCGGGCATTGGTACGGCATGTCAGACAATGGCTTTGGTGCCAAGAATAACAGTGCCGACTATCACTTGCGGGTATATGAGCTGCGCTTTGATTTTGACAACCAGAATGTTGAAGTAGTGCGCTTCATTGAGCTGAGCGACCCCAACCGTCTGATCCCATTCCCCATTCGCAACCAAGATACCCCCGATCGCATTCTGACCGGTGAAGATTTTGACCTTGAGTCGCTGCAAATTGCGCCGGACGGCAGCTTGTGGTTCGGGGATGAATTTGGCCCCTACTTGCTCCAGACTGATCCGAATGGTGTGCTGCTCCAAGCGCCCATCCCGACCCCGTATCCGGCGATGCTGGCTGAATTTGCGCGTGGTCTGTCGTTTGTGCAATCGCCTGATCACCCTGATTTTGTCAACCTTGCCGATGCTGATGCACGCCGCGCAGCCGCCAACTTACCCGGGAGCCGCGGCTTCGAGGGCATGGCTATCAGCCCCGATGGCACGATCCTCTACCCGATGTTGGAGGGGGCCTTGTTCGATGATACGGTTCGCACGCGCCTGCTGATGCAGGAGTTCAGCATTGCGGACAACGCCTACACTGGTGAATTCTGGTTCTACCCGATGAACGCCGCAGGCCATGCGCTGGGCGAGTTGACCGCCATCAACGACCGCGAATTCCTTGTTATCGAGCGCGACGGTAACCAAGGCTTTGACGCAGCATTTAAGCGCATTTACCTTGTTAACCTTGACAACGTGGAAGATGATGGCCACACGCTGCGCAAGCGCTTGTTGGTGGATCTGATGGCGCTTCATGACCCCAACGGTCTAACTCAGGCAGAATCGGGTGTGGTAGGCTTTGGGCCGGTCTTCAAGTTCCCCTTCGTGACCATCGAATCGGTGTGGCCGGTGGATGAGCGCACGCTGATCGTGGTAAACGACAACAACTTCCCGTTCAGCGCTGGTCGCCGCCCGGGCATTGCGCCTGATGACAACGAGTTTATCCTCATCACGCTGCCAGAGCCGCTGCCGCTGGCGCTTGGCCGCTAATTGAGAAGCGCTTTCCAGCAGTCGATGGAGGGGCAGCTGCGCGGCTGCCCCTTTTAGCCCCTGTTGATAAATGTAATGGCCAGCCCTACTGCTGCCCCCAGCACAATCAGCCATGTGCTGTTGACCTTGAAACGAATGAGCGCCACGCCTGCAACCACTGCTAGCAGCAGCGTCGGCAGGTCAACCACGGCGGACTGAGTAAGCCGCACGGTGACCGCAGCCATGAGCGCCAGCGCTGCCGCATTCACACCGTCGAGAAAGCCGCTTAATGTCTCAGACTGCCGCAGCCGGTCAATCAGCGGTCGAATCGCCCAGACGAACACAAACGACGGCAGAAAGATCCCCAGCGTGGCGATGACTGCCCCCGGCACGCCCAGCACGAGATACCCCACAAACGTGGCCGTGGTAAACAGCGGCCCGGGCGTGAACTGCCCCACCGCGACTGCATCCAGCAGCTGCGTTTCTGTCAGCCAACCTAACCCCACGACGAAATCTGTCCGCAGAAAGCTGAGCAAGACGTAGCCGCTGCCGTAAAGCACGCTGCCGATCTTCAGAAAAGTCAAGAACAGCGTCCCTAATGACACGGGAACGACGCTAGCAGCGCTGGCCCCCACCTGAAACAGCAGCGGCACGGTCAGCAGACCGACGCTGGTGGTATCTCGCCTACGCCAGCGCTGCGCCCGCAGGATGAGCGGAACGACGATGCCTGTGCCGAAGATGAGCGCAATCTCGTTTACGGAGAGCAGGGCAAGGCCGAACACACTGAGCGCGGCGCCGCGCAGCAGCCATGTTTTCAACGCCTTGCTCAACAGCGAGTAGATGGCTTGCAGCACTATCGCGATGACCACTGGCTTAATCCCATAGAGCAGCCCTTGCGCTGCCGGGGTGCTGCCCGCCTCTACGTAGACGGC
>JBDNCV010000056.1:0-23627 GCA_046719465.1 Anaerolinea sp.
CCACAGTTGCCGCGGCCTGCGATGTCTCATACAATGGCATCAGGTTCAATGACGTAAAGAAAATCGACACTCGCAAGGCCCTAAACACCCACCTCGACCGTTGGAGGCCGCCTGTATGTCTGACCACACTTCCGCATTTACTCCGGATGATTTGAAAGCGAACCAACGCGGCAAGCTCTCGCCAGAGCAAGCCGAGCGCGTCCAGCGCATCATCAACCATCAGCAGCGCCGGACGATCCTCTGGATGGTGCTGGCGCACGTCTTTCTTGTCGTTACCACCCTCTACGGGGCGAACCAAATCCTGTCCCAGATTCAAGATCCTGAGTCGCTTGGGCCGCAGCTCATGTTGTACTCTTTCGTGGGTGTCAACGCGATCATCCTGTTCGGCTATGTCAACGTGATTGTCATTCGGCCACGGCTGAAGCGCTGGGGCCGCTTGCGGACAGCACAGGGGGCGGTGCAGAAGGAGGCGTTGAAGTTGGATACGATCACTTACTTCTATCTGAGACTGGGACGTGACCGACTGCAAGTCCCACCGCAGGCCTTCGATCAGTTTGAGGAAGGCCAACGCGCAACGATCTACTGGGTTGATACGCCTGAAGGTGCGCACATCCTAAGCTGGGCTTGAGCGCGGAGCAGTCGTTTTGCCTATGGTCGATAACTACTTCGACACCGGCCTTGAGCAGCTCGACAACGGCGACTATGAGGGCGCGGTCGTCTCGTTCACCAAAGCGCTGCGCCTCGCATTGGGCGATCTGCCGCAGATCCTCATGTATCGCGGCATAGCGTATGGCAACATGGGCGATTTCCGCCGTGCCTTCGCCGATTTTGACGAGTGCTTCCGCCTCAACGACCGCTACCCCGACGCCTACAACGAGCGCGGCAACCTCTACCGCGTCCAACACAACTACCGCGATGCGCTGCAAGACTACTCCACCGCGCTGATGCTGGATGAGGCCTTCCACGAGGCACGCTACAACCGCGCCCTGTGCTATGAGGAACTGGGTATGCTGGAGGAGGCCGAGCGCGACCTCACGGCGGTGATCCACGCGCTGCCCGGCCTTGCGCCCGCCTATGAGGCGCGCGGGCGAGTGCGGGCGCGTCTTGGCCAGTTGGAGGCGGCCATCAGCGACTATCAACGCTACTTGCGCATGGGCGGCGGGCGCGAATACGACAACCACAGCGAGATTCAAGCGGCCATCCTCACGCTGCAAGTTCAACGGTGGACAGCGCGGCTCTTGCGGCTGCGGCGGGGCTAGGGGCTACAGATCGTTGGGCAGGCTTTGCCACTCAGCGCTTGGCTCCATGAGCCAGCACATGACGCTGTAGCGTTCGGCGCTGATGGCGCGGATGAGGTGGTACTGCTCGGCGCTGATGCTGACGAAGGGGCGGCCAAACGCCGGGAAGTCACCTTCAAGCAAGGGAGGGAGTGTGCCGTCGGCGTGGGCTTGCTCCGCAGTGACGCGGATCACATCACGATAGTCCACCCCCTGCGAGGGCTTGACGCCCAGCGTTATCAGTTCGGCGGCATGGCAGCGCCAATTCCACAGCTCGGCGGTGTCGTGCATCCGTGTAAGCTGGTCGGCGCTGCGCAGCTCGGCGCACCACATGAGGTCAATCGTGGGCGCCAGCACGTCGAGCGCGTCGGCCAGTTCGGCAAAGGTGAAGCGTGTGTCAAAGGTGGGGATCCACTCCACAAGACGCAGCGCCCACAGCAGCACGCCGAGCGTCTCGAGCCGCCAGCCCACCACATGGAGCGCGCGCTGCGTCCACTCGCCTAATGGCTTGTGGATGAGGGTGCGTTCGGCCTCTGTCAGATAGTTTTCCAGCTTTTCGTAGGCGATCCACTTCAGCAAGCGAACCTGCATGAAGAGGCATTCTTGACGGCGTTCTGGGCTAGCGTTGTTCTGTTGATAGCTCAGCTCCAGCTCACGACGATAGATCAACGCGCCGACGCAAAGCATCCGCAGGGTGATGTCTCGGGCGGTCTTCGCTTGGCTGACGAGCATACACGCTTCCTACTGGCCGAGGGGAGTGCCACTGCGCTGCATTATGCATGAGCCATCGAGGAACTTAAAGGGGAGACTGGCACGGCCCGCCTGTTCTCCTGCGCGTGCGGAGGAGCAGCGTCCAACAGATCGAACGCCGGGCGCTTGAGCACTCGGCTAAAACGCGCCCCATAAACGGGGCTTCAGCCTCTGGCGGAGGGCAGTCATCCGTTGTGGCGTAGGCACGCCCCTCGTGTGGGGGGAGTGTCTAAAATGGTGGCGATGCGCGATTTACCCCTTACCTTGTCTGGCCTGCGGTCATGTTGACTAGCTTCGACCGTGATCGATGGATGGCAAGGCCTCATCCCTAACCCCTTCTCCCGAAGGAGAAGAAGCAAGTCCCTTCTCCCGTGGCAAGGGGACAGGGGGTGAGGGCGGCCTACCCCTCGCCCCAGCCGCGCAGCAGCGCGTGGGAGAGGGGGACAGGGGGTGAGGGGATTTAGCCTCGTGTGGGTCGTCTGTTGAAGTTTGGACGGCTTTACGGTAGGCTAAGCGCCTATCGTGAACGCTGAGGAGCCGCTGATCCGTTGGCAACAGAGTCCCCCATCCCCTCGCGGTCGTCCCTGATGGACTGGTCGCTAGCACTTTACCGGCACACCGTCAAGCGCGTGCGCCCGCTGCACCAAGCCACTCACTGGCTGATGAGCCGCTCGCTCATCCCGCTGCTGGAGCGGCGGCAGCGCTTTCAGACCCTGCCCGATGACCCTTTCTGGTTCCGGCTGGAGCTGTTGACAGGGCGGCACGAGGTCGAAACGGCGCACTGGATGCGGGCGCTGGCGCGGCCGGGGATGACGGTGCTGGATATTGGCGCGCATGTCGGCTACTACACGCGCATGGTGAGCGGCCTTGTGGGGGAGCGGGGGCGCGTGATCGCCTTTGAGCCACACCCGCGCAACCTTCAAACCTTGCGGCACAACACCGCCCACCTGCGCAATGTGACCGTGCTGCCGGTCGCGCTGGCGGAGCAAGAGGGCACAGCGGAGCTGCACGACTACTTGATGATGTCGGCCAGCGGATCGCTGCACTTTGACGAGCGCATGCGCGAGGTGCAGCGCGCCCAGATGAGCGATTACGACATCGCGCCCCGCGTGAAGGGCTTCCAGCCGCAGACGTACACCGTCCGCACCGCCCGCGTGGACGATCTGCTGGCGGCGGAGGGCATCGAACGGGTTGACCTCATCAAGATGGACATCGAAGGCGCGGAGCTGGGGGCGCTGCGTGGCATGGCGGCCACCATCGCCAGCTCGCACGGCCTCGCCCTCATCATGGAGTACAACCCGCTGGGCTTGGCAGCCTTCGGCCATGATCCCGAGGACGCGCTGCGCGAGGTGCTGGCGCTGGGTTTTGACCGCCTCAGCGTGATTGAGCCAGACGCCACGCTGACCGACTACACCGCCCAGCCCGAGGCGCTGCGCGCGCTCACCGCGTCGCTGGTGCAGCGTATGGGCGTTGTCAACCTGCTGATCCAGCGCGCGTAAGGCGCGCCACGCTCAGCGCATCCGGTTCACAGACGCAAGCCACAACAGGAGGGTCTGATGCCAGCCTATGAATTTCGCTGTAAGGCCTGCCAGCACGAGTTTGAGCTAGTTTACAAGACGACCGCAGCCTACGCTGCCGCCACGCCCACCTGCCCTCAGTGCGGCGCGGCCACGCTCTCACGGGTGATCCGCCGCGTAGCGATTGAAGCCCCCAACCGCGACTTCAGCCGCATGAGCGCCAGCGAGATGCTCAGCGTGTTCTCCAGCGGCGACAGCAAGCAGGTCGGGCAGATGTTCAACCAAGTGGCGGGGACGCACCCAGCGCTCGCCGCCGAATACCACGAGGCCACCAAGCGCCTGCTCAAGGGCGAGCCGATGGACAAGGTCGAAAAACACCTGCAAGAGCGCGACGCAGAGAAGAAAACGCCGCCGCCGTCCTCCCCGCCGCCTGCCTCGGCCTCCTGAGGCAGGGCACGCCTCGCTCCTGCTTTGGGAGAAACGCAGGACGCTAAAGCATCTGGCTAAAACGCGCCCCCTGAAGGGGGCTTCAGCCCCCGCGTCACAGCCAGAGGGCTTCAGCCTCTGGTGGATGGTAGCCACCCTGTGCTGATTAGACACTCCCGTCACTTTTCGACTTTCCACTGTGGATGAGGCACGCCTCGCCCCTACCACAGCAACCGCCTTACCGCCGTTTGCGCGGGGACGCCCACCAGAACAGGCCTCCCCCCGCCGCCAGCATCAGCGTGCCGATGCTGAGCGATATGCCCCACTCAGCCGAGATGGTCAGCGCCAAGCCGCCTATGCTCGGCCCGATGATCGCGCCGAGGATCGCCATGCTGGCCATCATCGTCACAATGTCGCCGAGCTGCGCCGCGGGGTAAACTCGCCCCGATTGGATCACCGCCAGCGTGTAGAGGCTGCCGAAGCCCGCGCCCAGCATCGGCATCAAACCCCAGTTGAACTCATGGGGCAGCAGCGGCAGCAGCCACAGCCCCACGCCGATCCACAGCACCGCGCCGATCATGGCCTGCCGCAGTTGACGCAGGCTCAGCCGGTCGGCCAGCAGGCTGATCGGGATCTGAACCAGCACGTTGCCCAAGCCGACGAACGTCACCAGCAGGCTAGCTTCCTCTGCGCTGAGGCCGTTGGTGATGCCGTAGACCGGCAGGACGGCGCTGCTGCCATTCTCAGCGATGCCAGACAGCAGCGCGACCACCAGCAGCGGGGCAGCCAGCGCCCACACGCGGCGGCGCGGCAGGTGCGCGGCGGTGTCAGGCTGGGGCTGCGTGATCGGGTCGCGCTCGTTGAACAGCAGCACGCCAGCCATCACCAGCAGGCAGCCGCTCATCACCAGCGGCAGCGGCGTGTTCATGCCCAGCGCGGTCAGCGCCAGCGGAGCCGCCGCCACCGACATCCCGCCGAACAACTGGTCAAAGCTCAACGCGCGCCCGCGCTGCTCCGGCGGCACGCTGCTGACGATCATCATCTGGGCGACCACCCAATGGGCCGCAATCGACAAGCCAAGCACCGCGTTGGCAGCGAACCACACCGGCAGCGCATCGCTGAACGAGAAGCCACCCAGCGCCACCATCGACAGCAGCAGCCCTGCCTTGTATGTTCGTGCGCTGCCGAAGCGCTTCATTAAGGGGTTGGCGATCACCGTGCCCAACAGCATCGCCGTCCATAACAACGTCGAGAACAAGCCGATGATCGCCGGGCTGACGCTGCGCTCGGCCAGCACCACCACGGTATACACCATCAACATGGCGGCTGCCAGCAGGGCAGCCATCATCGGCGGCCACAACCGCCATACACGATATTCCAACAACAGCGCCTGCGTCAGGCGCTTCGACAGTGAGGCCTCAGACTTGGAACGCGTCGTAGACATGCTCATGGGGATTCCTCCTTGCGACACTCTTGCGACTCAGAGATTCAGTTAAACACAAAGCAGGCATGCGCCCGCTGGATGACAACGTGACCGTAGCGTCAGAAACGGGTGATGCGATTAGAGCGTGGGGTTATGTGCTGCGAGGACTCAGTAGTGTTGAAGCATCAGGCGGACGAACTCTTCGATCGAGAAGCGCTGCTGCGCCCGCTCCAGCCCAGCCGCGCCCATGCGCGCCGCGAGGCCGTCGTCCGTCAGCAGGCGCTCGATGGCTGCTGCCAGCGCCTCAATATCAAAGGGGTTCACAACGAAGCCGGTCTGATTGTGGACAACCGCCTCTGAAGCGCCGCCGAAACACGTCGTGACCACGGGCACGCCGCAGGCCATCGCCTCAAGGTTCATCGTTGGGAAGCTGTCGAAGACAATGCTGGGGGTGACGACGAGCCGTGCCATGCGATACGCCGCAGCCAGCGCTTTGCCCGCCAGCCAACCCGCCGAGCGGACGTAGTTCCGCACGGGGTCGAGCAGCGCGGGCGGAACTTGCGACTCAATGGGCTGTGTGCCTGCCACCAGCAGCAGCGCGCGCGGCACGCGAGGGAACACCCGCGCGAGCGCCTGAAGAAGCTGCTGTGTGCCTTTTGCGTTCGTCATACGACCGCCGAACAGGATCACCTGTCGTCCTTCAATCTGTAACTGAGCTTGGAGCGCGGCGATCTCCGCCTCGTCCACCTGCCAGCGTACCACATCTACGCCGTTGTGGACAACAGAAAAGTTGATAAGACCATTATCGGCATGGGCGCGTGCCAGCGCATGGCTGACGGCGATTCGCGCGTCGCACTGCGCCAGCGCGCGGCGGATCCACAGATTGCGCACCGGGTTGTAGCGCAGGCGGTTCTTGCGCAGGTTGTAGAAGGGCGGCAGGCGGTAGCCCTGCGGCGGCAGATCGCAGGTATGGGGCTGAACGAAGTAGCTGATCTTGCCGTAGGCGAAGGGCATCACATCGTGGGAGGTGAACACCGTGCGAATGCCCAGCGACCGCGCAGCTGCGAGGCTGTGATAGCTGAGGTCGCGGTGAATATTGTGCGCGTTGACGACATCCGGCTTGAGGTTGGCCAGCAGCCGCCGCAGCGGGTCGACGGTCTGCGGGTTATAGAGCGAGAGGTAGGCCTGCCAGCGCGCCGGGTAGCGGCTGTGCAGGTGATAGGTTGGGATGTCCTCGCGCACCTCGTTGAAGGGCGGGCCGTCGGTGGCGGCGATGACCGTCACACGGTGCCCAGCTTGGCGCAGCCCCAGCGCCAAGCGCCAGACGATCTCGCCTGCGCCGCCGCGGTTCTCCGGCGGGATGCGGTCTGTTAGCAGCGCAACGTGCATCAGACCCCGTAGCTTTCCTTCAAGATGGCGACGATCTGAGGGTGCAAGTGCGGGTTGGCAGCCAAGTAGCGCCCGCCGGGCTGGTGCTGCGGGTTCGGGTCGCCGAAGTAGTCGGTTGCCACCCCGCCCGCCTCGCGCACGATGAGCATGGCAGCCACTGCGTCCCACGGGTTGAGGCTGCGCTCCCAGAAGCCGTCCAAGCGGTTGTCGGCCACATAGCACATGTCGAGCGCGGCGCTCCCCAACCGGCGCAGGTCGCGCACTTTGAGGATGAAGGCCGACCACTGCTTGAGGTTGTTGTCGGGGTTGGTGCGCCGGTCGTAAGGGAAGCCGCTGCAAATGAGCGCATCGCTGAGCTGTTCGGTTGCGCTGACGCGCATGCGGCGACCGTTGCAGAACGCGCCCTTCCGCTGCACAGCGTAGAATACCTCCTCGCGCGTCGGGTCATAGACGATCCCCATCACTGGCTGCAAGTCGGGGGTGGTGAGGGCCAGCACCACCGAGAAATACGGCAGATTCGACGCGAAGTTGACGGTGCCATCTAGCGGGTCAACCAGCCACAGGTAGGGGGCCGTGGCGCGGTCGGCCCCATAGCCGCCGCCTTCCTCGCCCACGATGTGATACTCCGGCGTGAGCTTCAGCAGTGCGTCCACGATGAGACGCTCGCTCTCGCGGTCGGCGATGGTGGCGAAGTCAATATCGCTCGATTTTTGCTGGCGCGCCAACGGCTGGCGGAAGTGCGACATGAGCACCACGCCCGCTTGGCGCGCGATCTCGATAGCTGGGTCTAACAGCGGATGCAGCGTCATAGATGAGTGCCTCGGTGGTTAGGAAGGATAAAAAAGTAGACCGTTGAAAGCAAGATCATGACAGGCAGTGACATCGCTCGCGCGCTCTGCTAAACGCTCACCGGTGAGGGGGCCTCGACCGTGCCTGCCACGCCGCCCAATTCAAGTTTTGAGTGTACACCGCCGCGGCAGGTTTTTATAGGCGAATGGCATACCATCATTTATAATCAGCAAAACGGTTTTGGGAGGGTATGTCGATGATTGAAATTGGCCACTTGGTGTTAATCATTGTGGCGCTGCTGACGTTTGCGACGGTGGTCGCCGTTGTGTACTATGGGTCGAAGGAGAACCTTGCCGTCCATGTGGAGCACAGCCGCGCCCAGCAGGTGTGGGAGGAACGCGCCAAACGGGTGAACCAAGCGCGGCAAGCGCTGGTGGCCCTCCCAGAGGGGGCAGCCAACGGCGGCGGCGCAGGCAGCGCGGGCGGGCAGATCGTCAACCCGGACGAGGCCGAGGCGCGGCGGCAGGCGGCGCTGGCTCGCAAAGCGGCGCGCGCTGCGCGCTCCACCAGCGGGGAATGAGCGCCCCGCTCTTTTGAAAACTCTGACGTTGTTCTGATAGACCGCGCTGTAATGTGCTGCCTGTGCGCTGCGTCTGGTTGACACGTGAAGTGCTGTAGTGGAGTCATCATCATGACGACTTGGACGATCGAAACTGCCTATCAAGCGCTGCGTGCCGCTGACCCGATGGAGCGTGCCGAAGCGATCAAATACCTCGGCGATATGGCCTATGCGCCGTCTGTGCCGCTGCTGGCCGAGCTGGTCGAGGAGAGCGACCCGGGCACGCGCTATCTGGCGGCGATTGCGCTGGGCAAGATCGGCGACGAGGCTGAAGCGGCGCTCCCCGCGCTGTTGATCGCCCTGCGTGCCGACGATATGTACCTGCGGATGGCTGTCACCGGCGCGCTCATCGCCATTGGCCGCCCGGCGCTGCCCGGGCTGGTTCGCGCCCTGTTCGACAACAACGCTGCCGTGCGTCGTGCCAGCGCCAAAGCGCTCGGCAAGATTGGCGACGCGGAGACGATCAAACCGCTGACCGTCGCGCTCAAGGACGGTGATGCAGGCGTGCGCAAGTTCGCGCAAGAGGCGATCCTGCGCCTGCAAGCCAGCTAATCCGGACGCTCACCCACGCTCGGGCGTGACGCCGCTGGTGTGGTTGGTTTACCTGCGCTGTTGGTGCGGCTGCCACACTCACCGAGCGCCACGCTCAGCGGCGGGGAAGTTCTACCACTCTCACGCTGCTCGCATCTGGGGTTTTGGCTGGGGGCGCACAGCTCAGACGCCCCCGCTCTACCTACCCCAGATAGGCCTGTCGCACGCGCTCATCCACGGCCAGCTCGTGCGCGGGGCCGCTGAACTTGATCTCCCCCGCTTCCAACACGTAGCCGCGGTTGGCGGTTTGCAGCGCCAGCTGCGCGTTCTGCTCCACCAGCAAGATCGTCACGCCTTGATCGTTCAGCTCGCGGATAATGTTGAAGATCTCGCGGACGATGATCGGCGCGAGGCCCAGCGACGGCTCATCGAGCAGCAGGAGCTTGGGGCGGCTCATCAGGGCGCGGGCGATGGCCAGCATCTGCTGCTCGCCACCGCTGAGCGTGCCTGCGAGCTGCCTGCGGCGCTCAGCCAAGCGAGGGAAGCGCCTGAACTGCTGCTCAAGGTCGGCTTCAATGCCTGCGCGGTCGCTGCGGGTGTAGGCCCCCAGCGTCAGGTTGTCGTAGACGCTCAGGCGTGACAGCACGCGCCGCCCTTCCGGTGAATGTGCCATGCCGGCCTTCACCACCATGTCGGGGCGCATCGCTGCGAGGTTCTGCCCCTCGTAGGTCATCGTGCCGCTCTTGTGGCGGATGATGCGGCTGAGCGCCCGCAGCGTGGTAGATTTGCCCGCGCCGTTGGCCCCGATCAACGTCACGATCTCCCCCGGGTAGACCTCGAACGACACGTCGCGCAGCGCTTGGATCGCCCCGTAGTTGACGGTGAGACGCTCCACCGCAAGGATTGGCCCATCATGCTTGCCCATCGTCAGTCTCCTAAGTAGGCTTCGATCACGGCGGGGTCGTTCTGGACGGCGTAGGGCGAGCCTAGCGCAATCAACGTGCCGAAATTCAGCACGGCGATCCGACTGCACAGCCCCATCACCATTGGCACGTTGTGTTCGATCAGCACAATCGTCAGGTCAAACTCCTCACGAATACGGCGGATAAAATCGCTCAGCTCGGCTTTTTCATTGGGGTTCATGCCCGCGCCCGGCTCATCGAGCAGCAGCAGCTTGGGTTGAAGCGCCAGCGCGCGCGCAATCTCCAAGCGGCGCTGATCACCGTAGGCGAAGCTGCGCGCCTCTTGGTGGGCGCGGCTGGCAAGGTTGACCTTTTCCAGCAAACTCATGCTGTACTCGTAGACGTGGCGTTCTTCGCTGCGGGCGCGGCTCGTCTGCAGCACGCCGTCGAACACGTTGGCGCTGGTGTGCAGGTGCTGGGCGATCATAACGTTCTCCAGCGCGCTCAAATTGCCGAAGAGGCGGATGTTCTGAAAGGTGCGGGCCACCCCCAGCGCCGCGATCTGATGCGGCTTAAGGCGCGTCGTCTCGATGTCGCGGTAGAACTGCCGCCCGCTGGTGACCGGCGTTAACCCTGTCACGAGGTTGAACAGGGTCGTCTTGCCCGCGCCGTTGGGGCCGATCAAGCCGAAGATTTCCCCCTCTTGGACGCTGAACGAAACGTCGTTGACCGCCACCAAACCGCCGAACGTCCGCGTGAGGTTTTGCACGGAAAGCATTGCTGTCGTCATGCCTGCACCTCTTTTCGCCGCGCAGGGCTGGGTTGGTTGCCCATTGACCACCTACGCTGGAACACGCGCGGCGTGATCAGCCCCTGCGGGAAGAACAGCGTCCCGATGGCGATCAGCACGCCGAAGATGATCAAGCGGCCATCTTGTAAGAACTGCGCCACGGGCGGCGGCAGCCCGGGGAGGCCTGCCGCGGCGCGCAGCACCTCCGGCAGCGCCGTCAGCAGCAGCCCACCCGCAACCGGCCCTAAGAACGTCCGCGAGCCGCCGATGATGACATACGCCAGCACCAAAATCGCCACATCAAACGTGCCCTGCCGTGTGTTCCACGTGTTGAGCAGGTGCGCGTTGACGACGCCCACCATCCCCGCCAACACTGCCCCCATAACAAACGCCAGCACCTTGTAGCGCGTGGGGTTGATGCCCATCGCTGCCGCGGCCAGCTCATCCTCGCGCAGCGCCGCAAACGCGCGCCCCACCCGCGAGCGCTCCAAGCGATACACGAAGAAGATCGCCAGCAGCAGCATCGGCAGCGTCAGCAGCATGTAATCGAACGAACGACCAAACGGCTGGGGGATGCCGAAGATGCCGATGGCCTGCCCCGTGATCTCAAGGTTCAGCGCCACCACGCGCACCACCTCGACAAAGGCAATGGTCGCCAGCGCCAAGTAGATCCCGCGCAGGCGCAGCGCAGGCACGCCAATGATGAGCGCCACCACAGCGCAGATCAGCGCCGCCACGGCCATCTCGACGAAGACCAACGGCAGCGGAAACACCTGCTGATTGGTGAAGCCGAATACACTCTTAGACATGACGGCGGCCACGAAGCCGCCCAACGCATAGAAGCCCGGTGAGGCCAACGAGAGCTGCCCAGCCATGAGCGGCAGGTAGAGCGAGAGCGCCAGCATGGCTTGCAGCGTCATCGTCACCATCAAGAAGCCATATGTCGTGATGAAGCCTTCCATACGCGCCCGCCTACACTTTCTGCACAACGGCTTTGCCGAGCAAGCCTTGCGGGCGTGCCAGCAGGATCAAGAATAGGATCATGAACGCCACTGCGTCCTTGAGCGACGAGGGCGCGAACGTCTCTGCGATGCCGATGACGAGGCCCCCCAGCACGGCCCCCGGGATGTTCCCCAAGCCTCCCAGCACGATCACCGCCAAGCCCTTCAACCCGAAGCTGATGCCCAAGTACGGGCCGGTGATGGTCACGCTCAGGCCGACGAGCGTCCCAGCGATGCCGCCGATCAACCCGCTGAGGAAGAACGTGAACAGGATGATGCGGTCGGTGTTGATCCCAAGCAGGCTGGCGGTTGTGCCATCCTCGGCCACCGCGCGCATCGCTTTGCCAATCTTGGTGGCATTGATGAGCAGCACCAGCAGCGCCAAGATCACCAGCGACGTGACGATGATGACCACGCGCACCGTGGGGATGATGAGCGGCGCTTCAGGCGTGCCGAGGTTGAGCGACGGGGGAACCCCCAGCGGCCCCAGCACGCGCGCTGTGGGGTAGCTGTAGGCTTCCGCGCCGACCAAAAACTGGATCAAGTTCACCAGCGCGACGGCGATGCCGAGGCTGCTCACGAGTGTGAGCAAGGGGTCTGCGCCGCGCTGCCGCAGCGGTTTGAACGCGACGCGCTCCAACAAGACCGATACCAAACCCGCCAGCACCCCGCCCGCCAACAGTGCCAGCACGAACGGCAGCTCAATTGGCAGGCTTTGCCGCGCCAGCAGGCCGTTGAAGCCCCATGACAGCCCCATGAACGCATAGGTGAAATATGCGCCGAGGGTGAAAACGGCGCTGTGTGAGAAGTTGATGATGCCCAAGATGGAAAAGATGAGCGTGTAGCCCAACGCGAAGATGGCGTAAACCATCCCCAGCGACACGCCATTGATCAACTGCTGAAGGACGAGCGTCGTATTCATCCGTGTGCCTACCTTCTGCGTGCAGCCCTGCGACGCCAACAGTGAGACCCCTTCCGAACAATTCGAAAGGGGCCAAGTTTACATCAAGTGAAGCGTGTCATGCCTTAGGTGCCGGGGGTCGCTTCGGGTTCGGCTTCCTCGGTGGGTTCATCGCCAATCGGGATGAAGACGAAGGAACCAGTCAAACCGTCATCGTTCATCTGAATCTGCGCGACGTAGAACTGCTCTTGGACGATTTCACCTTCTTCGGTGTAGGAAATCGGCCCCAGCGGCGTGTCAAACGTCATCGACCGCAGCTGCGCGTTGAGCGCAGCACGCAGCTCTTGCAGCGACATATTGTCCAGCCCCACCTCGTTGTCGAGGGCGATCAACGCTTCCACGAAGGACTGCACCGCGGCGAAGGCCTGCCCGCTGAACTGCGGCGGTTCCTTGCCTTGCGCTTCTTTGTAGATCTCGCGGAAGGTGTTGTTGATCTCGGTGTCGAGCGCGTAGCTGTAAGCTTGGGCGATGATGATGCCGTCGCACAGCGCTTGGCACACGGGGAAGATATTGGCGGTGTTGAGGCCGTTGCCGCCGACGATCAAGCCGGTGTAGCCGAACTCACGCAGCTGCTTGACGAGGTTGCCGCCGTCCGCCGCCAACCCGCTGACGATCACCAACTGCGGGTTGCTGGCCAGCGCGGTCGCAATCTGCGAGCTGAAGTCAGTGTCGGTCGTCTGGAAGGTTTGGACAGGTTCGATCAGATTCAAGCCCAGCGCGCGCACCGTCTCTTGGAAGGTGCCGGTTTCGCTGGTGGCGAAGGCGTCGTTCTGCGCGTAGAACACCGCGACGTTTTGAATGTTGGGATCGATGTTGAGCGCAGCGCGCACCGCATTGGGGGCGACGACCGCGACGGGGGCGCTCACGCGGGCGATGAACTCACCGATCTGCGGGATGCCGCGGGCGGTGTTGGAGGGGGCGATGACCGGCACGCCAGCTTCGTTGGCCAGCGGGTCAGCGGCGAAGGCCTGCTGCGAGAGCGTTGGGCCGACGATGCCGACCACACCGGCAGCGATCAACTGCTGGAAGGCGTTGATCGCGCCTGCTTCGTCGCCCGCGGTATCTTGGAACACCAGTTGGATCGGGCGACCGTTGATGCCGCCGCGCTCATTGAAGTAAGCCTCAGCGATCTGCGCGCCGATGACCTGCTCTTGGCCTAGCAGGGCGACATTCGAGGTCTGGGCGACGCCGATGCCGATCAGCACCGGTTCTTGGCTCTGCGCGCCGATGGACGACACGCCCAACGTCAGCGTCAACAGCCCGCTTAACAGGGCACTTACACGGTTGACTCTCATAAGACAAACCTCTCTCAGAAACTAAGCTTAAGTGAACAGGAAAGCACTGCAAAATTTACAACCTAAATTATAACAACGTTTTCACAACTTAACCACAAATTCGGGGGAGTGTCTAAGATCGCAGTGATGCGCCATCTCGTCTTGTTCGGTTGGCGTTACAAGGCCTCATCCCCCAACCCCCTTCTCCTACTGGAGAAGGGGGCCAAAGTCCCCTCTCCGCCCGGAGAGGGGATTTAGGGGTGAGGCCTCATCACCATCTGTCTAACATGCCGACGATGCGCGACCTATCCGCTCACCCTGTCTGGCCTGCGGCCAGACTCACCCTCGCCCCAGCCGCGCAGTGGCGCGCGGGAGAGGGGGCAGGGGGTGAGGGACTAGCGGAGGCCGATCAAGAGCCACTGCTGACCGCCGGGCACGATGTGGATGATGCGGCCATCTGCCCCGCTTACGTAGACGTCTTGGACGCCCGGGCGCACCGGCGCGGTCTGAATCACCCCTGCGAAGCTCACTTCCTCCGCCAGCCCCAAGCCGAGGCGGTTGCGCACGGTGTCGTTGGTGCGCCAGAGGTAGCCCAGCTCGCGCAGGGGCTGGATGAAGGTGGGCGGGGCGTTGGGGTCACGGTCAGGGTGGATGGCGGGGTTGTAGCGGTTCTCGAACGAGAGCCACGCGGGCTGCCGTCCATCGTTGAACAGCACATAGATCACGTTGCGGCTCTCGACGTAGAGCATGCGCCCGCGCTCCATCGTTTGGTCGACGATGCGCGTTTCCTCAGGGGCGGCGGCGGGGCAGGTGGCGGGCGGCGGGTTGAAGAACCACTCCACTGGGCACAGCAGCGGGATTTCGATGGTGGCCTCGCTGTAGGTCTCGTTGATGCCAATCGCCAGCAAGAAGCGCAGCACGCCGCGGTCGCTGGTGCGGGTTTGGATCGTCAGGCGCGAATCTGGCGCGACATTGTAAACTTGCGTGCGGCGGCCCTCGGCGTCGAGCTGGTAGATGACCGCGCTGTCGACGCCGCGCGCTGACCAGAACAAGGTGACGGGCTGGCCGGGCTGGACGCTGAGCGGGTCAGAGGTGAAGAACTCGATGCGCGGCGCGTTGGGGTTCAGCGGGCGCGGCGTGGGCGTGTTGAACTGGTCAGGCGCGGGCGTGCGCGACGGGCCGAGCAGGGGCGTCGGGCTGGGCTGGCCTGCGATGATGGGCTGAGTCGGGCGCGGCGTGGGGGTGATGTTCCCCGCGGGGGTGTGCGTCGGGGTGGGGGTGCGCGTGACGGTGGCGGTGGGCTGCTCGGTTGGGATGATGGGTTGGTTCACCGCGCGACAGGCAGCCAGCGCCCACGCCAGCAGGCAGACCAGCAGCAGCCGTTGGATCATTCCGCTTTGCCCACCCATCGGCGGATCGTCGCGGCGGTGTCGGGGCGCAGCAGTTCGGGCACGACGACGACCCCGCGCACCCCTGCTTCCAGCGCCAGCGCCACCTCGTCCAGCGTGCGCAGGCTGTGCCCCAACATGAGCTTGATGTGACGTGGGACACGCCCGCGGATTTGCTGCAACCATTGGGCGCTTTCAGCGAGGTTGCCTTGGTCAGGCCCGCCGATGGAGATCACATGTGGGCTGAGCGCGAGGGCGGTCTCCAGCTCGTCGTTGTTGTGCACACTGATGAACACCGTAAAGCGAAAGCGCTGGGCAGTCGTCGCGTTGGTGCGCATCATCGCCGACGTGCGGATGCTGCTGTCCAGCCAGATTGCTGAGGCGTTCGCCGCGCGCACCGCCGCCACGTGATAGACGTTTAGCACGTAATTCTGATACAGGATGGGCACGTCCTTACATGCCCGTGAGAGCAGCCACATATCCTCAAGGTCGGAGGCATAGACCGTGTGATCGGTGTAAAAGGCAATGGCATCCGCTCCGGCGTAGATCATGTCCATCGCGGCGGCCACTGGGTCGTAGATCGGCACGGTGCGGCGCACCTGCCCAATGATCGCCACGTGGTCGTCGACGTAGTTCATGATGTCGCGCGGGTACGCCTGCATCGAAGCGAGGGCGACGACGGCGCTCCACGGGCTGCGGCGTTCACGCATTTGCAAGTGCTGCTGCTTTGCTTTTAGCACCACTTCACGATCCATGCTTGGAGCTGCTATAGTCATTTCCGCCATTCAACCGCCACAATTCACCCGCGCTTACAATAGCACAATTTGCTCAGCCCTGCACGGTTTTGTAACCGTGGAGGAGTGTCTAAGTCTGAAGAGATCTGCCTCATCCCTAACCCCCTTTTTGCACTACCCCGCGGAGAGAGCCTCACTCCGGAACCTGCGGTTCCTGCCCCTCTCCGGTAGAGAGGGGCAGCTGCTGGCGGGCGCAGCACGCCGTGCCCCCACACGGATCACTGCCCCCTGATCAGGCGCATGTGTCACCCCCTGTTCACTTCGGGGTTTTGTAGCCGTGAGGGTGGGTTTGATGCCATTTCCACGCCGTTTCGATGATGACGCGCAGGCTGCCGAATTCGGGTTTCCAGCCCAGCTCGCGCTGGATCTTGGTGCTGTCGGCCACCAGCACCGGCAGGTCGCCCGCGCGCCGCTCCCCGCGAATTACTGGGATCGGGTGGCCCGTCACTTGGCGGGCGGTTTCGATCACCTCCAGCACGCTGTAGCCCTTGCCGTTGCCGAGGTTGTAGACGCGGCTTTGACCGTCGGCCAGCGCCTCCAGCGCGAGGATGTGCGCGTCGGCCAAGTCCAGCACGTGGATGTAATCGCGGATGCAAGTCCCATCCGGCGTGTCATAGTCGTCGCCGTAGACGGTGATCGCCTCGCGCTGGCCGAGCGCCACTTGCAGCACGAGCGGGATGAGGTGCGTCTCAGGCTGGTGATCCTCGCCGATGTGCCCGTCAGGGTGTGCGCCGCTGGCGTTGAAGTAGCGCAAGCAGCACGATTTCATGCCGTAGATGCGATCCATCCACAGCAGCATCCGCTCCGCCATGAACTTCGTCTCGCCGTAGACGCTCCCGGGGATGAGCTGTTCTTCCTCGCGGATGGGGATCACCTGCGGCGCGTCGTAGAGGTTGGCTGTGCTGGAGAGGATGAAGCGCTTCACCTGATGGGCGGCGGCCTGCTCCAAGACGCGCATCACCCCAACGACGTTGTCGTAAAAATATTTGAACGGCTTCTGCATACTTTCGCCGACCATGATATGGGACGCGAAGTGCAAGATGCCGTCGAAGCGGTGCTGCTCGAACAGGGCGGCAAGGTCAGGCTTATGCAGCAGGTCGCCTACGACAAGCGTCGCCTCTGGGTGGACGGCCTCGGCGTGGCCTGCGCTCAGATTGTCGAACACGACCACCTCATAGCCGCGCTCAATCAGCAACTGCACCACGTGGCTGCCGATATAGCCCGCCCCACCTGTCACCAGCACTTTCATCTTGTGTCCCCTTGTGTGCGTGAGGTTTCGCCTCACCTTGTGTCTCGCGCGGGCTGTGGCGCAGTGCCGCGCAGCCCATAAAGCCTCTGACTAGATCGCGGGGGCTGAAGCCCCTTTCAGGGGCGCACCTCAGCCGGATGCTTGAGCGTCCGGCGCATGATGCACATCAGACATTCCCGTGAGCCGTCACAACCCCCGCGATTATAGGCCGCAGAGATGTCCTGTGCTATACTGGCGTGCTGCAACGGTGGGAGTAAAAACATGATGCGTGGATGGGCAATAGGGGGGCTGCTCGCGCTGGCGCTGCTGGCAGGGTGTGAGGCGTTCGAACGCTATGAGCCGACGCCGGTCGTCGTCGTCATCACTGCGCCGCCCTCGCCCACGCCGCCCCCGACCGCCTCACCGACCTTTACCCCCACGTGGACGCCTGCGCCCACCGCCACCCCTGACCTGCGCCCGACTGGCACACCCTTCCCCTGCGCCGACACACAAGGCCAGATCATCAACTTTATCGACAACTTTAGCGAGATCGCCCGCGAGAACATGCGCTATCTGGTGTATCTGCCGCCCTGCTACTTCCAGACACAGCGGCGCTTCCCAGTGGTCTACCTGTTCCACGGCCTGAGCTACCGCGAGCAGCAGTGGGAGGACATCGGTTTGATCCGCGCGCTGGACGCAGGCATCCTCGACGGCTCGCTGCCACCGATGATCCTCGTCATGCCCTACTTGGGGGTGATCGGCCAGCTGGATCAATTCCCGCCGCAGGCCAGCTTCGAACGTGTCATCTTGGAGGAGATCCTGCCGCAGGTCGAGCGCAACTTCTGCACGATCAACAACCGCGCGCATCGCGGCATCGGCGGGATCAGCAAGGGCGGCTTCTGGGCATTCAGCATCGCCATGCGCCACCCGCAGGCCTTCAGCCGCGTGGGCGGGCACAGCGCCTTCTTCCCCAACAACCCCGTGGCCATCCCGCCGCCCTTCAACCCGCTGGAGCTGGCGCTCAACGCCGAGACGCTGCTCGACCCAGCGCTGCGGCTCGCGCTCTACATGGATAACGGCGCACAAGATCAAGGCGGGCGCAGCATTCAGCTCATCAGCAGTCGGCTGGCCACGCGCAGCATCCCCCACACCTACATCGTCCACCCCATCGGCGAGCACAACAACGACTACTGGTCAGCCCACGCCCGCGAGTATCTCGAGTTCTACGGGGCAGAATGGGAGCGCCGCTACGACGCGCTGCCGAGCTGCATTGACCCCAGCCCGTAGCTTACGCCTTCGCCCGCCGCGAGGACGCATACGCCACCAGCACCACGCCGCTGAGCGTCACCACGGAGGCGACGATCACCGTGGGGGTGATGAACTTCCCCTCGCCCAGCAGCAGCACGCCCAACGCCAGCGCCACCACGGGGTTCACGTAGGCATAGCTGGTGGCCAGCGCGGGGCGAACGTTCTTCATCAGGTACATGAACGACGTGTAGCCGATCAACGAGCCGAAGATGCCCAAGTAGGCCACCGCGAGGATCGAGTTGAGCGTGGGCGTGCCCGTGATGCGTTCGCCCAGCAGCAGCGCGGCCACCGTCATGAAGATGGCCGCCCCTAACATCTCAAAGGCAATGGCCATGAAGCCGCGCGGCATGGTCAAGCGGCGGCTGAGCACCGACCCCAACGACCAGCTCAACGGCGCAATCAGCAGCGGCAGCGCCCCTTCCGGCTGTGCGCTGAAGCTGCTGTCGAGGTTGAGCAGCACGATCCCGCTGAAGCCGACGATCATCCCCGCCCACTCTAAACGGGTGGACTTGGCCGTCAGCAGGGCGCTGAACACGGCCACCCACAGCGGCGTCGCGGCGACGGCCAGCGCCGCCAAGCCCGATGACACCCACTGCTGGGCATACGCCACCCCACCCACGCCGACCCCCAACGTCAGCGTGCCGACGAGCAGCGCGTTGAGTGCTTCTCGACGCGGCGGCAGCGGCGCGTGCTGAACCCCCAAGAGCACACCGAACACCAGCGCACCCGCCAACCAGAACCGAATAGCGTTCATCAGGAAGGGTGGGAACGACTCCAGCCCAAAGGCCAGCCCCAAGTACGTTGAACCCCACACGATGTACAGCGCGATCAACGCAACCGGCACAAGCACACGACGATTGTTCGGCTCGGCCAATGGCAGCGGCTGGGCACTGGTGCTCATACAATCTCCAACAAGAAACGTCAACGTTTTTATTGTCGCAGATTGTGCTCAAGGGTCTAGCGCCATACAGGCCAACTCGCACCGAAGTTGAAAAAGTGAAAAGTAGAAAGCGGCAAGCAGGGCGAGACCTACCTCACCCGCGAGCAAGGCAGACGCGCGTTGGTGCGTGTCCCTCTCTGCGGAGAGGGGCAGGAACCGCAGGTTCCGGGGTGAGGCCCCTCCGCGAGGCCTGCCCCGCCCTGATACTTGTCCACTTTCGCTCTCACAGGATATTTATCCGTTGACAGCTGCGTGGGGAGGGGGAAAACGATTACGTTAAGCGCTTCAGTCGATGACATCTGTCCCATCCCGCATGAGGCCGAACGCTGGTACAGTTGGCGACGGATCAAGACTCCTAGAGGGGGGAGTTGTCATGGATGGATCGATGTTTTTGGTTGTTGTGATTTTGGTAGTGGCTATTGGCCTGTTCATCTCGGAAAAACTGCGGGTGGACGTGGTGGCGCTGGGGGTGGTCGTGGCCTTGATGGTGACGAGCCTCCTCAAACCCGAGGAAGCGCTGGCCGGCTTCGCCAGCACCACGCTGATGAGCATCGTCGCGCTGTTCATCGTGGGCGGGGCGGTGTTTCAGACGGGTTTGGCCAACCAGCTGGGCGATGGCATCATCCGCATCGCTGGGACGGATCAAACGCGCCTGATGCTGATCTTGATGATCGCCACCGCGATCCTCTCGGCGTTCATCAGCTCCACCGGCGTGGTGGCCTTGATGCTGCCTGCGGTGATCAACGTGTGCCGCAAGACGAAGATCGCGCCCTCCAAGCTGCTCATCCCGATGGCGTATGGGGCGTTGTTCGGCGGGGCGCTGACGCTCATCGGCACGCCGCCCAACATCGTTGCCTCGGATGCGCTGGTGCAGGCGGGGTTTCAACCGTTCAGCTTCTTCAGCTTTACGCCGCTGGGCTTGATGCTGCTGGCGGCGGGCGCGCTGTTCATGTGGGCAGCGGGGCGCTTCGTGCTGCCAGAGCGCAAGGCTGAACAAAGCGCCCAACGCATGGAAACGCCTGAAGAGCTGTTCGACATGTATCGCCTGCCGGAGAACCTTTACCGCCTGCGCGTGCGTGAACAGTCGCCGTTGGTTGGGATGAGCGTCGAGGCGCTGGCCGCGCGCGAGCGCTACGAGGTGAACATTGTCAGCATCGCCCACGTGGACAAGCCGCGCCTAGCCGACCTCTCCGCCATGGCGCGCGCCCACTCCTTCACCCCCACGTCGGATTACACCTTCCAAGCGGACGACTTGCTCATCGTGCAGGGGAATATCGCCAACATCAACCAGATGGCGGCAGAGTACAACCTCACCATGCTGGCCAACCAGCCCGTGCAGCAGGGCGACCTCATCACCAACGAGGTGGGCATCGCTGAGGTCATCCTGCGCCCGCGCGCCTCGATCCTCGGCAAGACGCTTGCTGAATGCAAGTTCGGCTCTACCTACCGCCTGACTGTGCTGAAGCTGATGAGCGCGGGATCGAAAGAGGTGAAGGACATCAAAACCGAGCGGCTGAACTTCGGCGATATGCTGCTGGTGCAGGGGCGCTGGGAAGACATCTTCGCGCTCAAGAAGAAGCGCCACGACTTCATCGTGATGGGCGAGCCTGAGGCCAAGATGTCCGGCGCGTTCATCCGTGAAAACCGCGCCATCCATACCCTGCTGGTGATGATTGCGATGGTGGTGATCATCGTGCTGGAGATCCTGCCGCTGGTGGCGGCCAGCTTTCTCGCGGCGCTGGCGCTTATCCTGATGGGCTGCATCACGATGGACGAAGCTTATGACACCATCGACTGGAAGAGCGTCGTGCTCATCGGCGGCATGATCCCGCTCAGCACGGCGCTGGTGCGCGTGGGGCTGGTGGACGCCATCACAACCGGCATCGTAGACGCGCTGGGCGCATCGGGGCCGGTGGTCATCATGGGGGCGCTGTTCCTCGTCACGGTGTTGATGACGCAGATGCTCTCTAACACGGTGACGGCAGTGCTGCTCGCGCCCATCGGGATCGCTATGGCGCAGCAGCTAAACGTCAACCCGCAGGCGCTGGTGATGGCGGTGGCGATTGCCGCGTCGATGGCCTTTGCCACGCCGATTGCCTCCCCTGTCAACACGCTGGTGATGAGCGCGGGCAGCTACCGCTTCGCCGATTACACACGGGCGGGCGTGCTGATGATCCTCATCACGTTCGTCATCAGCATGGTGATGCTGCCCATCCTGTTCCCGTTTTAGCGGCAAGGCCGCCGCGCGTTAAAGGATACCGCGCGCTTGCAGCGCCGCCACGCGCTGGGCATACGTATGATGGGCCAGCGCGTGGGCGCGGGCGGCTTCAGCCATGGCGCGACGCTCGGCTTCATGTTGAAGATAATACGCCACCTTGTCGCGCAGGTCGGCGGGGTCACGGTAGATGACGAGGTGTTCCTGCGGCTTGAACCACTGCGCCACGCCCGGGCGATCATCCACCAGTTGGAACACGCTCAGCCCCGCCGCCTCAAACAGGCGCATGTTGCCGCCATAGCGCATAAAATCCCCGTGCGGGTTGACTGTGAGGGGCGATGCGCTCAGGATGTGCATCGTCTCATCGCCCAGCGCCTTGCCACGGTAAAAGGGCTTAAGGCTAGCTGGCACGTCGTGCACGCTCCACACCCCTAACCGAAAGTCGCGCAGGGCACTTATCGCGGCGACGCGCTCACTGTAAAGGTGATGGGGGACGAGCGTCCCGACGAAGGATACCTCCCAATCAGGCGGTGTAGAGGCAGGGCGCGGCGCGTGGAAGTCCGGGTCAACCCCGGCCAGCGGCAGGCAGAGCATGCGCGGCGTGCCCAACTCTTGCCATTGGATGCCGTGATAGTAGTCGTTGACCAACGCCCAGTCGTAAAGCCGCGCCGCAGCGCGTTCGATGATGTGCGAGAAGACAATCGGCGAGGTTCCGCTGGCGTAGATCAAGCGGCAGCCGTGGCGGCGCTTCAACTCGGCCAGCGTGTCGGGGGTGATCACGCGGTTGTCGCCGATGAGCCACACGATATCAGGCTGGAACTGGGCGGCGTGGCGCAGCAGGGCGGCGTTGCGCGCGCGCAGTTCAGGCTGCCATTGGACAGGCAGGCGGTTGAGCGCCCCCTGTACCAGCTTACGCAGAGTGAGGCGCTCGCTGAACTGCTCGAAGCGGGCAGCGGCGGGGTTGTTTTGAGCGCGGGCGGGCAAATTGCGCCAGAACACGTCGAGCGTGTAGCCGCGCGCCAGCAGCTCGCGCTCGTAGAAGTGATACAGGTTAGTGGCGGGGAACAACGGGGGGCGCTCACCGCGCTGACGGGCGGCGGCTTGCTGCTCTCGCAGCGCCTCGGGGTGGTGCAGCGCCCCTATGAACAGGATGCGCGTCACGGCTGCCTCACCTTCCAGCGCAGCCACAACAGCCCCAGCAGCGCATACGCCCCGGGCGCAAGGATCGCCGCCTGCCATGCCCCGTGGCAGCGACGGGTATACGTCAACAAGTCGCGGAAGAAAATGCGCCGCGCCTGCCAGTTGGCCGTTGACGACTTCTCATGATGCTCGATGACGGCGCTGCTGAGGAAGCGAAAGGGGCGGCGCAGGCGGGCGGCCAGCGCATCCTCAGGGAAGTACAGCAGCAAGTCGTCATCCATGCGCGCATCCTCGCGGCGCAGCAGCGTGCACGAGCCGGGCACGGCCTCCACGTCGCGGTCGGTGTCGCGCCCCCAGTCAGCGTACCAGAAGCGGCGGCGCAGCGCCTGCCCCACCCCGGGCAGCAGCGCCAGCGGCGTAAACGCGCCCCACAGATAGGCATAGGTGATGCGGCGCGAACACGTTTGCTGGATGCTCCCGTCGGGGTAGCGCAGTTGGCAGGTTGCGCCGGCGTAATCGGGGTGCGCATCCAGAAAGGCCACCATCGCCTGCACTGCGCCTGCTCGCACCACCGTATCAGGGTTGAGGAACAGCACATAGCGCCCACGCGCGGCCGCCGCGCCGAGGTTGTTGCCGCCGCAGTACCAACGGTTTTCCCCCTGTGCCAGCAGCACCACCTCAGGAAAGTCAGCGGTGACCATCGCAGCGCTGCCATCCGATGAGGCGTTGTCCACAACGATGACCTCTGCTTCAGGCGCATGCGCTCGGAGCGAGGCCAAGCACGCCCGCAGCAGCTCGCGCGTGTTGTAGCTCACAATGACGATGGAAACGGTGGGGGAATTCACAGTGACTGAAGGCTTTCGAGCGCGCAGCTTCTCATGAACACAAGCCGATATAGTAGCACAAATGACAAGAGCGCGTCACGGCGTACTCTTATCGGGGAGTGTCTAAATCGCTGCTGATGT
>JBDNCV010000057.1:0-23606 GCA_046719465.1 Anaerolinea sp.
TCTGAAGGACGAAGCAAGAGGGTGATTACGTCGAAGCGGGCGACCCCATCATGGAGGTCGAGACTGATAAAGTGGTGATGGAGATTGAAGCGCCTGCCACAGGCTACCTTGCAGGGTTAAAAGTGACCGCTGGAGACGAAGTGCCAGTGACCGAGGTCATTGGCTATGTTATTGCACAGGGTGAGCAGCTCCCTCAGTTAACTGCGTCTGCTGTGCCAGAACCGCGGCCTAATGTACCTGCTGCTGAAAACACTTCGCTGCTAACCAAAGCGACCCCACTTGCCCAACGTATCGCGCAGAGTGAGGCAATAGATCTTACAACAGTCGTGGGCACGGGTCCGCAGGGGCGGGTCACTAAACGCGATGTGGAACAAGCCTTGGCCAACAGCAGCGCAGCAGTCACCATTACCAAGGTGAGGGCAACTCCTGCGGCGCGGCGTGTTGCCCGTGAACGCAACATCCCCCTCGAACATCTAGTCGGAACAGGACCGCGCCAGCGTGTGCAAGCAGCCGATGTCCTCGCGGTGCAGGCTTCACCTGTGGCCGCGGTCGTGCCGCCAGTTGACCCGATAGCGACGTCAGAGGTGAGTGCTGCGCACACTGTCGATAGTGATCAACAAACGACGCGGTTACCTTTCAGCAACATGCGCCGTGCGATCGCACGCAATCTTCAGGCGAGTTGGCAAGCAGCGCCACACATTTTCTTCACGGCAGATGCCGACTTGACGGCTGCACAGTCACTGATGCAGTGGGGCAGCAAGTTTGCGCCAGAAGGGGTCAAAGTAACTTTGACGGCGGTTATTTTGAAGGTGACAGCGTGGGCGCTGACCCGCCATCCTGTAATCAACAGCCACATTGGCAACGATGAAATCATTCAGTTTGAAGATGTAAACCTCGGCATGGCGGTAGCGCTTGAGAACGGCCTTGTCGTCCCAGTGATTCAACGCGCACAGCAGCTCAGCATTGTAGAGTTAGCCAAAGAAGTCACACGACTAAGCGTTGCTGCTAAAGCTGGCAAACTGCGTTCAGACGACTTAACTGGTGGTACATTCAGCGTATCCAACTTAGGGATGTACCCAGTCAAACAATTCACGGCCATTATTAACCCACCGCAGGTCGGGATCTTAGCAGTTGGGCGCGCACAACGTGTCTTTGTACCAAATGAAAATGACCAACCCAGCCTGAAATCACTCGTATCACTCACGCTGTCGGTTGACCACCGTGCCGTCGATGGTGCGACTGCCGCAGCGTTTCTCGGTGATGTAGTAGCTGCATTAGAACAACCAGAAAGGATTTTGCTATGAGCAAGCGCTATACGGGGCTTGCTGCCTCTCCCGGTATAGCTGTTGGGGTGACTTGGGTCATGCGCAAATATGAGTTACAAATTGAGCGCTACATGGTGGATGATCCCACCACCCAACTGAAGCGTTTGGAGCAGGCGCTGGAACAAGCGAAGCAAGACTTGATTGCTTTGGCGAAACGTGCGCGTGAGCATATCGGGGATAACGAAGCGGCCATCTTTGAAGCGCATCAGGTGTTCTTAGAAGATGCTGACATCATCGCTGAAATTCAGCAGTTAATCACCATGAAACGGCTAAACGCAGAGGCTGCCGTCCATGACGTGGCGCAGCAGTACATGCAAGAGCTTGAAGAAATACAGGATGAATATTTCCGGGCGCGCGCCTCTGATCTGCGCGATGTCACCGAGCGGGTTATCCGCTGCTTGCAAGGCTACACATCATCCGATACGCGCTTGCCGGGCCATCCTGTGGTGATCGTAGCTGACGATCTGACCCCTTCAGACACCGTGCAGCTAGATAAGACGCTCATCTTGGGATTGGTGACGGTGAAGGGCGGTCCCACAAGCCACACGGCCATTCTTGCGCGCAGCCTCGGCATTCCGGCGGTGGTCAGTGTGCCTATCGCGCTCAATGGGGTTGAATCGCGCACTCCCATTGTCCTTGATGCGCTGGATGGCATGGTGATCCTTGATCCGGATGAGGAAGAACAAGAAGCTGCTCGTGCCAAGCGCGTTGCATGGCTAGAACAGCAGTCCAGCCACCTTGCGCTTGCACATGAGCCAGCGGTGACGTTGGATGGTGTGCAGGTAGAAGTTTCGGCCAATGTGGGCAGTGTCGATGATGTGCGTGATGCGCTGCGATATGGGGCAGAAGGCGTAGGCTTGTTCCGAACGGAAATGCTGTACCTTGATCGTGTCTCGATGCCGACTGAGGAAGAGCAGTATGCCATATATCAAGCAGCGGCTGACTTGCTGAACCGCCTGCCTATGGTGGTGCGCACGTTCGACATCGGCGGTGATAAGCCTGTGCCTTACATTGGCAATGAAAATGAGCTGAACCCATTCTTGGGGTGGCGCGGCATCCGCATGATGGACAAACACGAAGAGATGTTTGAAATCCAGTTCCGGGCGCTGCTGCGCGCCAGTGTAAATGCCGACTTGCGCATTATGCTGCCCATGGTAGCTAACTTAGATGAGCTAGAGTATGCCCGTGATGTCATCACAAGAGTGCAGCACGATCTTGTCTCTGCAGGAATTTCAGTTGCTGAACGGGTGCAAGTTGGCATCATGATTGAAGTGCCGTCGGCAGCCTTGATGGCAGATCGCTTTGCGCCGCATGTAGACTTTTTCAGCATCGGCACAAATGACCTTGCGCAGTACACGTTAGCAGCTGATCGCGTCAACGCGCGTGTCTCTCATCTAGCGGATGCGTTTCATCCGGCAGTTTTACGACTGATTGCAGAGACTATCGAAGCAGGGCATGCGCATGGTAAATGGGTCGGCTTATGTGGTGAATTCGCTGGTCGGCCTCAAGCCGTGCCCATCTTGCTAGGGCTAGGGCTAGATGAGTTCAGCATGGCAGCGATCTCGATTCCTACAATTAAGGCGACGATTCGGACTTTACGTCAAGCGGATTGCAAGCACTTTGCCCAAGAAGTCCTGCGAATGACTAGCCCCAGTGAAGTGCGCGCCGCTTGTGACCAATTTCTCTCGGAGATGGCAGCAAGAGTTTAGCTAACTGGGGTCACGCGACACTCGTGTAGGCGCGTGACCTTGTTGTAAGATGTTCAGGATTACACACTGCGGCTAAAGGTAATCACGTGATAGGTGTATTCGCGGGCGGACGCGCCAAACAGGCCTTCCACATTCACCACTGCTTGAAGGCAGATGTCACCCGCAGGGCGCTATCCATTTCTGATGAGAGAAACGGCGCAAGCTAAGAAGAAATGGATAAAGCGAAGTCCACAGGACTTTGAAATCTGCCGTGCCTGCTAGTACAGACAACGTAAATCGGCTTTTTGGGGATGAATGATACGGCATGAGCCAACGCTCTGCGCGAGTGAGGACACACGGGCACATAACATGCAATCGGTCATCGGCTTGGGCGGCGACATCACAGGCACAACATCAGACAGTGGTGAAGGGATGGTATTCTTCTGGACTGTCCAGCTTGGCGGTGGTTCAGGCAGATTGTGAATGCAAACTGTGCGGCTGGCTGCGTGCCATACCCTTCTCACCCTTCAATGGGCGATACTGAGGAAAGATAAAGGCGCGCTGAAACTGCGAGTAGCCGTCGAAAGTGGGCTAATCTCGCAGGATGCGACCCTCGCGCAGGTGTAGTGCCACTGGACTGTTCGGCGCAAAGCTGAGTGGCAGGTCATGATGTGCGTGAAGCAGCCGGCCGCTCACCTCAATGAGGCTGTCCCAACGGTCACCGAGGAACACCTGCTGCACGAGACGAGCAGGCAAGCCCGCGCTTTCAGGTGCGTTGATCTGGAGTTGATTGGGGCGCACAAACAAAACACCTGCGCCGGTTGCAGCAGGCCCATTAAGCCGCACACGTGTGATATGCTCGTCGATACGTAGTGTGGCAGTTTGCGCTTTCATTTCCAACACGTTGCATGGCAAGAAGCCACCCACGCCCACAAATTCGGCGACGAAGCGGTTGGCAGGGCTGGCATAAATGTCCTGTGGTTGGCCGATCTGCTGGACGCGCCCTTCCCTCAACACGACAATCCGCGACGACATAGTAATGGCCTCGAGTTGATCGTGCGTCACATAGATAATCGTCATCTGAAAGCGCTGCTGAAGCGCGATGAGTTCATAGCGCAAATCTTCGCGCAGCTTGGCGTCAAGGTTGCTCAACGGCTCATCCAGCAGTAAGATGCGCGGGCGCATGACAAGCGCGCGGGCAAGCGCCACGCGCTGCTGCTGGCCGCCGCTCAACTCGTGCGGGTAGCGCTCGGACAGCGCATCAAGCTTGACCAGCGCCAGCACATCCATGACTTCCTTTTGTACGTCTTTGCGCGCCATGCGCCGCAGTTGCAGCGGATAGGCGACGTTTTCAAAGACGGTCTTGTGTGGCCACACCGCGTAACTCTGAAACACCATGCCGATGCCGCGCTTTTCCGGCGGCAGCGACCGCCCATGCGCGTTGGCGATGATCTGCCCTTGTAGGCGAATCACGCCGCTGGTAGGGGTGATAAACCCCGCGACCATGCGCAGCAGCGTCGTCTTGCCACAGCCCGACGGCCCCAGCAGCGAGACAAACTCCCCCTCAGCGACGGCCAAATCAAGCGGGTGCAGCGCTACGGTTGTGCCATATGCTTTGCCGATTTGTTCGAGTTCCAGTGTGCTCATCGCGTCCTTCCTAGACGACCGTTTGGCGGCCGCGCGTGATGACCGAGGCGACAACGTTCACCACCATCACGAATACAACCACCAACATCGCCATTGCGGCGGTGACGTTGATCTTACCTTCTTGATGCAGCCCAAACACAACTTGCCCTAACGTCTCGTTGTTGACCGAGAACAGCAAGATTGACAGCGTTAGCTCAGTCAGCGAAGGCACAAAGGCGAGAAACCACCCAGCAATTAAGCTGGCGCGCAGCAGTGGGATGGTGACATCACGAAAGGTTTGGAGGGTATTCGCGCCGCTGATGCGAGCGGCTTCCTCGAGCGAGGGGTCAAGCTGTTCAAACGCTGCGCTAGTCGATTGTACACCGAACGTCAGGAAGCGGGCGACATAGGCAATCAACAAAATCCAGATAGTGTTGTAGAGCGTGAGGTTGATGATCGGCAAGGGGCGCAAAAACGCGAGGATCATCGCCAGCGCAACGACCGTTCCCGGGATGGCGTAAGGCAGCAGCACCAGCACGTTCATTACACGCCGCCCGTAGATGCGACGCCGTTCAAACAAGTAGGCCATCAAGAAGCCGAGCACGGTCACAAGCGTTGCCGCACCCGCTGCCAAAAGCAGGCTGTTGGTGAAGGCGCGCTGGGCTTTCGGCAGGTTGAACATCTCGTCGTAGTGCCGCCATGTCGCGTTTTCTAAGGTCAGCGGCACGCCCGGCGCAGGGGTAATGGACACGGCGAGGATCGCCGCGATCGGCGCAAGCACCGCCAGCAAGATCACCCCTATCACGAACGCCAGCAGCCCATAGCGCGCAACCCCCAATTGAACTAAGCGCGGCTGCTCAGACTTGCCAGTGAGCGCGGTAAACCGCCGCCGTGAGCGCAGTTGATGCTCTAAGATCATCACCACCACAGCAAACACCACCAACGATAACGACATCGCCGCGGCAATTTGCAAGTTGTTCGGGCGGTCATAATTCAGGATCATGGTGTAGATTTCGTTGGTGAGCACAAAGTAGCGCCGCGGAAAGCCAATCACAGCGGGAATGCCGAAGTTGGACATGTTCGACATAAAGATCAACAGCGCGCTGGCGCTGATGTTAGGCCAAAGCAGTGGCAGCGTAACATCGCGGAGGGTGCGCCACGTATTAGCGCCACTGATGCGCGCCGCTTCTTCTAAGGCTGGGTTCATCTGCTGCATCGGCCCACGCGTGATGAGGTAGGCAATTGGATAGGTGTAGAGGATCATCACCAAAATGACGCCTGCTTCCCCATAGATCACAAACAGCGGGCTGCCAACCATCGAACGGAAGAACTGGTTAATATAGCCCACTGGCCCCAACAAATACACCCACGCAATTGCTCCGATGAAGGGTGGGATTAAGTAAGGCACGATAAGCAGCACGTGCAGCACCCGTTTGAATGGCACGTCTGTCCGGGTCAAAATCCATGCGAGAAATACGCCGAGCGTCGTCCCACCGAGTGCCCCCCACACAGATACCGTCAAGCTGTTGCGCAGGGCTGTCAGCACACGCGGGTTAGTTAGTTCATTGAAGTTATCTAGGCTGAATTGGCCGCTTACTTGAAAGCTGTTCCACAGCAGTACCAGCGATGGATAAACCACTAACAGCCCAAGCAGCAGCAGTGCTGCTCCCGCAGCAACTAAGAGCACTCGATTGAATAAATACGAAAACCGAAGGTGCATGCAGCATCCTAGCAGCAGTCAAGCAATGCGCAGGGCAAGATTATACCTCGCCCTGCGATGAAAGCGAGACGCTGAAGCTTATTCGCTAGTGCCGAAGAGTTCAGTAAAGCGTGTACGGATCAACTCACGGTTAGCGCGGATGTTTTCCAAGTCAGGTTGGATGATCACCAGATCAGCCATGTCAGGCGTGCCCGCTGGCAGTTCAGTGCCGGGCATGAGTGGGATATAACCTAGCTCGACGAAGGTATTTTGCGCTTCGGGCGTGAACAAAAAGTCAACGAATGCCTTAGCCGCATCTACGTTCTGGCTGTCCTTCATGATGGTAATAGGTGTGGGGACAAGCAGTGCACCTTCTTCAGGCCAAATGTGCGCGACGGGGGAGCCGTTTTGGGCCGCGCGGCGCACAAAGAAGTCAACAATTTGTGCCATCGCAAATTCACCGTTCGCCAGTTTCGTGCTGACGCCACCATTGCCGCGCTCAACCACGACGTTATTATCGCGCAGCGCTTCATAGAACTCCCAACCGAAGTCTTCAAGGTTAATGAACGTGCCGACTTGGTTGAACGCAGCGCCGCTGTAGAGTGCGCTTGGCATCCCAACCATGCCGTTCAGCTCGGGGCGCAGCAGATCTTTCCAACTTGTTGGGATGTCGCTCACCAGCGTGGTGTTGTAGGCGACAACGTTAAAGATCAACCGGACTTCAAAGGCGCGGTTGTCAAGGTAGCGGAAGGCTTGCAGCGCTTCTTCTGCCGCCGCGACACCTTCTTCATCCAAGCCAGCAGGCAAGTTGGGCACAAACTCTAGCAGCAGGTCATCTTCTGCAAGGATGTTGATGTAGTCGATGTCAGCGAACCACAGCAGGTCAGCTTGGATGGCGCCGGCTTCGCGTTCGGCTTGGAGGCGGGCAACCACTTCACCTGAACCAGACCGAAACACGTTCACAGTGATATCAGGATAGATTTCGTTGAAACGTGTGATCAGCGTGTTGACATCGGATTCCGACTCTGATGTGTAGAGGGTGATCGTGCCTGAGGGAGTTGACTGGGCGGTGACGCTGCCGACAGTCAGCAGCATCAGGAGAGCAAGCAGAGCAACCAAACGTTTCATGTAGAGATCCTTTCTTAGCATGTGATTGACACCAATGTGTACCGATGTGTAATTGATACGAACGTTGTGCACAGCCAACAAGGCTGCACACTGCGCGGTATAGTAGCGACGTTGTGTTAAGGTAGTACACAAAATTGCTTTAAACTTCAATAATCTAGGCACGTCACAAAAATAAAGAATGAAGGTTAGTGAAAGATTGCGACAACGCTTCGATATACATGATGCGCTGGATGGTCTTATCAAAATCACGGGATTCGCGGTATTGCTTGAGGCGCCCTGATGCAATGGGCAATTTGCAGCGCTTCTTTGGAGGTAGACGGGCGGCCAAGTCATTAGCGAAAGCCCTTTCGCGCCGTCCTCGAGGATGCCTTTCTATCCTGTTCGCTTTCAGCATCCACGACAGCCATGCGATAGTGGGAGCGCGACATCCTAAAAAAAGCGATCCAGATGTTCTCACGGGATCAAAAGTCATGAAGTTCCGGTTCATCGAGTGACACCGCCATCAGTTCCCAGTGGTGCGGATGTGTGCCGTGCTGGGCGTTTCGCCCAGCGGCTACTGTCGTCGGGTCTCTCACGAGTTACGGGCGCAGGGGATCATGTGTAGTCGTCACCGGATTACTCGCCTCATGCGGCAGGCAGGCTTGCGCGTGAAGTCACGGCGACCCTACAAGGTCACCGCCCGCGCCAATCCGCGTCATCCGGTGACGGACAACCTGTGTGGAACGGGCTGTCTATGCCGACGCGCGTATCTCAGTCCGAGGGAGCGGCGCTGTGCTCGTGACAAACTCACTGTCCACTAAATGCGGGTCAGTTCAAACGATTGTGAGGATGGATTTGCTGTCCCCCTTTGCCTATCTGAAACGACTGACAGATCGGGTCAGGCGGGAGGTAAATTCGGAAGGCACAGAGAGAAACGAAAACAGCGGCACAGAGGCCGCTGTCCCCGACTGTTCGGATTGTACCGCATATGGTGGACCTAAAGAGACTCGAACTCTTGACCTCTTCAATGCCATTGAAGCGCTCTCCCAGCTGAGCTATAGGCCCGACGCTTAGAAGTCTAGGGGATCGACAGCGCTTTGTCAAGGCAGCGATCCCCTAAGTTGGAACTTAATTATACACGCGATACGTAAATGTGAGTGAGACCCCCGGCGTGATGGCGTTCACTTGCAAGACAGCGATCTTGTTGCCACCGTCGGTCTTAACAGCGATGATCTGACCGGCTGTGAGCAAGATCGGCGCTGGAGCGAACGAAGCCGCGTTGGCAGCGTCGAAGTGCACGCTGTCGAGGCTGGCAAACCCGGTGAGCACGGCAAGCTGTGTCGCGCCGAGTGGCGCGAGTCCACCACCCCCATACTGGACATCTTGTGTGCCCGCATCAAATGTGAACGTAGCGAGGTTGCCAATCGTGACTTGACCCATTGGATTCCCGGGGAACAGCGGCGCATCAGCGATGTAGTTATAGGCGAAAATGTTGTTATTTGCTTCGCCTGCTGGGCCTTCGTTGACTTCGTTGTTCAGATCGGCCACGATGATCACACTTTGTGGGCCGGTACTGCCTATCCCGAGTGTGCCAGACAGCACCACATTGGCTTGCTGGCCTGCACCCAGCCCCGGCAGATTAACTGCGCTGAACACACCACCCGGGTTTAGCGAGCTGGCGACAGCGAACGGCCCTGCCGCGAGCGACCCCTGATTGAGCACCGTGACAGTGACGTTGAACGGCGCGCCGACTGTGAGCCGATTGGGGGCTGCTGCGACGATCACAATATCCGCAACGGGGGGCGGTGTAGGCGTGGCAGTTGGGGGCAGGGGTGTTGGTGTGGGCGGAGATTGGATGATTGGGATTTGGCGGCGGTCGCCTGACAGCGTGAGGATATCAGTTGAGAGCCAACCGTTGACCCCACGGAAGCTGATCACCACCCAGCTGAAGTCAACGTTAGCGCCGATGACCTGCGCTGTTTCACCACGCTGAAGCTGTCCGATGACGTCAAAATTCGTGCCCGGGCCGGAACGGACGTTTTGCACGCTGCGTGTGATCGTGACGAACGCTCCTTCTGGGGTGGGGGTGGGGGCAGGTGTGGAGGTCGCCAGCGCAAAATCGCCATCGTCGACCGGCTGGCGTTGATTGCCGGTAAATCGTGCGACAGGGAAGGGCGCGCCGAACACGCCTAACTCCATCACCACCACGTTGTTGCTTGCCTCGCCTCGTGTGAGCGTTGCAGGGTTGAGGAACCCTTGTACGCCCTCCACGTTCACAAGGCTGTACAGATTGGTGAGAAGGTCACCGGGCTTGCCGATGGCTTGTGCCAGTAAGGTCATCGCGTCGTAGGCGGCGGCGGCGATCTCCGTGGGCACTTCGGCAAAGGCGCGCAGGTACAGCGTCACAAACTCTTGTGAGATGGGGCTGTTCAGCGCGTATGACCATGTGCCTGTCGTCAGAATGCTGCGCAGGAGCGGCATCGGCACGGCGCTGCGGAAGGCGGCTTCACTGGCACGGTTGAACGCAAACGTGCCACCCCAATCGGCCTCGCGCAGCAGCAAATACAGCTCACCGGCTAAGGCAGGCGGGCCGTAGACAGCAGCAACCTGTGGATTCGTTCGTATGATTTGATCGGCAATGCGCGGGATGGGGTTCATTTGGTCGAACAGCAGCGTCTGCTGGACAGGCCGACCGAGAGCGGTCATGGCAGTAGAGAAGCCAACGACGCTGGCGGTGCTTTCGAGGTCAAGCTGGACAGTGACCACGCTGCTGGCGCGCACATCGTTCACGATATAGTTGGCGAGGGCGCCACCTTGCAGCGCCTCTTGAGCGCGCACACGCAGAATTAGGTCGGTGTTGTCGCGCGCGAGGAGGGTGTCATCGGTGGCTGTTGTGAGGATAGGCACACCTAGCGCTTGTAATGCTGCAAGGTTGGGCAGCGCCTCGGCGGAGCTTTCTGGCCCGATCACCGCGATGACGCTGGCCTGCCCGAGGTTGGCGATGGATGCAGCTGGGTTCAACTCATCCAGCGGCTGGAACACCAACTCTAGACGGAAGAATGTGCCATCAGCGCCGCGAACCCCACCCGATTGATTGAAGCGTTCAGCGGCGAGGGCGGCTCCATGCCCCAGCGGGCTGTTGCGGTCGGCGAGGACGCCCACCCGGAAGACCGGCAAAGGCTGGGCTGCGGTTGTCCAAAACGAAATGAGCAGCAGCCCGAGCAAACTTAAGACGGCAAACAACGGGGACAAAGAACGAAGTGACCGCATAAACGGCTCCTTAGATTGGTGTTGCCCTAGTCTCAATTAAAGGGAAATTCAGCGTTTTTTGCAATTAGTGAGCGTCACATTGCTTGATTTTCGTTACTTCGGTGAATACACTATGAGAGAATCTACCAGCATAGGACATCATTGAAATCGATGCAACGCGAACGGGTCACAGATTACATTTTTGTGTTCACCAGCAGTCTTTACGTTCATGTCACTGCCAGCTTGATCTTGACGCCGGAGGGGGCAATTCTCATCGATACGCTGCTGTATCCGGAGGAGACGCTGCAGCTGCGGCAGTTTGTGCGCGAACGGCTGAACACGGAAGTTCGCTATGTCATCAACACACACTATCATGCCGACCACACGTTGGGCACGTGTTTCTTTGAACACGCGGAAGTGATCGCGCACCAGCGGTGTTATGAACTGCTGGATACACGCGGACGTGAGAGCCTTGCGCGCATGCAGCAGAACTCAGCGGATATGATGCGTTTGTCGATTGTGCTGCCGCATCGGGTGTTTGAGGATAGGCTGACGCTGCATGTAGGCGGCAAGACGCTGCAGCTGCGCCATTCCCCCGGGCACAGCGACGACAGCATTGTGGTGTATCTTGAGGATGAGCAAGTCCTCTTTGCTGCGGATACGGTGATGCCGCTGCCGCATTTTGTGGATGGCAGTTTTGAGGCTCTCACGGCAAGCCTGCGGGGGTTGCAGGGGCGGCCCTATGAGAATATCGTTCAAGGTCACGGTGATATTGTGCTGCGTGGTGAAGTAGAATCAAAACTGCGCGAGGATTTGAATTACTTGGCTAAGCTCGATCAAGCGGTGATGCGCGCCATTGAAACTTCACCCAACGAGGCGAAGTTGCAAAAGGCGTTGGATGGCATCAAAGTTGAGGCATGCGGAAAGAGCAGCATCTTGTTGAACGGCGCGGCGCAGCAGCTCCACCGCAGCAATGTTTATGCGCTGGCGGCGCAGCGTCGGAGAGAGCTTGAGGCAACACAACAATCACAGGAAGGTAGTTACTGATGGCCGAGAATGAGAAATACCCTTTAACGCTTGAAGGCAAAGAAGAACTGGAACGTGAGCTGTATCAGCTTGTGCATGTGCGACGTCCTGAGTTGGCGATGAAGCTCAAAGAAGCGGTGTCGATGGGAGATCTGAAAGAAAACGCAGATTATCACGACACGCGCGAACAGCTTTCAATGTTGGATGGTCGCGTGCAGTACATCGAGAATATCCTCAACAATCACGAGATCATCGAGAAGGGTGGCAATACCTATGTTGGTTTAGGCTCGGTGGTGACGATTCGTGAGAAGGGCACGAAAGAAGATGAGACCTATACGATCGTCGGCGCGCCTGAGGCCAACCCAATGAAAGGCCTCATCAGCGAGAAAAGCCCGATTGGGATGGCGCTAATGGGGAAGAAGAAAAAAGATGAAATCGAAGTGAACACCCCGAACGGCAAACTGACCTTCACCATCATCAAGATTGAGTGATAAGACGCACACTCGACGAATAAACCCCGCCAGCGGCGGGGTTATTTGTTTTTTAGCGTCTCGGCGGCAGTGGGGTAAAGTCCCCCGTGTTGCCGAACGGATCGTCGTCCTCTGGCGGTGGGAAGCTAGGCGCAGCAGGCGCGCCAAAGGTGGACGGTTGCGGACGGGCTGGTGGCACCGGCGGCGGATCGAACGCAATATTATCGTAGTCTGAGAGAGGGCGCAGCGGCGTAGGCTGCGGTTGTGGTGGAGGGGATGCCAGCGGACGCGGCGCTGCACCAAAGCCACCATAACTTGGAGGCTGAGGGGCGGGCGCAGGCGCTGGCGAAGGCATCGCTACAGGGGCTGGAACAGCCGCGGCAGGCATTGCGGGGTAAGCGGGAAGGCCACCAGCCGATTGCTTGCGCCATGCAGTCACCTTCATCTTGAAGTTGGTGAGACGCCCATTGGGATTAAACTCGATGGTGCTGATCTCGTTCGCCACGCGGAGCGTTTCACCTTCAAGAATGAGCTTAGCGCCCGGCTGCATCACCGCGAGATCTTGGGGGCCAATGCCAGAGTCCGCCATGAGCCGTGATACCAATTGCGGGTCGTTGGCAGCAATGGGCGTGAGGAACATCTTTTTGAAGTTTTTCTCTTGGGTGGCTTGCATGTCGAACAGCCACACCTCAATCGCCAGCGGATCACCGTTGAGCAGGTCAGGAATTACCGAGCCACATTGCCCAAGAAACTCATCACCGACCTCAATTTCGTTCGATTCGTCGTAGGCGCGTCCGCTTTGGTAGACCTTCAGCAGTTGAACGACCGGTTCGCCCAATTCCTCGTCGGCGGTACGTTCGCTTTTGATGCGATCTAGCTCGGCACGCTGCTGCTTGAGGCGCTTCAACTCGGCACGGTTGGCCTCGTTGCGCGCGCGCAGATCGGGATCGCGTATTTCCCGCACACGCTGAACGATGGGCGCGACGACATTGCCGTAAATGAACAAGCGCCACACGACCACGACGATTGGGGTACCGATCAACACGATGAGCAGCGGGATGATCAAGCCACTCAGCAGGTTGCCAAAGAAGCCCGGGTCAGCAGGCGCTGGCGTTCCGACAACGTTCTGCGCGATGGGCTGGATACGCAGCAGAGCCTCGCGGTCAGACGGCGTGAGCGATTCGCTCTGGAGCAAGCGCGCCACCGTGCCAGCGGGGTCTTCGATCTGAGCGAGCAGGCGGGCGGTCTCGGCTTCGTCGTAGAACAGACGGTCAAAATTGCCGGCTGCCATCAGCACCCATTGATCGCGGGCAGATTGGTTCAGGCGGTGCGGGTTGGCCCCGGCAAATTCAATCGGCGCGAGACCATAGCCCCACAGCAGCCCAAGCAGCAGCCCGACGACCAAGAGGGCGACGGTGGTCTTGCTCGGCATGTTCGGCTCAAGCAGAATCTTGTAGATCCCGTTGTAGGAATCTGTGAGGTACTTCACGATCGGGTTTTGACGCCGTTCAGTGGGCGGTGGGGCGGCTGACGGGGCAGGCGCTGGAACCGCTTGGGGCGCGGCCGGTTTTTTGCGACGTCCGAGATTCATAAGCGTCCAGCCTTTCTGAAAGGGTGGCAGCGTAAACAAGCTATCCGAGTAACCTATTCGAAGTATAGCCTGTGGTGGGCGTTCACGCAAAACCGCCCATCACCACGCTGTATCAAGACAAGAGTTGAATCCGGTCATCTTCATTGGTTTCGGCGTTGGGCGCGGCAGTGGGCAGCTTCCACGCGGCAAAGTCGCACTCGGGGTAGCGTGAACACCCGAAGAAAGTGCGCCCGCGCTTGGTCTTACGCTCTATGAGCTGGCCACCATGGTCTGCGCCACACTGTGGGCACATGACGCCCGTCAATTCAATGTATGGTTCGGTGTGTTTGCACTCTGGATAGTTGGAACAGCCGATGAATTTGCCGCGCCGCCCGTACTTGATCACCAAGTCACCTGTGGAGCAGGTGGGGCACTTGCGCCCGACGTGTTCTTCTTGCTTCATGCGGGGCATGCGCGCTCGCGCGTTGATCAAGCGCTGTTCAAAGGGGGTGTAGAACTGGCGCAGCACAGGTTTCCAGTCGATGCGACCTTCGGCGATTTCATCAAGATCTTCTTCCATGCGTGCGGTGAATTGGTAGTCCATTTCCTCGGGGAAGAACTGCACGAGCAAGTCACTGACGATCTTGCCGATCTCCGTTGGGACGAGGCGCTTATCGATCTTTGTGACATAATCGCGGTCTTGGATGACGCCTACGGTGGGGGCGTAGGTGCTGGGACGGCCAATGCCGTATTCCTCGAGGGTGCGGACAAGGCTGGCCTCGGTATAGCGCGGGGGCGGCTCGGTGAAGTGCTGTTCCGGCAGCACCTTGATCAAGCGCAGCGCCTCTCCCAATTCCATCAGCGGCAGGTAGCGGTTCTCGTCGTCGTCGACAATCGCATCCTCATCACGGGTGTCTTCATACAGAGCGAGGAACCCCGGAAACTTGATGCGGCTGCCGGATGAGCGCAGCAGGTAGGGTGGCGGGCTGCCTGCGGGGCCAGCGGTGATCTCGACGCGCACAGTATCATACACGGCGGGCGACATCTGACTGGCAACGAAGCGCTCCCAGATGAGCTTGTAGAGACGGTACTGGTCATTGGTGAGGTACTTCTTCACGTCGTCTGGGTGGCGCAGGACGCTGGTAGGGCGGATGGCCTCGTGCGCTTCTTGCGCACCTTTGGCTTTGGTTTTATAGACCGGCAGCTCGGACGGGGCGAACTCTTTCCCGAAGCGGTTGAGGATGTAGCTGCGCGCCTCGCGCTGGGCATCGGCTGAGACGGTTAGGCTGTCGGTGCGCATGTAGGTGATCAGACCAACTACCTCGGCGTTGGAGAGTTCGATGCCCTCGTACAAGTCTTGGGCAGCTTTCATTGTGCGCGTGGCGGTAAAGCCAAGCCGACGCGAAGCCTCTTGTTGCAGGGTGCTCGTGGTAAATGGCGCGGAGGGGCGGCGCTGGCGCGTGCCTGTTTTGTAGTCGCTCACGATGTATTGGCTGGCTTCGAGCGCTTTCACGTGTGGCAGCGTTTGTTCTTCGGATGTCAGCTTCGGCTCGTCGTTGTGGATGCGAACGAGTCGCGCGAGGAAGTGGCTCTTTGATCCGGTTTCTCCGTGTTTTACTAGTTCAGCGTCAATCGTCCAGTATTCCTCGCGGATGAAGGCTTCAATTTCGCGCTCACGATCAACCACCATGCGGAGCGCGATGCTCTGCACACGGCCAGCGCTCAGGCGATTGCGGACTTTCTCCCACAGCAGTTCCGTGATGTTATAGCCAACAAGCCGATCGAGGATACGACGGGCCTGCTGCGCGTCGACAAGGTCTTGGTCGATGCTGCGGGGATGGGCGAACGCTTCAGCAACTGCATTGTTGGTGATCTCATGGAACACGACGCGCTGCGTCCGCGCGGGTGGGATGTCGGCAGCGGCCATGAGATGCCACGCGATGGCCTCTCCTTCGCGGTCGGGGTCAGTGGCGAGGTAAATCACCTCTGCGTCGGCCGCGGCGCGCTTCAACTCGGCCACGGTTTCGCGCTTCTCGTTAGGCACGCGATACTTCGGCTCGAAGTCGTTTTGAACATCAACGGAGAGCTGGGACACCAGCAGATCGCGGATGTGACCCTTGCTGGCCATGACCGTGTACTCACTGCCGAGGAAGCTGCCGACGGTGCGCGCTTTGGCAGGCGATTCGACGATCACCAGCTTGCGAACTTTGCGCCGTGCGCTGGATTTCTTCTCGCTAGTGGCCGCGCGACCAGCTGACTTGAGGCTCGTGCTGCTAGCTGATGTCTTCTTCGTGTTGCCCCCGGCCTTGCTGGATGATTTTGCGCCTTTGGCCACTTTGGTAGATTTTGACGCACTCTTGGTCGGTTTAACGGGTTTGGCGGCGGTTGTCGTGCGTGGCACAGGCGCTGGCTTCTCTAGGCCTTCATGGGCTGGCGTCTTGCCCATGATCGATAGGTTTGTTCCACAGACAGCGCATACGCCGCGCGTCATAGCCGTTCCTGTTGCAGAGAAGGTCGCAACAGGATTCACCATGTCTCGCTTGGTTTTGCATCGCATGCAGTAGGCTTGTTTGGTTTCGCTCATCACTGTTCCAATGTCCGTTGGGTTGACGTTTGTTCGCTGCGGGACGATCAACTAGAAACCGTGGAGATTACGGGTAACCATCGAAAGCGCGCAGGGTGCTGGGTTGTCGTATTGGTTTAACGGTTGCTACAAGTAGCTAGAATATCCTCCCGCAGACAGCTCTTGCACGACATCTTTCACTGACTGCGTATGATCGCGATGACAGATCATGAGGACATCCTCTGTTTCTATCACAATTAAGTCGTGTACGCCAATGGCTACGATGAGCCGGTCGCTACGAACCATGATGCCGTTCGATTGAAGTGGGATGTACTTCTCAGCGAGCGCCCCGCGGATGCAGTTGTTCAGGCCGTCTTTTTCCAACACATCGAACAACGATGCCCAACTTCCAATGTCGCTCCATCCAATGTCGACCGGGATAACCATCATGTTCTCAGCTTTTTCCATGATGGCGTAGTCGATAGAAATTTTGGTGATTTGCGGCCACTGTTCACGCAGGGTAGCCTCGTAATCGGGTTGCCCGATCTGTTCTTGAATCAGACTAATGCGGTGGGCCAGTTCTGGGCGCTGCCACTGGAATTCGTTCAGCCCGCGCTGCACTGACCAGATGAACATACCACTATTCCAACTATATTGACGAGATGCAACAAAGCGTTCGGCGGTCAATTGGCTGGGTTTTTCAGTGAACTTTAATGCTTTATAGGCCTCAAAGCCGTTGAACTTCCCGCAGCGTGTGCCGCGCTGGATGTAGCCGAATCCGGTCGCGGCGAACGATGGCTGAATGCCGAGGGTCACGATTTTATCGCTGCTGGCCAGCTCATAGGCTGCGACCAGCACTTGGCGGAAGCGTTCCTCATCGGCAATGTGGTGATCGGCGGTGACCATGGCAACGATGGCACTGGGATTACGGAAGTGGATATGCGCCAATCCCAATGCAACTGCCGGCCCACTATCGCGGGCGGAAGGTTCTGCGATGAAGTTCTCGGCGGGGATTTCTGGCGCGTCGAGTTTCATCGCGTCCACGTAGGTCTCACCGGTGACAATGAGGATGCGTTCTGGCGGGAAAAGCGGCAGCAATCGCCGCACTGACATTTGAAATAGCGTCACATTATCCGTCAGCGCCAGCATCTGTTTGGGTTTGTTTTTGCGACTGACTGGCCAGAGCCGTGTGCCGCCACCCCCCGCTAAGATCAACGCATAGTAGTTATCCATGTGGAACAGTTCCCAAGTAAATAGGTCGTTACGAACGGCAGTATTGCATAGGGCCGATCATGCTGGCAAGCCCCTTCAACTCAAGCAGTGTCATGGCAGAGATCACCTCGTCAGCGCGCAAGCGGCTTTGGCGGATGAGGTCGTCGATGTGGCTGGGGCTGGTAGTGAGCAGCGCCATGAGCTGTGTTTCGACTGCGCTCAAATCCGGCGGTGGCTCGGCAGGCGGCGGGGCAGGGGGATCGGGCTGTTTCACCGGTGGCGGAACAACTGTCGTTTTTCGTGGCCGCGGTGTGGGTGTGATGTGCAGCTCATCGAGGATATCCTCCACGCTGGTGATGAGCCGTGCGCCGTCTTGGATGAGATGGTTGGTTCCTGCACCGCTGCGGTTCAGGATATTCGACGGCAGCGCGAACACATCGCGTCCTTGCTCGAGCGCGGCATCCGCCGTGAGCAGCGCCCCGCTGCCCTCGGGCGCTTCAGTAACGAGAACGGCACGGGAGAGCGCTGCAAGGGTGCGATTGCGCCGTGGGAAATTGCTGCCCGAAGGTGGCGTGCCGATGGGAAACTCTGTGATCCATGCGCCTGCCCGCTTGTTGAGGATTTCCTCCGCAAGACCAGTGTTGCCCGGTGGATAGATGCGATCAATCCCACAGCCGAACACTGCAATCGTGCGACCGCTGCCAGCCAGTGCCCCGTGATGCGCGGCGCTGTCGATGCCATGCGCTAGACCAGAAATGATCGTGACGCCCTGCATCGCAAGCTCCCGCGCTAGGCGGAAGGTTGCCTCGCGCCCGTAGCTGCTGGCTGAGCGTGTTCCAACGATGGTGACGGCAAGCGCGTCCTCCGCGCGCAGCTCACCGCGCACATAAAGCACAGGCGGCGGCGCGTCGATGGTGCGCAGGTTAGCAGGATAGTGCGGGTCATCGAGGGTAATGAGTTGGGCCTGTGCTGATTCTACTCGCGCCCACTCTTTCGCAAGGTCAAGGCTGCGGCGTGCAGCGAGCAACGCTTCCTTGAGGGCAGGCGAGGCCTCAATCTCGTCAAGCAGGCTAGGAGGCGCTTCCCATGCGGCTTTGGGGCTGCCGAACGCTTGAACGAGCCGCAAGAGATGACGATACCCTAGGCCTTTGACAAGTGAAAGTGCCAGCCAATAGAGGTGTTGTGGGTTATCCGGTGGTTTGGGTTGAGATTGGCTCATGCATTTGAAGATAGCGCTGAGCGTGTCGGGATGTCAAGCGGCTCAAGGCGAAGGCAGCAGGCCATCTGGCAGCCGGGCGGTTGCAAACCCCTCGTCAAAGTCCAGCTCGACCCACATGCCCGGGATGTCTGGGATGAGGATCTCACCGTATTCGCTGCTGGTGACGACCAAAACATCGTTGGCTCCGGTCTCCATGATGTCGCTGATCTCACCGATGACGTGGCCGTTTTCGTTCAAGAGGGTCATGCCGATGAGCTGATAGGCGTAGAACTCGTCCTCCTCAAGCGGCACAGCTTCATCGATGGGGATCATTAAGAACAAGCCGCGCCAATGTTCAACATCGTTGCGATTGCCGATGCCTTCCAATTGAAAGATGCCGTAGCCGTCTTGCAAGCGCACGCGCGCGAGGGTCAACGATTCAGCCTGCGGTTGATCGGCAGAGCGGCCTAGATAGACCATCTTGCCGGGCTGAAGGCGCTCCGGAAAGTCGGTCAGGATGCGCACGCGGATTTCACCGTGTACCCCATGGGGGCGCAGCACCTCGGCTACGATGAGAAAGGATGGCTCTAGACGATTGCTCATAAGCAATGAAAGGACGCGAGACAAACTTGCCCGCGCCCTCGTTGGCTACTCGATTTCGAGGATGACCCGCTTACTGTTGCGGTTGTTCTCGGTGGCAACGCGCAGCAGATCGCGCATGGCGTTGGCGACACGGCCATTCTTGCCAATGACGCGGCCCATGTCTGCTTTGTCGACGCGCAGCTCGATGACGACGCTCTTGCCTGCCTCACGTGTCACGATTTGTACGGCGGAAGGATCATTGACAAGATGCTCGGCGATGAAACGAATGAGATCTTCACTCATGATGCAGGCCTTCCCTTTAATTTAATTACGCGGACTGCGATTTCACGCGGGTGCTGTTCTTGGTTTTGGGTGCGCCGGCCTCTGGGGCAGGGTAGTTGGTGCGCTGATCGGGCAGCGGCTTGCGGTTGGCTTCGGCCTCGGCCACCAAGGCTTCGACTGGTTCACCCTTCTTCATGCGCGCGAAGCGATCCAACGTGCCGAGGCGCTTGAGGATGTTCTCGGCGCTTTCGGTCGGCTGGGCGCCAACACTCAACCAGTAGAGGGCGCGGGCCTCATCGACCACTTCAGTCGAGGGGCGCGTGCGCGGGTTGAAGTAACCGAGCACCTCAATGGGACGGGTGTCGCGCGGGCGGCGGCTGTCCGTCACGATGATGCGATAGGACGCTTGAAACTTAGAACCCGTGCGGGTAAGGCGAATCTTGACCATGTTGCGTGTTTGCTCCTTCGTGGTATCAGATCAGAACCCCATGCCGTCGGTCAGGCCGGGGATTTTAGGGAATTTGCCTTTGCGCAGCATTTGCATCATGTTCTGCATCTGCTGGTACTGTTTGAGTACTTCGTTGACATCGCGCACTTCGTAGCCACTACCTGCGGCAATCCGTTTTTTGCGGCTCGCGTTGAGGATCTTGAGTGGCCGCTCGCGCTCTTTAGGCGTCATAGAGCTGATGATGGCTTCCACTTTTTTGAGGCGTGCCTCGATGTCTTCATTCTTGATTTGCCCTTGTAACTGCATCTTGCTCATCCCGGGGATCATCCCCATGAGCTGGCTGATAGGCCCCATCTTGCGAATCTTCCGGAGCTGCTCAAGGAAGTCTTGCAGCGTAAACTCGTTCTCCATCATCTTCTTCTGGAGTTTGAGCGCCTCTTCTTCCTCGTAGAGCTGCTCGGCGCGTTCGATGAGGGACATCACGTCACCCATGCCGAGGATGCGGTCGGCAATCCGATCCGGGTGGAAGGGTTCCAGCGTGTCGAGGCTGATCTTCTCTCCCGTGCCCATGAACTTGATCGGCACGCCCGTCACGGCGCGCATCGACAAGGCCGCGCCGCCACGCGCATCACCATCAACCTTCGTGAGGATCAGGCCGGTGATCTGCAAACGCTCGTTGAAGCCTGTGGCGATGTTGACGGCTTCTTGGCCAGTCATGGCATCCGCCACCAGCAAGATTTCAGCGGGGTTGGTGCGGCGCTTGATCTCCTCCAGTTCACGCATGAGCGTTTCGTCGATCTGGAGGCGGCCTGCCGTGTCGATGATGGCTACAGTGGCATTAGCCTTGCGGGCCGCCTCCAGACCGCGGCTGGCAATGTCGGGTGGGCTGGCGCTCACGCCTTCCTCGTAGTAGGGGATGTTCGTCTGCTTGGCGAGGGTCACCAGCTGATCAACAGCAGCAGGACGATACGTATCGGCGGCTATCAGGAACGGCTGACGGCCCTCCTTACGCAAGTACATGGCGAGTTTGGCAGCGCTAGTCGTCTTGCCAGAGCCTTGCAACCCGATCATCATGATGACGTGGGGCTTGGCGCTGCCGGAGAAATTCAACCGGCCCGGCTCCCCAAGCGTCGCAATCAGCTCCTCGTGGACGATTTTGATCACCTGCTCTGACGGACGCAGTTTCTTGTGCACCTCAGCGCCGATGGCGCGTTCGCGGATGCGGCTAACGAAGTCTTTGACAATCGGCAGGGCAACATCGGCTTCCAGCAGCGCCATCCGAACATCACGCATGGCGTTGGCCACGTCTTGCTCGCTGACTTTGCCACCTTTGCCGAGGTTGTCGAAGGTGTTCTGCAACCGTTGTGAGAGGCTTTCAAACATACGCTGCTATGCCCACATGCACAAACATCGGATGCAGCATTGTAGGCGTCAGCCTGTCAATAGTCAACTGCGGGTTGAGGTGAGCTTGGCGGTGAGCTATTGAGTTGACACCGTGAAGCCTTCGCTTGACAGTCGTTTCACCATCGTCTATGTTGAACTCGCTCGCAGCAAGTATAATTGAGTAGCAGTGGCTGACCTGTCCAAAGTGATGCTCATGGGAAACAGCAACAACCTTGCAAAGCTAGAGGGTGCGTTGGAACGCTTGGTCGAGAATGCCTTCGCGCAGCTTTTCCGCCGGCCAGTGAGCGCACACGACATCGCGGTGAAGCTCGCCCGGAGCATGCAGAGCAACCTGCGCCCAGCGGGCTTGGCGGGTGGGAAGCCGATTGCGCCTGATCAGTATCGTGTCCACGTCCACCCGCAGCATTACCAACGCTTGGCATCTGCGCAGCAAGAATTAATGGACGCGCTTGTGCCACAGATCATCGATCTCTCGGCGCGTTCGGGCTATCAACTGGAGGAGCGGCCTACGTTGATCTTCGCCGCGGATCCACAGTTGGGGATGAGCGATGTGGTGGTCTACAGCGATCACAGCAGCGCGGCCTCATCCACCGCGATGATCTCACCGGTGGATGTTGTTCCGCAGCAGGCTGCGCCGCGGATGCACCTGTTGATCGGCGCGAGGGTGATACCGTTGGTGGATCCGGTGGTGAACATTGGCAGGGCAGAGAACAACACGATCGTCCTTGAGGATGGGTACGTCTCGCGGCACCATGTGCAGCTTCGCTTGCGGCATGGGACGTATCTGCTGTTCGACGCGCAGAGCAAGAGCGGCACATATGTTAATGAAGTGTTGACGCGCGAACATCGCTTACAATCAGGCGATGTCATCCGCATCGGCAGCACGCGGATGATCTTCATGATCGACGGCGCGCCCGGTCGGCTCTCCCCCGGGACGACCGACGTGATTCGACCTGTATCCCCGTAAAGAGGCTGGTGTGGAAGTTGCTGAAACGCTCCTTGTGCTGCGTGCCCTATCAGCCATCTTGCTGGTGCTGCTCATCAGCGTCTTGATTGTGGCAATCCTGCGAGAGACGAATCAGGTCAAGGCGCAGGCCATGCAGCAGCGGCGTTCGTTCGGAGCACTGCAAGTTCTTGCCAATGTCGATGGGCAGTATACTGCCACGGGCGTTTCGTACCCGTTGATGCCAGTGACGACGCTCGGCCGCAGCCCCACCAACACGATTGTGATCCCACAGACTTTTGCCAGCGCTGAGCACGCTATCCTCACGCTGAAAAATGGGCAGTGGTGGTTGGAGGATCGCAAAAGCACCAACGGTACGCTGCTCAACGATGATCGGGTGGCCTCACCGACGATTGTCACTGATGGTGATATCATCGGGATCGGTCATCTTTACTTTCGAGTCGTTTTGAAGTGAAAAGGAGCTGGCAGTGGATCTTGGACTCAACAACGCCCGCGTGCTGGTGACGGCGGCCAGTCAAGGGTTAGGCGCGGCGACCGCCCGCCAATTCAGCCGTGAAGGCGCGACAGTGGTCATCAGCAGTCGTGACCTCAGCGCGCTGCAATCAACCGCCAGCGACATCGTAGAGGAAACTGGGCATCCGGTGTTCACTGTGGCCGCCGATGTATCGGATCCGGAGGCGGTGAAGCGCTTGATCACAAATGCGGTTGAGATGCTGGGCGGGTTGGATGTGTTGGTGATCAACGCGGGCGGCCCGCCCGCAGGAACGTTCGAGGCCTTTGATTTAGGGGTGTGGAGCCAAGCCATCAACCTGACCCTGCTAAGCGCGGTGTCGTTGGTGCAGGCCGCGCTGCCCGCGCTCAAGCAGTCGCAGATTCCGGCTGTGCTCGCGGTGGTGTCGATCTCGGTGAAGCAGCCGGTCGATAACCTGACGTTGTCGAACGTAATCCGACCGGCGGTGGTCGGGCTGATGAAAACGCTGTCGTTGGAGCTTGGCGGATATGGGATCCGCTTCAACAGCCTGCTGCCCGGGACGATCCACACTGGGCGGATTGACCAGCTCATGGCGGCGCGCGCGGCGCGTTCTGGATCCACGCCAGAGGAGGAACTGGCCAAAGTGAGCAGCACGATCCCGCTGGGGCGTGTGGGGCAGCCCGCCGAGTTTGCGAATGTGGCAGTGTTTTTGTGCTCACCG
>JBDNCV010000058.1:0-23575 GCA_046719465.1 Anaerolinea sp.
GGGGTTGGGGGTTGGCTCGTCAGGGGGCAGCTCCAGCTCCGGCGTGGGGGTGGCCTGCTGGAGGCCCAAGCGCGGGATGCTCACGCCGCAGTTGTTGAGCAAGAAGTCGTAGGCGTCGATCAAGTCGGCGGGCGTGTTTTCGGTGATGAGTTCAGCGCCGCGCCGCAGGAACTCGCTGGCGCGGGCGCAGTTGCCCTGCTCGTAGTACATGTTGGCCGCCCACCACCAATGGCGCGGGTTGGGTGAGTTAAGGCGGGTCGCTTCCTCTAGGGATTGCAGGGCGGCGGCGTTCTGGTTGACGCTGCGCTGCGCCCGCCCCAGCAGGTAAAAACAGTTGTAGCTGGTAGGGTTATAGTCCACGCACTGCTGCAAGTAGGGGATGGCTTGGGCGGGGTCGCCGAGGTCGCTGTAGTAGATGCGCCCCAGCCAGAACAGCACCAGCGTGTTCTCGGCGTTCATCTGGCGGGCGGCTTGCAAAATGTCAATCGCGCCTTGATAGTTCGGGTCAGGCGGGCGCAGTTGGATCCGCGCGATGTCCACGGCCACGGTCGCGGCCACGCCGGGCAGCTCGCTCATGGCGATGTCGTAGGCCGCGCGGAAGTCGTTCAGCGCCCCCGCAAATTCAAAGAAACCGGCCTCGCGGATCAACCCGCGCACCCACAGCGCCTCAGCGTCGTCGGGGTCGTCGTTGAGCACTTCGTCCACGAGGCTCCGCGCGCGCGCATACTGCTCGTCGATGTACAGCACGCGCGCGAGGTAAACGCGGGCGCGGGTGTTCTCAGGGTCGAGCGTGATGGCGTGCAGCGCAGCGCTCATCCCGCCCGCGATGTCGCCGCTGTTGGCCAGCGCCCACCCGCGAATCGCCCACGCATCCGAGTTGAACGGGTCAGCCATGATCGCCCGCTGCGAGGCTTCCACGGCCTGCTCGGTGCTGCCCGCCAGCAGCAGCCCCAACGCCACCCGGTTGTGAATCCCTACATTGTTCGGGATCGCCCCCAGCGACACTTGGTAGCTGCGGACGGCCTCGGCCGTGTTGCCCACCTGCCATGCGTTGTCGCCCGCGATCAGGTTCTGACGCGGGTCTTGGGTGGGCGTGGGCGGCGGCGCGCTGAGCGTGGCCATCTGCTGGTTGAGGTTCTCCGTCAGCGCTTGGGCCACCTCGCTCATCTGGTCTTGAATCACTTCCCGCTGCTCCATCAGGCGGGACGCGCCCAAGATCACCCCCATCGTAACAAGCAGCAGCACCAGCGTCCGCATGGGGAAGATGCTGCGGCGCGGCGGGCGACGGTAGCGTTTGGGGGTGCGAATGTTCATGCGGCGTCCTCTGTCGCTGGCTCGGCGGTCGGGGTGGGCGCAGCGGGCATCCCCCCGCCGAGGCACTGCGGGTCGCCCGCCAGCGCCGCTAAACCTTCATTGATGATGGCGAGGTCGCCCTCGGCGCTGCTGCGGGCGCTGGCGATGCGCTGCGACTCGGTCAGCAGTTGGCGGGCTTGGTCGCACTGGCGCAGGTAATAGTAAGAAAGTCCCAGCATATAGCGACACTGCAAGCTGTCAGGGGCATACGTCAAGCAAGCGTCGAAGGCGGCGCGGCTGGCTTCAAAATCGCGCTGGCTGTAACGGAACATGCCTAAGCGGTACTGCGCGGGGGTGAAGGTCGGGTCAGCGTCGACGGCATCCTGACACAAACCGAGGGCGCGGTTGAACTCGCCGATTTTGCGGTAGGCCTCGCATTGGCGCAGCAGGGCGCGCGCGTTGCGCGGCTGCATCCCCAAGATGCGGTCGTAAAGGTCGATAGCCTCTTGGTTGCGATCCAGCGAGAGCAGCAAAAAGGCCAGCTCAAAATAGGGCGGCAGCAGCGTCGGGTTCAGTTGGATGGCCGTGCGCAGCTCGGCGATGGCCATGTCGTAGTTGCCGGTTTGCGTCAGCACCATGCCCAGCGCCCAATAGGCGCGCGCGTCGCTTGGGGAAAGTTCGGTGGCCATGCGGGCGCTGTCGATAGCTTCGCGCCAGCGCGCTTCCCCGGCATAGGCGCGCGAGATGGCCTCATACAGCGGGCCGAAACGGTTGTCGATGTTCATCCCTTGCAGCGCGACCGGAATCGCGGCGGCCGATTGACCGAGCCACGCCATTGCGCGCGTCTTGAGGGCATAGCCGCGCACGTCGCCCGGGGCCGTGTTGGTGATCGTGTTGGCCACCCGCAGCGCGTCCGCTGGCTGCTGCGCGTCGATCAGCAGTTGGCCGTATTCGTAGAGAAAGTCGACGTTGTTGGGGCGCTGGGCAATGGCCGCCTCGTAAGCTGCCAACGCTGTGGGGTAGTCGCCGCTGCGCTGCGCCAGCATGGCCCGTTCGATCCACTCGCGCGGCAGGGGCGTCGGCGTGGGCGCGTTCCCCAACAGGGCATAGGCCGCGCTGCTGATGATCTGCGGCTGCGACTCTACTAAGAAGGCCATGCCCGCCAGCAGCGCCCCCATCCACAGCAGCGCCCGCCACGGGAAGCCGCGCCGCCGCTCGCGGAAGAAAGGTTCTCGATAGTCGCGCCGGATGTGCATCTTAGACGCCTCCAATCGGCGTGGGCGGGATGGGCGTGGGCGGGATGGGCGTGGGGAGCTGCTGCCCTTGATAGCCGGCACAGTTGCGGGTGACGTTCGTCAAGCCGATGGTAATCGACTCAATCACTTGGGGCACACGCGCCCGCTGGAGCGACTCGTTGAGCACCGTCCACGCTTGGTCGCATTGGCCGAGGAAATAATGCGCCAGCCCGCGAATGTAGTAGCACTCAATGAACTCACCACCCAGCTCGATGCAGGTGTTGAAGCTGTCAATCGAGCCTTCATAGTTGCGGCGGCTGTAGCGAAGCTGCCCAAGCATGCGGTGCGCGTCGGCGTACCGTGGGTCAATCGTGAGCGCGCGCTGGCAGAACGGCTCGGCCTCTTGAAACAAGCCAACGGCGGCATACGTCTCGCACTTGCGGAGCCACGCGCGGGCGTTGTTCGGGTCTAGCTCGATCAAGCGGTCATAGATGGCGACGGCCATTTCCTCTTGGTTCAAACGGCGGTAGAGGGCGGCCAGCTCGAAGTAAGGGGCGGTGATGTTGGGGTTGATGGCGATGGCCTGCTCGAGCTGGGCGATGGCGTCGTTCCAACGCCCGACCCACGTCAGCGGGAAGGCGTAGGCGCGGCGCACGCTGGCGTCCATCGGGTTCTGGCGGATGGCCAGATCGCCGCGCTGAAGCGCCTCTTGGTAGCGCCCGATGTTGGTATAGGCGATGGCCAGCGCCCCGTTGAGCGGCGCAAATGGGATGCCCAATTCCACGCCGCTGGTGGCGTAGGGGATAGCGCGGGCCGGGTCGCTCCAGACGAGGGCGTTGGCCGCCAGCGCATAGCCGCGCGGGTCTTGTGGGTCTAGCTCGATGATGCGCACGCCGAGCGCTTCCGCTTCGCGGTTGCGCTCCAGCTCGATCAAGATGCGGCCATATTCGTACAGGTAATCGATATTGTTGGGCTGCTGCTGCACAGCCATAGCGTACAGCCGTTCGGCGTTGACCATATCGCCGCGCAAGTAGAACTGGTGCGCTTCTTGCGCGCGCACCGAGGCAAAGGGCGTAGCGGTAGGGGCCATGCCGATGGCATCCAGCGCGGCCAACTGCAGCGGCTGATAGTACACACTCACCGCCAACGGAATCCCCACGATCAAGCCCAACATGACCAAGATATACACAAGGCGGCCGATGCTGCGGCGCTTGCTGAAGAAGGGTTTTTGATAGTTGCGTTGAACAGGCGTCGAATGACGATACATTGGGCGGGCATCCACTGACCACTTGAAATCAAAGGGTAATCGCCCAAGTCGGGCGCGTCAAGCGTGACACGCTGTGGGTAGGCTAAGCAGAGGGTGAATGAGAGGGATCAGGCCAGAAACGCAGCAGGGCGAGCCATCGCCCGCCCTGACAGGTTGAGAAGTGCCGACGGCGCTAGGCGCGCAGCTTGCGCTTGCCGCTGTTCTGAGTGAGGAAGTCCGCCAGCGCGATGAGCAGCACCGCGCCGATCACGCCTGCCACCAGCGGGATGTTGGCCAGCCCGCCCAGCCCCAGCGCGCTCAACACAAAGTTACCGAAGATGCCGCCCGCCAGCCCCAGCAGGATATTCCCCAAAATGCCGAAGCCGCGCCCTTTCGTCAACTGCCCCGCGAGGAAGCCGATCAAGCCCCACACGAACAGCGCGATAATCAACCCGCCGAGGCCCCACGCCGCGCTAAACGCCACATAGGCCAGCAGCACCAACAGCAAAATCCCGACGACGCTCATGAGGTTCTCTCTCCTTACCACCTTGCTTGCACGTAACTACCTATACGCAAGCTGCCCCCAAAAGTTGCAGGCAGCTACCCCAACCATCCCACGCCCAGCAGCCCGAACAAGAAGCTAAGCACAAGCCCAAACGGGCCAAGCACAAGCATGAACAGCCCCAACAGCAGCATCAGCAGTTCAATCGGATCAATGTTCATCGCGGTTGTCCCTCGCAACCTAGCGCATTTTCTTAAGTATACGCCGACCTGTGCGCCACAACGTCGTCACAACGGTGGGTGAATCGGCAGGCGGACGCGCACCGTCGTCCCCTTGCCGATGCCGTCGCTGTGGATGCTGATCTTGCCGCCGTGCGCGTGGACGATCTCCTGCGCGATGGCCAGCCCCAGCCCTGTGCCGCGTTTGGGGCCGCGCGATTTGTCCACCTGATAGAAGCGCTCGAACAGCCGCGGCAAATCCTCAGCGGGGATGCCGATGCCGTTATCCTCGACGATGATCTCGACCTCGTGCGGGTAAGGTTGGGTGCGCACGATCACCTGACCCCCATTCTCGGTAAACTTGAGCGCGTTGCTCAGCAGGTTGGTTAGCACCTGCGCGAGCCGGTCGCCGTCGGCGCTGATGGGCGGCAGCGGGGCGAGGCGCGTCTGAAGGGTGATGTTCTTACGCTGCGCCATCACCATCAGCCGCTCAGTCAGCGCGTTGATAAGCAGGTTCACATCCACTTGACTGTGCTTGAGCGTCAGGCCGCCCGCCTGCATGCGGATCAAATCGGTCAGCTCGTTGACCAAGCGGTTGAGGCGCGCCGCTTCCTCGTAGATGATGCGGGCGGCCTGCTGCGGGTCGCGGGCCGCCCCGTCTAGCACGGCCTGCGCGTAGCCCTGAATCGAGGTGAGCGGCGTTTTGAGATCGTGCGAGACGTTAGCGAGGAAGTCGCGCTGGGCGTTTTGGGTCGCGCGGACTTCTTGGCTCATGATGTTGAACTCCTGCGCCAACTCACGAATTTCGGGCGGCCCGACCTCGGGGACGCGCTGTTCGTACTGGCCTTGAGTCACCGCGCGCACGCCGTTGAGCAGGCTGCCGAGCGGCCTCAGAAGGCTTTGACTGATGAAGGCCGCCATAAACACCGCCAGCAGCACCGCCGCGCCGGTCGCGCGCAGCAGCGCGGGCAGGATGTCGCTGCTGAACTGCGCCAGCGCCTGCCCCAGCGTCACCGTCGGGGTTGGCTCGGCCACGATGAGGATGCTCTCGATGCTGGCGCGCCGCAGCGTGTTGAGGCTGCGCGTGACCCCCCCGAACAGCCAGATGGTGTTGTCGGGGTCGGTGAAGCGCCCGTAAATCTGCTGGCTGCCGGGCATGAGCGTCCGCCCCAGCCCCGCGCTGAAGAACTCCTCGTTGTTCACGACGATGTCGGCCTGCACATCGTACACGCCTGCGCTGTCGTGGATGACAAGGGTGTTGTTGTCGATTTGCGCCAGCCACAGCACACGCACGCCGCGCGTCTGAGCGAAATCATCGAGGACGCTGCGAACTTGGCCGAGCCGCCGCTGGCCGAGGATGTCGGCGGTTGAGAATTGATCGAGCAAGCCGCGCACGTTCAAGCCCTGCACGATGGCTGCCAGCCGCGCGTAAACCTGCGCGGGTGGGGCGGGCTGCGTCCCCAGCACGACGATCAACGCCAGCGAGAGCGACGCCAGCGTGGCCAACAGCAGCACGATGTAGCTTAAAAACAGCCGTGTGCGCAGGCGCATGACTTAGTCCACGCTGAACTTGTAGCCCACGCCCCACACGGTTTCGATGCTGGCTTGCATCCCGGCCAGTTTATGGCGCAAGTGGGCCACGTGAACATCTACCGTGCGCGTCTCACCTGCGAAGTTGTACCCCCATACCACGTCCAAGAGCCGTTCACGGCTGAACACCATGCCTTTGTTCTCGGCCAGCATGAGCAGCAGGTCAAACTCTTTCATGCGCAGGTCAACCGTGCGCCCGTCCACCTTGACGACGCGCGACAACGGGTTAATGACGAGGTTGTTGATGACGATAGGCTGAGTGTCGCTGTCGGGCAGGTTGCGTTTCTCAACGCGGCGCAGGATCGCTTTGATCCGCGCCACCAATTCGCGCGGGTTAAACGGCTTCGTCAGGTAGTCGTCCGCGCCCAGTTCCAGCCCAACGATCTTGTCGATGTCGTCGCTGCGAGCCGTGAGCATGATGATCGGCAGGTCAGAGGTCGCGCGGACGCGGCGGCAGATCTCCCAGCCGTCCACGCCGGGCAGCATCAGATCCAGCACGACCAGAGCGGGCGGCTTCTCAGTGATGATCTTAAGCGCCTGATGCCCATCGTTGGCATACTCGACGAGGTAACCCTCCTGTTCGATGTACATCCGCGCGAGGTCGATGATGCGCTGCTCATCATCGACAATCAGGATGGTATCGGCCATGCGCTGCGCCTCCTCAATGGGTTGCCTTTACATCTTGATTATGGCGCACAAGCGGTCAAAAAAGCGCGTCCGATGTGTAAATTTTGTGTGATCGGGGGGATGCCTACGCCCCCTGACCTATATTTGGTAGGTAGGGGCGACCCAACGGGTCACCCCTACCTACTGTGACAGCATGGTGAACGTGCCGCTGAGGCTGGTGGCAAATAGGTTCATCAGGATGAAAAACAGCCCACAGGTGACCATGCCCATCAAGATAATGCTCAGGATGTAGGCCACACAGCCGCGAACCCAGCTGAAGTTATAGGCAGAAGCGATCCGCCCAACAGTGATGACGAGGAAGACCACCAACATCACTAGGTTGATGCTGCCGACTAAGCTCGTCGAGGCGTTCAACATGGCGAAGTCCGCAGATTCAACGAGGATGCTGGCGCTTGTGCCGTCGATGACGGCGTTTTGCTCCCACAGGCGCATCAAATCGCTGAAAATGATAAGGGCCGACACCGCGCTGACGATCAACCAGACGACGTAGAAGATCGTGTAGATTGGCACGGTCTTGTTGATCAAACGCGGCAGGCTCCCCTCGCCGCCGATGACTTTGGCCGCGATGTGGATGAACACCGACGCGATGAAAGCCCCAATCATGTTGGTGACTGCCGTCGCGATCGCATTCGTCAAGCCGAACACCATGCCCGCCCTGAGCAGCGCGTTGATCGTGTCGTTGATCACGGCGGGGTTGAAATCCTGCCTGAATTCCACCTCGCCGCTCTCAACGGCGGCGCGGGCGGCGGCTTCGGCCAACTGCCGCAGCGCATCCCCGCCCACCTGAATCAGCAGGAAGTAGCCGACGATCATCGTCACGGCGATCACCGCGCCGTAGATCAGCAGGTCGAGGATGGCCGTGCCCCAGCTTACGTCCTCGCCGCTGCTGGCGTCGTTCTTTTCTTTGGTTTTGCGCTTGGCTTTCTCGGACGGGGCGTCGATCTGCTCATCGAGAAGGTCGAAGGCTTGGTCAGCGCCCATGCCCATCACCGTGCCGACGATGCCGCGCTTGTAGGCTTCGAGGCGGATGTTTGGGTCAAGCTGGTAGGCCTTCATCACCAGCTCGCGGGCGGCCTCATCTTGGTGGCGCGTGCTGAGTTCCATCGCGCGGTCGAGCATGGAGGCGGCGCGGCGCTCGTTGGCCGCCGAGACCTCTACCCGTTTGGGCGTGGTGCGCCCGTGCACTTCGTCTGCCCCTTCGGCGCTCTGGCCGGATTTCTGCTGGATGTATTGGATGGCTTTGGCCGCAAGGGAACGCAGCCCAGCGTCGGGGTCGGTTTTGACGACAGCGTTCAGGTAGCCAATGTAGTCAGGGCTGCCGCTGCGCGCCATCGCCTTGATCGCGCGTTCTCGTTCGCTCACATCGGAGCTGTCGAGCAGGTGAATGAGGCGTTTATCCATGTGAAAGTCACCCTATGAACTCATGAGACTATGCTTTTAGTTTAGGGTGAAATGAGCGATCCGACAAACACTCAAGATTGGGGGAATAGGGGGCAGTTGAAAGCAAGAGGCCTCAACCCCCGGGAGTGTCTAAATCACTGGTGATGGCCTTGCCCCCTGCACCTCACCCCTTGTGCTAGGCGTTATCCATATCGTTGAACGCCGGACGCTAAAGCATCCGGCCAAAGCGCGCCCCCTGAAGGGGGCTTTAGCCCCCGCGCGCCAGCCAGAGGCTTTAGCCTCTGGCGCACGGCCACCTTCTGCTGCGGCTGAGACACTCCCTTTTGAGAGGGGAGTGTCTAACGTGGTGGCGTAAAGTCCCCTCTCCGCTCAGAGAGGGGATTTAGGGGTGAGGCTTTCTGAAACGGACGAGGCGGGCCTTGTCCCTAGGGGCAACTGGCAACGTGTGACTTTCACTTTCAACGGTGGGCGCAGCCCCTACAGCGTCTCCGCGATGGCGTAGAACAGGTAGGCCGCCGTCCCCCAGAAGATAGCCTGCGCTGCAATCGCGCCGATGAGAGCGCGCGCTGTGCTGACGCGGTGCGCCGCGCGCATCTGTCGCACGAGGTTGAAGAAGGCCACTAGGATGAAGAAGCCGAACCACAGTGCCATCTCCAACGGCGGCTCGCCGAGGGTGAGCAGACGCTGCCCGTCGTGCAGCGTTTCGATCACCGGGTTTTGCATGGCCGCTGTTACAACGTACATGATGAACACGCCAGCCGAGCTGAGGGTGCCGAGCGCGCTTGCCATCAGGCCCGGCAGCTCGGGCAGCAGCGGCCCGCTCCCGCCCAGCACGCGCCCCGTGATCACCAGCAGCACCGTGAGCAGCGCTACAGTTGTTTCAAACACGACTGCGCCCACGACCCCCATCAGCACGACCTCGCTGCTGTCGAAGCGGCTGATGTCGATCAAGGCTTGATAGACAGGGTCAAGCTGGAGGGGTGTCTCGCTGGCGTGCACGCGCTGTAACACGTCAGGGATGATGGTTTGCGCCATGTGGTTGAACGGCACGAGCGCCAACCCGGCCCCAATCACCAGCGACAGCAGCGACAGGAACATCAAAGACGCCACCTGCGCGAGGCTGAGGGCAGCGCTCGGCTCAGGGGCGGCGGGGAAAACCACAGCGGAGCGCGACACGGCCTGCCCGCTGAGGCCTGCGAATGGGTTCTGCGGGTCGAATTGGCCGCTGCGCATCTGCTGCCACAGGACGTGTGCTGCGTCGGCGCTGCGGGCGCGCAGGAGCGCCTCCCCCTGCCGCTTGAGATCGCGGTTGGTCTCGCGCTTCATCGCCTCCATCACGTCGGTCAGCACGCCGAGGTCGCCCGACTGGGCGATCATGTCCAGCGCGCGGCGGCGGTCAGACTCAATCGGGCTGCGCAGCAGGCGGCGCGCGCGGTCAACGTCAATGTCGGACATGGCAGGTTCCCCCTAACATAAGAAGCCGTTGTCGTGCAGCCATGCGATGAGTTCATCGGCGGTTGGCTCGGTGATCATTGCGCCGCGGTGCACCCCGCGCGGGCTGCTGCCGCTGGGCAGCGGCGGCGGCGCTGTGTGCGGCTCAAGCTCACCAGCGCGCGCTGCGACCAGCGTCGGCACGCTTTGGAAGCCCGTCCACGCCACGACGCGCTCACGGGCGGCGGGGTCACGGTCGATCATGATCTCATGGTAAGCGATGTGGTACTCGGCCAGCACGCGCTTAGCAGTCGTCACAAAGGGGCAGCCAAAGCTGCGGCTGTACATGAGCAGCTCATACGGAGGGTGTGATGCAGGCGTCATAGGCGGGTAAATCCGTGTGGTCAACAATCGGCGCAGGTTGAGGCGCGGCAGCAGCGAGCGCATGATCTTCTCTCCTCAGGGCTAACGTGGGGTGGGCGTTGGCGTGCGGATGAAAAAATCCGGCGTGGCCAACAGCTCGTTCGTCCCGGGCGATAGGAAGCACAGCACCCCCTCTACCAGCGCCTGCGCCATGTCGTCTTGGCGCGTTGTCAAAATCTCGCGGTCGTCTTTCATAAACCCCAGCTCAATGATGGCAGCAGGCGTAAGCGGGTGAATCTCGCGGAAGGTGTGATAGTCGGTCATGTCGCGCGTGAGGTTGAAGCGCCGCTCGATGCCGATGATGCGCCCGTAGTGCAGCGCGATGCACTCCGCCAGCAGGTCATCCACGCCGCCGGAGGGACGCACGGCGGCCTTCGCCACCAAAAAACCGCTGACGCGCTCGCCAAAGTCGCGGCAGGTGTTGGCGTGGATCGACACCAGCGCTGCCGCGCGGTAGTTGTCAAGGCGCGCGTCGAACTCATCCAGCAAATCCACGCTGTAGCCCAGCGAACGCAGCGAACGCACGACGCGCGTCGCCACCTCAAAATTGATGCTGGCCTCGGTCAGGCCATCAGGGCAGACCGCGCCCGGGTCGTTCTGGGGGCCGCGATGCCCGCTGACGATGCCGATGCGCTGGAGGTAGTTGGGCGTGGGCAGCGCGGTAGGCTGCACCACCGGCACGTTGGTCGAATCGGCCACCACTAAGCGGTTGACCACGCGCTGATCGAGAAACTCCGGCGAGGTGAACCATGTGAAGATCGTGCTGGCCACGCCAGCCGCAACGAGGATGATGAGCGCCGTCCGCAGGAAGCCGCCCAACACGCCGACGCGATGCCGCGTGACGCGCTCACGGCGGCGCTGGATGCGCTGGATGCGCTGTGCCTCTAAACGGGCGGCGGCCACCATGTCCTCGGTGGGTGGCGGCGGGGTCGGCTTTGGTGGGGCGGCGGGTGGCTCGAGCGTTGGCTCTGGCGCGTGAGGGGGCAGCGCTTCGGGCGTCAGGCGCAAACGCTGGCGCACGTGGGGCGGCTCTGGGGTTGGGATGGGCGGCAGCGGATCCAGCTTTTCTGGCGGCGAGGGCAGGTCAGGCGGCGGAGTGGGCGCGGCAGGCTCGGACTCGCGCTGGCGGCGGGCGGCAGCTTGGCGCATCAGCTCCACGAAGATCGTGCTGGGCGCGATCTCCGGCGCGTCAGGCGGGGGAATGTCAGGTGGGCGGTTGTTTTCGTCAGGCATAGCACAGCAGCGTGTCGATCATACTGCGATTGTAGGGCATCCCGCCCGATTCGGCCACTACGCGGGCGAGTCAAATCGCGCGGCGCGCAGTCCCCTGTGACAACATCCCCCTGCACGCCGCAGGATCGATTGCTATAATAACGCGATTGATTTTAACACTCGTGGAATTTCCTCATGGCAACCATTCTCTATATCGAAGACAACCCCCAAAACATGGACTTAGTGGTGCGTATCCTACGGCATGTGGGCGGCTATGACGTGCTGGGAGCCGAAGACGGCCTCAGCGGGGTGGCCACTGCGCTGAGCGAGAAGCCCAACCTCATCTTAATGGACATCAACTTGCCCGACATCAGCGGAATCGAGGCCACTCGCCGCATCAAAGCCGAGCCATCGATGGCCAAAACGCCGATTGTGGCCTTCACCGCTGACACAGGCGAGGGCGCACGCCAGATGTACCTCGACGCCGGCTGTGACGGCTTCATGGCCAAGCCTGCCAGCGCGGCCACCCTCTTACAAGTCGTTAAGCGTTACGTGTAGGCAATCGAGCAGCGCGGGCACTTCCTCCAAACTGACGACGACCTCATGCGGCAGCGTGTCGGTCGGTTGGGCGGGGTACGTGGGGATGGCGGCGCGGTGCGCGTGCAGGCGCTGCGGGCGCTCTGGCAGTGGAACGTCACGCAGCGCGGCTTGCAGCTCGGGCGTGGCCGCGCGCATGATGCTCACAAAGCCGTTGCGCCGCGCGCAGATCACGTCGTCGTAGTAGTGATCGCCTACTTGAATGAAAGGGCGCGGCAGGCTGGCGTCGCGGGTGTAGCGGTCGAAGTAGGCGGGCGAGGTCTTGAGATAGCCCGTCTTATCGGGCGTGAGCACATCGTCGAAGTAACCCAGCAAGCCCGTCACACGCAGGACAGGCTCTTGATATTTCCACAACCCTTTGGTGGCGATCACCAGCGTGTGGCCAGCCGCCTTGAGCTGTTCTAAGACCGCGGGCGCGTTATCCAACACCTCGACTTCGTCGGCGTTGGCGTAGGCCGCCCACAGCGCGTCGAGGTCGTGCGTCAGCGTCACGCCGTGCTGCGCGGCCATCTGCTCGACGATGTCGCGCCAGTCCATCGTCAGCGGGTGGTCGGGGTCGGCCTGCTGGCGACGTTCGTTCTCAGCGCCCATCGCGCGTGCCCACTCGCGCACCGGTTGGCCGGTGGCGGCCTCCAAAGGGGCCAGCGCCTCCGCGATGACGCGGCGGCTGAAGCGGTTCTCAACAAGCGTGCTGTCGATGTCGAAAAAGATGATCATGGCGGCCTCGATGCTGGTGTGATGTGCTGCGCCTCATTGTAGCGGAGCGCTGTAGGCCTCTGGCAAGGTGACATCGTGGCGCACTTCCAACGTGGCGGCGGCTGCCCCAGCCTGCACGCTTAGCGGCAGCAGCAGCGTCGTCATGTCGATCAAACAGAGCTGCTCCTGCGCCTCCTCGCAGTAGAACAACGTCAGCGCCAGCGTCAGATCCGCCTCCCCCTCGGCGAGCAGCAGCGGGATCGTGACGGTTGTGCTGGTCACGGGGTGTTCGAGCGCTGCTTGGGCGGCTTGCGGGGGGCTGCTCGTCAGCGTGACGCTGCTGGGGGCCAGCGGGTTGAGCTTGTAGCCGCTTGGCAGCGTGATCGTGAGCGTAAGCGTCGTTTCGCCGCTGGGCACAGTGCGCGCCTCCAGCAGGCGCGCCGCCCCTTGCGGCTGGTTGCCGCCGATGACGATCACCGGCGCATCCACCAGCAGGCGTTCCACGTTGGGGAAGCTCAGCGTGCTGACCTGCATCTGCTCAAGGTCAATGATGCGGATGGCGTGGTTGTTCGTGTCCGCCACATACAGGCGACCGTTAGCGTAGCTGATGCCGCCCGGCTCGTGGAACTGCGCAACCTCGGCGCTGCCATCGCGGAAGCCCGCCCCCACGCCGAACAGCGTCGTCGTGACCTCTGTCACTGTGTCGATCTGCTTGATGCGGTGGTTGTAAGTGTCCACGATAAACAGTAAGCGGCCGTCGGGTGTGCCGGTCACGTCGAGGGCGTGCTGCAAGCGGCTGACCCCGGGCGGCCCGTCGATGTCGCCGTAGTCGAACAGGCTGTTGTCGGTGGTTCCGCTCACCACGCGCACTTGATCCAGCGCAAAGTTGACCGCGCGGATCGTGCTGCTTTCGCTGTCCGCGAAGAACAGATCCCCGTTGACGAAGAACAGGCCGCTGGGCTGGGCCAGCTCGCTTGCGCCTGTGCTGCTGCTGACCTGTCCCTCATAGCCGCTGCCAACGACTGCGCCCTGCCGCATCGTGCGCAGGTTCAGGCGGTGAATTTGGTGCATCCCCGCCATGCCGATGTAGAGGTCATCGGGGCTGCTGCCGAAAGCCAAGCCCCACGGGCTGCGCAGCGGGCGGCGCGTCAGCTCGCCCACTTCCTGCCCATAGACCGCCAGCGTGGGCGACATGTAGCCATTGCCGGAGAGGGTGATCACGGTGCGCGCGGCGAGGTCAGCCATGCGGATCTGATGGTTGTTGGTGTCGGCGATGTAGAGGCGGTCGCCTTGCAGCGCCAAGCCCTGCGGCTGATTGAAGCGCGCGTCCTCAAAGCTGCCATCGACGCGCCCCCGCCCCCCGCCGATCACGTCCAGCACTTCGTAGGTCGTCAAGTCGGCGATGATGATGCGGTGGTGGTTGGTATCGCTGATGAACAGGCGATTGCTGGCTGCGTCGGCCAAGACCTTCCCCGGGAAGCGGAGCGGCGTGCTGGGGGCGCTTGCGCCCTCCAACGCCAGCGCAAGCGGCGTGCGGTCAAGTTCGCCGCGTCCGATGCCGTCGTAGAAGGCGATCATGGCAGAGAGGTACGTCTCGAAGATGTCGAAGCTGATCTCGCCGGCGTCGCGCGCCACGATGTTCCCGCGCGGGTCGATCACGACAAAGCTGGGCCACGCATTGATCCCGTAGCTGCGCCAGATGGTGAAGTCGCGGTCGTTCACCACCGCATGCTGAATGCCGTAGCGCTGGACAATCTGGCGCAAGTTGGCGGTGTCGCTCTCGTTGGTGAACTTGGCGCTGTGGACGCTGATGATGACCACCTCATCGCGGAAGCGCTCGCCGACCTGCGCCAGCACCGGCACCATGTGAATGCAGTTGATGCAGCCATACGTCCAGAAGTCGAGGATGACGATCTTGCCGCGCAGCTCGCTGAGGGCAAGCGGCTGGGGGACGTTCAGCCAGTCGAGGCCAGCGGGGAACTCCGGCGCAGGGATGCGACCGACAAAGCGCTCATCTTGAGCCTGCGCCAGCACGCCAAACCACCCGCACAGCAGCAGCGCAGCCCACCAGCGGATGAAATACCTGTTCTTCATAATGAGTAGCCTTCAAATAACACCAGCGATTAGAATAGACATAAATGATGAAGAGAGGATTACGGACGTGTGTCCGTTTGTTTATAAGGCATGTCGAACGCGGAACGGATCATACGCCCCCAAAGGGGGCTTTAGCCCGTAACTTTAGCCGCAGGCGCATTGCTTTTGCCCCCTTCTCCGGTGGGAGAAGGGGGTTGGGGGATGAGGCTTCCGGTTGAGATGTAGAGATTCCCTGTTTACAATAGGACGATGAATGACGATCTAAACCTGTTCCCAGTTGAGAAAAAAGAGCGAGCGGACGCGCAGCGCAACCGCCAACTGCTGTTGGAGACCGCCGCAGCCTTGTTCCGCGAGCAGGGCGCGGCGCACGTCACCATGTCGGCGATTGCCGAGGCGGCAGGCGTTGGCAAAGGGACGCTTTACCGCCACTTCCCTGATAAGGGCGCGCTTATCCTCGCGCTGCTCAACGCAGACATGCAGGCGCTGCAAACGCGCGTCCTTACGGGGCTTGCCCGTCCGCAGCCCGTCGAGGAGAAACTCCGCTGGTTCCTTGAGGAAGCCGCGCGCTACGTGATCGACCATCTAGAGTTTTTGCTCGAATCGGCTGATGCCAGCCCGGAGACGATGCGCCTGCACCCTGCCCATGACTGGTGGCGGATGACGCTGTATGGGCTGCTGCGCCAGCTACCTACGTGCGATGAACCCGACATCGCCGCGGACGTGCTCTACCTCATGCTGGACGTGCAAACGATCCGCTATCAACGCTACGCGCGCCACTACACGCCCGAGCGCATTATCCACGGCCTGCACTACACCCTCGCGCGCCTCATCCGATGAGCGGGCAGCCTCAAGAGATGCGGGCCGCCCTGCCAATGGTAAGCGGTTAGACGCCTTGAGGGGCGCTTTAGCGCCGGTCGCTGCTGCTGGCGCTGGAGCGCATCAGCAGCATGACGTAGTACAGCAGGACGCTGAGGGCTTGCGCAGCGGCGGCAAAGTAGGTGAGCGCAGCCGCGTCCAGCATGTCGCGGGCGGCGCGTTTCTCCTCCGCGCTGGTGATGAGGTTGTGCTGTTCCAACATCCGCATCGCGCGGTTGCTTGCGTCCAGCTCGACGGGCAGCGTGACCAGCGCGAAGATCGTGCCGCTGGCGATGAGCAGGATGCCCAACCACGCCAAGCCTGTGAGCTGCCCCATCAAACCCAAGAAGAACACCAAGTAGCCAAGCTGCGAGCCGATCTGCACAAAGGGGACGATGCCGCCGCGCACGCGCAGCCACAGGTAGCCGTCGCGGTCTTGCGCGGCATGGCCGATCTCGTGGGCGGCGATGCTCATCGCGGCAATCGTCGGCTGGCTGGCCACCGCAGGCGAGAAGCGCAGCGTGTTCTTGCCCGGGTCGTAGTGGTCGCTCAATTCGCCGGGCGTGCCCTCTAGGCGGACGTTGGTCATGTTCTCCCGCGGGAGCAGCACCTGCGCCACTTGAACGCCTGTTACGCCGCGATTGTTGCGCACACGGCTCCACCTGCTGTAGGCCGAGCGGACGCGGCTCTGCGCGTAGAACGCCAGCAGCATCGCAGGCAGCACAAACACAAAGTATAAAGGGTCGATGTAAAAACCGGCAGCGCCCGTGCCCACAAAGTCACTAGGCATGTAGATACCTCCTTACTCGTTTCGGGATTTAACAGTCATTATGCCGCAGAAAGATAAACACTGCGTAGGAAAGGTGGTGGATGCGGCGAGGTTCAGAGGTGGGATGGAGCTTAGGGCGTCACCGGCACAAGGCGCATGATCGCGCCGCTGCCGGCTTCGACTGTGCCGAAGTAGATCGCGCCGTCTGGCCCCTCGACGAGGTCAATCCGGCAGCCCACCCGCCCCAGATCAAGCTTGTGAACGGCCTCAGCTTTCGTTCCGTCAGCGCTGAGGACGACGCGCCGCAGGTCGCCGAAGTTCCAATTGCAGAACAGTAGATCGCCCTGCCACGCGGGGAAGGCTGCCCCGCGGTAGACGATCAAGCCGGTGGGCGCTTCAACGGGGGTGAAGCTGAGCAGCGGCGGCGCATAAAGCGTCAGCCCGCGGATCAACCCTGTGCCGATGCACTCGTAGTTGGGCCGCCAGCCATAGTTGAAGCCCGGCAGCACAAGGTTGATCTCGTCATCGCAGCTTGGCCCCACCTCGCTCACGTACATCCGCCCCGTCAGCGCGTCGAACGTGAAGTCAAACGGGTTGCGGAAGCCGATGGCATAAGCCGGATTGTCGTCACCGTAGGGGTTGCCTGCTGCGGGGATCAAGCCCTCCTCGGTCACCTCAAAGCGCAGGATTTTCCCCAGCGGGCTGGCGAGGTCTTGCGCATGGGCTGGCTCGCCATAGTCGCCCAGCGAGAGGTAGAGCCGCCCGTCTGCGTCGAAGTGGACGTTGCCGCCGTTGTGCAGCAGCGAGCCGTTGGTGATCGGGTAGCTGGCCAACACCTGCGGGTCAGCACCGCGCCCCTCCACCAAGCGGAAGCGTACCAACTGATTTGCGGGGAAGTCGCGCACGGTTCCCTCGCGGGTGTGGACGACGTAAACGAAGCCGTTCTCAGCGAAGTTCGGGTCAATGGCCAGCCCCAGCATGCCGCGCTCTTGCAGGGCGCTGGTGGGCAGGGTGATAACGGGCTGGGGCTGCAAGCGCCCCTCAGGCGTGACAAGGCGCACGCTGCCGGTCGTCTTTTCGTTGTAGAGCAGCGTGCCATCCGGCAGGAAGGCCATCCCTACAGGGAAGTTGGCCAGCAGGTAGCGCTCGAGGCGGTAGGTGGTGTTGGTGACGGGGTCGGTGAACGTGCGCGGCTGGAACGGCTCTTGCGCGCTCAGCAGGATCGCGCTGCAAGCGCCGAGCAGCAGAAGGCCAGCCAGCCTTGCGATGAGTTTGTTGCTAACCACTCGCAGGGATGCTCCAGATTTTGACGACGTTGTCTCCGCCAGCGCTCGCCAGCATCGTGCCGCTGGGGTTGAAGCCGAGGCTCATCACCGGCTTTTCATGGGCGACAAAGCTGTGCAGCAGCGTTTGGCTGAGATGGCTCCAGATGTGGATGCGATGATCGCGCCCGCCAGTGGCCAGCAGCGCGCCATCCGGCGAGAAGGCGAGGCAGTCTGCGCCGTCGAGGTGGCTTTGTAGGATGCCCTCTTCGCGCGCTTCGTAGATATCCCACAGGCGCACCGTCATATCTTTGCTGGCGCTGGCCGCAACAGTCCCGCCCGGGGAGACGCGCACCTCGCGCACCCAGTCATCATGCGCGCCGAGGATCGTGCCGCCAGTCTCGCCCTTCAAATCCCACAAGCGCACCGTGTTATCCCACCCGCCGCTGACCAGCACGTGGCCGTTCAAGGCAAAGGCCAGCCCCGTCACCTCGCCGGTGTGGCCGGTGAAGCGCGCCATCTCGCGCCCGATCTCGGCGTTCCACACGCGGATGCTGCGGTCGGCACTGGCGCTGGCGATCATCGTGCCGCCCGGGCTGCACGCCACCGCGTCCACCGCGTCAGTGTGGCCGCCCAGCGTGCCGCGCTCGTGGATGCGGCGCGTGTTGGGGTCGAACGTCCACAGGCGCACCAGCATATCCGCCCCACCCGTGACGATGGTCTTGCCGTCTGGGCTGAACGCGACCGACTTGATGGGCGCTTCAAACTCGGTGAACTCTTGGGTTGGCTCACCGCCAAAGCCGTCAATGTAGAAAGCTAGCCCGCCGCCGCCCGCAATTGCAAGGATGCTGCCATCAGGCGACCATGCCACCTCGGCCACCCAACCGCGGCGCACCGCACGCGCCTCACGCAGGTGCTGAACGTTGCTTACACTGATGACTGCGTTCATGTTAGCCCATTTTCTCCATGACCTCACGAATCTGCTGCAAGTGCGCCTGACAGTGGTTGGCGTACATCGTGAGCAGGTCATCAAGGGTCAGGGTGCGCTGCTGCTCAGGGTGATAGATGGCCCGCGACCAGTCCTCAACAGATTCCAGCAGCAGCACCCAGCGCTGGTGCAGCCCCTGCAAGATGGCAAGGCTGCTGGCGACTTCGTGGGTGGTGCTATCGGGAAGGTCAGCCCATGCGTTTTGGCGGTAGGGTTTGATGGTGGGCGTGTCCTCAGTCAGCGCGAGCTTGCAGCGGATGAAGGCGTTCATGTGAGCGTCGGCGCAGTGGTGGATGTTTTGGGCAATCGTCCACTCCGGCGCGTTGTAGGCGGTGGTGAGCTGCTGACTGGTGAGATGCGCCGTGAGTTGTTCAAGCTGCGCAGGAAAATCTCGGATAATGGCGATACGCTGTGCGACTGATGACATGGGCAGCCTCTCAAATAGGGTCAGCGCTACAAAAATTACCCGCTTATTGTAGCCTCATTTGTGGCGTTGCGCAGCAGTGGAAACAATGCGGACGTGTCTCAATGGCTGGTGCTGCCCCTCACCCCCTGTCCCGTCTCCCGTGGCGAGGGGGCTTGCCCCTTCTCCTTCGGAAGACGGGGTTGGGGATGAAGCCTTGCTGCCCATCGATCACGACTGGGGCGGGCGCGCCCGGGGTTTGATGCTGCCCTCGCACAATAAAGGCGCGCCTTGAGGCACGCCTTGTGCGTCAAACATGGCTATACAGCCGTGGTTTAGCCGAAGCGCCCGGCGATGTAATCGCGCGTTTCAGCTGATTCAGGGTTCGAGAACATCTTGGAGGTAGCGTCAAATTCCACCAACGTGCCCCAGCGCTTCTCCTTGCCGACTTCGGTCTCATCTTTGCGGATGCTGTAGAAGGCGCAGAAGTCGCTCGCGCGTTGGGCTTGGCTCATGTTGTGCGTCACGATGATGATGGTGTACTTCGACTGAAGCTCACGCATGAGTTCCTCGATGCGCTGGGTTGAGATTGGGTCAAGCGCTGAGCACGGCTCGTCCATCAGGATGATGTCTGGCTCAATGGCGATGGTGCGGGCGATGCATAGGCGCTGCTGCTGGCCACCGGAGAGAGCAAGGCCGCTCTTCTTAAGGTCGTTCTTGACCTCATCCCACAGCGCTGCCCCGCGCAGGCTGCGTTCCACAATGTCGTCGAGGATGGATTTCTTCGTCACCCCCAACAGGCGCGGCCCATAAGCGATGTTGTCGTAGATGCTCTTGGGGAAGGGGTTGGGCTTCTGGAACACCATGCCGATGTTGCGACGCACCTGCACGGGATCCACATTTTCACCGTAGAGGTTCTGGTTGTTGTAGGATACGTTGCCCTCAACGCGCGCGCCCGGGATGAGGTCGTTCATGCGGTTGAGCGCGCGCAGCACCGTTGTCTTGCCGCAGCCCGACGGCCCAATGAACGCCGTGATTTTGTTCTTCTGAATCTGCATGGTCACATCCGCCACCGCCAGCTTGGGGCCATAGTAGATGTTGACGTGCTCGAGCTGGAGCGCGACCTGCTCCTTGTCGAGCGTCATCTTGGCTTCGATTCTGTCTTGTATGTTGTTCATAGTCCGGTATCCCCTAGAGTCTAATGCTCGAGCGCTGACGGATGTAAATGGCGATGCTGTTCATGGCAAGCAGCACAATGAGCAGCACGAGGATAGCCCCCGCGGCGGCGTTCTTGAACTCAAGCTCTGGGCGCGATGTCCATTGGTAGATCTGGATCGGCACGACGGTAAACTTCGAGAAGATGCCGTTGGGGTCGATGCCGATGAACGTTGACGCGCCCACCACGATGAGTGGCGCTGTCTCGCCAATGGCGCGCGACATCGAGAGGATCAAGCCGGTCATGATGCCGCCGATAGCATTCGGCATGACCACTCGCGAGACGGTTTGCCACTTGGTCGCGCCCATGCCGTAGGAAGCCTCGCGCAGGCTGGAGGGCACCGCTTTGAGCGCTTCTTGCGCGTTGACGATGATCACCGGCAAGATGACCAACGCCAACGTTAGACCGGCCGAGAGCACGGTGCGCCCGTTGGAGTCGGTGATGCCGATGAAGCGCCCGCTGGTGAACTCCTCCAACACGCGGACGAACACCGCCAAGCCCAACATACCGTAGATGATGCTGGGAACCCCTGCGAGGTTGCGAATGTTGGTTTGAATGGCACGGTTGATCCACGTGTCGGTGGCGTATTCCTCCAAGTAGATGGCTGCGCCGACGCCGATGGGCAGCGCGGTGATAACCGTCACCAACAGCACCCAGAACGTCCCCAACAGCGCCGTCCGCAGCCCAGCGAAGGTCGGGTTGCTCGACACCGACGACGTGACAAACTCCCAGCTGATCCACGAACGCCACAACAGATCACCGTTGGGGAAGCGCTCGGCCGCTTCACGCTCGATTTGCTCGCGGTTGAGCAGGCTGTCAAACAACTGCCAACTGCGCGATACGTTGGGCTGGACGATCTGACGCTCGATGACGAAGGCCAGCTCGGATTGAGACAAGTTGTCGCTTAGGATTTTGGCAATTTGCTCTGGTGTTAAGTCGTTGACGGTCAGGTCGGCCAGTTCTGGGTCAAAGATGCGCCCGCGCAGCACCTCGCGCAGGGGGGTGGTGGTGAAGACGCGATTTTCTACTTGGCTCAGCGTATCGCGCAGCACCACCCGCAGCCGGTTTGGCACCTTCTGCACCAGAATATCGACCAGCTGCGCCTCCGTCAGTTCGGCAAATGGCTCATCCGACAGCGTTTCGGGGTCAACAGCATACGTGTATACAACCAAGCCCACCGCGCTGTTGAGGATGTTCAACCCCAGCAGGAAAAGCACGAGCAGAGCAAAGGAATTGGCGCCGAAGAAGAAGTTAGCTGCAATCTTGCCTACACGGTGGCGCGCAGCAAGCTGCTGTTGATATTCCTCGCGCTTGGGCAGAAGCGGCGTGTAGCCCTTGGGCTTCTCGTCAGAGATCTCGGGCATCATTGATACACCTCGCGGAATCGTGCAGTGATGTAGTTGCTGATGAGGTTGAGCACCAAGGTGACGACGAACAGCACCAACCCCAGCGCAAACAAGCTGTTGTAGTCCATCGAGCCGTAGCTAAGGTCGCCAGTGCTGATGCGCGCAATGTGGCCCGTGATCGTCTCAGCCGCTTTGAACGGGTTTAGATCAATCGGGAACATGGGGCCAGCGCCTGCCGCCACTGCCACGATCATGGTCTCGCCAAACGCGCGCGACATCGCTAGGATGATCGCGGCCAAAATGCCAGAGAGCGCCCCGGGCACGAGCACGCGCACGGCCGTTTCGAAGCGCGTCGCCCCCAGCGCGAAGCTTGCCTCGCGCAGCGACCGCGGCACCGCGCGCAGCGCGTCCTCGCTCACAGTGGCCACCAGCGGGATCAGCAAGAAGCCGACGACGATGCCCGCCGACGCCATGTTGTAAACCTGCACCACATCTGGCCCGAAGATGCTGCGCAGCAGGGGCGTCATAAACGTTAACGCGAAGTACCCCAACACCACCGTTGGGATGCCCGCGAGAATTTCGAGCGTTGGTTTTAACACTGAACGCACTCGCTCGGAAGCATACTCAGACATGTAGATCGCTGCCCCGAGACCAATCGGTACGGACACCAACAAGCCAATCGTGCTGATGATGACCGTGGAAAGCAGTAAGGGCAAGAAGCCAAAGGCGGCGATTTGTGGCTGCCAGCGCTGTCCTGTGAAGAATTCTGTCAAGGTCACATTCTTCACCTTGAACAAGTTGCTGCCGCTGACATGGGACGACGGGGTAGTACCTTCATAACCGCGCTCAACGACCAACACACCCCGCTCGGGCACATCGGTGATGAGCAAAATCTCGGTGCCCTCGCGCTCGGCGAAACTAACCATCTCACCAACGCTGTAGGTCTGCCCTGAGGTGGTATGGCGAATCGTGGTTTGCGCTGCATCAATGGCTTCTACGAGCGAGTTGCCTGCTTGGATGAAACCATGACTGCGGAAGAAGTTGAGCGCTTCGTTACCCAGTACGAGGATGATGCCCACCGTGGTGAGAATGGACACCGATGCGCATATGAAGAAAACATAGCGAATCGAATCATCGACTGGCCGTGAACGCTTGGCGAGGCTTGTATCTTTGGGAAGAGTATATTGTGCCATGCCCCCTCTTGATAGTTCCTTATGCTGCCCTATGGAAAGCAGGCCAAGCAAACGGCTTGGCCTGCCACGTTACAGCGTGATCGCTTAGCTGCCAGCGATGGCGGCCAAGAATTGCAGCTCATCGAAGCGCTTGGTGCGCTTGCTGACAGGGAAGTAGCCAATCTGGCCCGGCTCGGTGCCCAGTTGGCTGTCCACGTTCTGCAGGTAGAAGTTGATGAACTCCGCCACCTGCGGCTTTTCGGCCATGATGGAAGCGGTGGTGTAGATGAACAGCGGACGAGCCAGCTCGTACTCACCGCTCTCAGCCGTATCGGCCGCCGGCGGGACGCCATCGATCGACACGGGGTTCAGGCGGTCAAGGTTCGGGAACAGGTAGGCGCTGCCGAAGTAGCCAATGGCAAAGCGGCTGCCTTCCACGCCCTGCACCAGCACGTTGTCATCTTCGCTGAACTGAATGTTGGCCGCGCCAAGGATCAGCTCACGGTTGTTGTCAAGCACTTCTTCCACGAAGAAGTCGAAGGTGCCGCTGTCCGTGCCCGGGCTGAACAGCAGGATTTCGCCATCCGGGTAGCTCGGGTCCACCTGGTTCCAGTTGGTCACTTGGCCGCTGAAGATCTGACCAAGCTGCTCGAGGGTCAAGTTGGTGACGAAGTCGTTGCTCTTGGACACAACGACAGCCAGCGCGTCGATGCCGATGAAGAACTCGATCGGGTTGCGGCCAATCGCCAAGCAGGTGTCGATCTCGCTCTGGCGAATCGGACGGCTGGCGTTGGAAATGTCAGTTTCACCAGCGCAGAAGCGGCTGAAGCCCGCGCCCGAGCCGATGCTGTCCACCGTAATCGTGCCCGCGAACCCTTCCTGATTGAACAGGTCGGCCATGCGCTCGGTCACTGGGAAGACAGTCGAGCTGCCAGCAGC